>JAQTMN010000037.1 GCA_028714315.1 Sulfuricella sp. | reverse complement strand
TCCGGCATTCCTTGGCCGGCCGAGCAGGGGTCGTTGTTTTAGTGAACGAGCGGCCAACACTTCAAAAATCGGCATCACGAAGATTGTTGCTTGGCGCCGTCTGCGCGTAGAATAGCGAGCAAAATACTATTAAAATCGATCGCACCCCCGCCCCCGAAAAAATGGCAGACAGCACCCTAAATTCCGTTAACGAGCACTGTCTCGATAGCGTCATGAAGCTGGCCGAATCGACGCAGGTTTCGGCGTCGGAAGACATTTACGATGCGCACGGCACCAAGCTGCTGGCGAAGGGGGCCGCCATCGCGCCGGCCATGAAGGAGCGGCTGGTGCGCCACAAACTGCGCAAGCCTTTGGAAACCTCGCTCAGCGTGGCCGATGGCCTGACCGCGGCGACCGTTCTGGCCGAGGCGAAGGCGCTGCTGGACGAGGTGCCGGCGCTCAAGGTATTCATGGGCGACAAGCAGGCCGCCATTTTCGAGACTTTAGCCGACCTGTCGCTGCACCCGGTTGCCGCCTTGCTGCTGACCGTCGCGGAGCGGAGCCGGGAAGGCGCCTTTCGGCACGGGGTCCTGGTCGCGCTGATTTCGGTTGCGCTCGGCGCGCACCAGCGGCTGCCGCACAACGTGCGGGCGATACTGGCATCGGCCGGCCTTCTGCACGACATCGGCGAACTGTACATCCAGCCCGATTTCTTCCGCACCCAGCGCCCGCTGCGGCCGGAGGAATGGAAGCACGTGGCGGCGCATCCGCGCATCGGCCAGATCGTTCTCGACGAACTCACCGATTATCCCAGGAGCGTGATCGACGCCATCGCCGGGCATCACGAGCGGCTCGACGGCAGCGGCTACCCGCGCCAGCTCGCCGGCGACCAGATCAGCGCGGAAGCGCAGGTGCTTTCCATGGCCGAGGCGTTGAGCGGGATCATCGTGCGCCAGGACGACGTTCTCATCCGCTCGTGCCTCGCGCTGAAATGCGTGCCGGGCGAGCACCCGCGCAGCCTGATTTCGGTGTTCTCCACGCTGCGGCGCAATTATTCCGGCACCCCGCTTCCCGTCGGTTCGGTCGAAGCGCAAAGCGTTTCCGTTTCCAAGACGCAGGAAGTCGTCAAAACCTTGGCGCACGCCTTTGCGGAATGCGAAAAAATCTCGCTGAGCCCCTCCTTGCCCAAAATCGGCTCGCAGCTGCTGGAACGGGTAATGAACCGGCTCGAGGGGCTGGGACAGGCCTTGAAGGCCACCGGAATCGAAGTCTGCTTCGAGAACGGCTACCTGCCCGCCTTCGCACCGGAGGACCGGGAGATTTTCCTGGAAATCGACGTCGTCGGGCACGAAATTAGCTGGCGGCTGCGGGACATCGCCCGCGATCTGTACCTGCGCCTGGAAAATCTCGCCCCGGAAGCCGCCGCCGTCTTCGCCGACCTGATCGGCATCCTCGACAATCCGGTGAATGCCTGAGCCGCGGCTTTAACGCCAAGCTCCCTCAACGCAAGTAGGTGCGAATTCATTCGCACGAAGTGGGTTGTGCGAATGAATTCGCACCTACAACCCTATCTTGGCGACAAGGTTCAACGCCTGTCATTGCCATGTCACATTCGAAACCTAAGCTGTCCGCACCGTAATTTCCTAGGAACGGACAGATGCTCGACAATTCAACGGTTGCCCAATCCAAGGCCGGATTGGCCCAGATCGAGGCGGAATACATCGCCCACAGCCTGATGAAGGATGTGCCGGTGGTGACGCCGCAAAACACCAACGACGACGTGCTCCGGCTGCTCACCGACCGGCCGGAAGTGATCGGCCTGCCGGTCGTCGAGAACGGCAAGCCGATCGGCCTGATCAACCGCAACATTTTCATGGACGGCTTCGCCAAGCCGTTCCGGCGCGAGCTATACAGCCGCAAGAGCTGCATCGCCTTCATGGACAAGGAGCCGCTCATCGTCGACCGCAACCTCTGCATCCAGGACCTGAGCTTCAAGGTGGTCGGCGCCGGCGGCAAGACGCTCAACGACGGCTTCATCATCACCGGCGAGGACGGCGGCTACCTCGGTATCGGCACCGGCGAAGATCTGGTCCGCGTGGTTTCGTACCTGCAGGCCGAAAAGAACCGGCTGGTGATGGAGAGCATCAACTACGCGAGCATCATCCAGAAATCGTTCCAGCGCTCGTCGAAGGAAGACCTCGCGGCCTCGCTCGACGACTATTTCATGCGCTGGGAGCCGCGCGACCGGGTGGGCGGCGACTACTATTTCTGCAAGAAATTCGACGACGGCTTTTTCTTCGCCCTGATCGACTGCACCGGCCACGGCGTGCCGGGCGCGTTCATGACGCTGATCATGGCGTCGTTCCTCGATCACATCCTGCTGGAAGACAACCGCCACGACCCCGCCGGCGCGCTGTCGATCATGAACCGCAAGGTCAAGACCTCCCTCGGCCAGATCGGCGAGCAGAACATCGTGCCGATCGACGGCGGCAGGCACGCGCACGACGGCCACGAACATTCCGACGACGGCATGGACACCGCGTTCTGCTGGGTCAATCCGGCCGCAGGCAAGCTGGTCTACGCCGGCGCCAAAACGCCGATTTTCTTCATCGAGGAAGGCGCCGCCGAAGTCGGCATGCTGGAAGGCGACCGCAAGGGCGTGGGCTACGTCGATACGCCGATGGACTACGCCTGGACCAACAAGGAAATCGCCCTGTCGCGCGGGATGCGCCTGTACCTGACCACCGACGGCATCATCGACCAGATCGGCGGGCCGAAGGAGATTTCCTTCGGCAAGAAGCGCTTCGCCAGCCTGCTGCTGGAACACCACCGCAAGCCGATGACGGAGCAGGAGGAAATCATCATGCAGGCGTTTTACCAGTACCAGGGCAAGCAGCGCCGGCGGGACGACGTCAGTCTGATGGGGTTCCGCCTGTAGGCGCGAATTCATTCGCACGATCGATGGCCCAATGTGCGAATGAATTCGCACCTACACCAAACACAGGAAAATCACATGCAACTCGAAGGATTCAACGCTTTTTGCAACAACGCCGACCAGAACGGCATCATTTTTTATTACAACGGCAGCCTCTCGCAGAACGTCATCGGCACCATGGGCGACGCCCTCAAGCAGCGCCTGGAAAGCCAGGACGCGAAAGGGCCGATCTCGCGCAAGCTATTTTCCAGCTTCGTCGAAATGGTGCAGAACGCGCTGCACTACTCGCCGGAAGCCCCCGATTCGAAGGGCGAAAAACTCGGAACGGTGGCGGTCGGCAAGCGCGACGGCAAGTATTTCATCATGTGCGGCAACCTGGTCCGCAAGCAGTATGCCGACCGCATCCGCGCCCGGCTCGAACCGCTCAGGTCGATGAGCCTGGACGAGATCAAGCAGGCCTACCGCGCGCAGCTCAAAAGCGACAACAACGACGACGGCATCAGCAAGGGCGCCGGACTGGGCCTGCTGACCGTGGCGCGGGACGCCTCCGAGCCGATCGAATATTCCCTGATCGACATGCCGGGCCACGAAACCGAACTGTCATTTTTCAACCTGAAAGCCATCATTTGAGGAACCCATCATGAACGACATCTACATCGCACGCACCCTCGAATCGCCCGAAGTGGACTTCCGTTTTTCCGGGAACGTCCTCAGCCTCGTCGGCGAAGCCTACCCGGAAAACGCCGCCCACTTCTTCCAGCCGCTCCTGACCGGGCTGGCCGCCTACCTAAAATCGGCGGACGGGCGCGACATCGAATTCAATTTCCAGCTGACCTACTTCAACAGCGCCAGCACCAAGATGCTCTACAGCATCTTCGAGCTGCTGAACGACTCCGCCTGCACCAAGAACCGCGTCAGGCTGAACTGGTTCTACGACGAGGAGGACGACACCATCCTCGATTTCGGTCACGGCGTGCAGGACGATTTCAGCGCGCTCGATTTCCGGCCGGTGACGGTCGATCTGGGCCAGATTGCGGCCTGAGTACGGGGCTCCCTCTCCCGCAGGCGGGAGAGGGTCGGGGAGAGGGAGTATCTCCGCCGGGTTCCTGTTGCTAGGCGACCACGGCGAGACGCGAGACGGGAGAGGAGTCACATGCGGTGAGGCACGAACCGCATCATCCGCGATCGGTGCGGTTCGTGCCTCACCGCACCCTACCAATGAATCGCCCGCCGCGCCGGCAGCCTGTCGGCACGCCAGTGAGCAACCGCCCACTTCCACAGGAATTCAAGCCCATCCTCCCTCGACTCCGGCGGCGGCGCCTGGCCGAGGAACGTCAACACGTCGAACAACACCCCCACCGGATCGTCCGCGCTCACCGCCGGCGCCAGCGTCTGCTTGCTGAGCTTTTCGCCCCGCTGGTTCACCGCCACCGGCAAATGCAGATAGGCCGGAGTGGGCAAGCCAAGCAGGCGTTGCAGGTAGATCTGGCGCGGCGTGGAGTCGAGCAGGTCGGCCCCGCGCACGACGTGGGTGACCGCTTGCTCGGCGTCGTCCACCACTACCGCGAGCTGGTAGGCGAACAGGCCGTCGGCGCGGCGGACGACGAAATCGCCCACCTCCGTGGCCAGGTTTTGGCTCACTTTCCCTTGCAAGCCATCGTCGAACTCGACCACGCCTGAACCGGTGCGCAGGCGTACGGCACGGGCGCTGCGCCCGATGGGCAGCCCGCCCCGGCAGGTGCCGGGATAGACCGGGCCGTCGATGCCGCTCCCCTCACCCCTAGCCCTCTCCCTACACCCGCAAGGGGTATCCTCGCCGGGTTCCCGCTGCTGCGCAGCGACCACGGCGGGACGGGAGAGGGGGACGAGGTCTCGCTTCGCGAGTTTCATGTTAAGCGCGGAATCGGCGATTTCCTTGCGGGTGCAGGCACAAGGGTAAACCGCGCCGAGTTTTTCCAGCTCCGCCAAGGCGGCGCGATAGGCTTCGGTGCGCGCGCTCTGAACCAGCACCGGCCCGTCCCAGTACAGGCCGAACGCCTCGAGCGTGCGCAGGATGCCGTCCGCCGCGCCGGGCACGACGCGGGGCAAATCCAGATCCTCCATCCGCACCAGCCATTCGCCGCCGCGGCTGCGCGCTTCGAGAAAGCTGCCCACCGCCGCCAGCAGCGAGCCGAAATGCAGCGGCCCGGTCGGCGAAGGGGCGAAACGGCCGCGATAGCGGATGGCTTTTTCTGCCGGCATCTTGAAACTCTTCGTAATTGGACATATCGAATTTGTTAGCCGCAAAAAGGCACAAAAAGCGCAAAAAGTGGCGACTCGACTGGCAGCCCCCCGCCTGCGGGAGGGGTCTGTATGTGGCATTTTCGCCACGGACCGAATGTTTATTTTGTGCTTTTTGTGCCTTTTTACGGCAAGGATTTTAGATCATAACAAACCAACCCCAGGAGGCACCATGATCACCATTCGCAAAGCCGCCGAGCGCGGCCACGCCGACCACGGCTGGCTGGACACCTGGCACACTTTCTCCTTCGCCGACTATTACGACCCCGCGCAGATGGGCTATTCCAGCCTGCGCGTGATCAACGACGACACGGTGGCGCCGGGCGCCGGCTTCCCCACCCATCCCCACCACGACATGGAAATCGTCACCTATGTCCTGTCCGGCGCGCTGGAACACAAGGACAGCATGGGCAACGGCACCGTCATCCGCCCCGGCGAAGTGCAGCGCATGAGCGCGGGCAGCGGCATCACCCACAGCGAATTCAACGCCTCCGCCACCGAGGCGGTGCATCTGCTGCAAATCTGGATCGAAACCGCGCGCAAGGGCATCGCGCCGAGCTACGAGCAGAAATACTTCGGCGCCGACGAAAAACTCGGCAGGCTGCGCCTGGTCGCTTCCCCCAACGGCGGCGACGGCTCCGTGACCATCCATCAGGACGCGAAGCTTTACGCCGCGCTGATCGACCGCGCCCACGGCGCGGAAACCCGCTTGCCGGCCGGCCGCCGCGCCTGGCTCCAGGTGGCGCGGGGAACGGTGCGGCTCAACGGCATGACGCTGGAAGCCGGCGACGGCGCACGCATCGAGGGCGAAAGCGCGCTCCACCTGGACTCGGACGATTCGGCCGAAATTTTGTTGTTCGATCTGGCTTGATCATCGGACTGTAGCCCGGATGGAGCTTCACGGAATCCGGGATTTCCTCTCGATACATGCGCACCAATTGACGCAAATGGCACGTTTGGCGCACCCTAGGAGCTGTCAGAATAAACAGTGGGATGCGCCGTGCATGTCAGGCTGAAGCCTGACCCACAGATCAGCATGAAATCAATTTGACCGCCGGCTCGCCCAAAAATAAAACCAATACCGAGAAAGGAACGCCATGCAGCACAAAATCGCCCAAACCCAAGCCGACATCCACGAACTTCTCGCCCGGCGCTGGAGCGGCCGTGCCTTCGACGCGAATCGGCCGGTCAGCCGCGAGCAGATTGTTTCCCTGCTGGAAGCGGCGCGCTGGGCGCCTTCCTGCTTCGGCGACGAGCCGTGGCGCTTCATCGTGTGGGACCGCAACAGCGACGAGGCCGCCTGGCGGAAGGCGTTCAATTGTCTGGGCGAATGGAACCAGGACTGGGTGAAGAACGCGCCGGTGCTGCTGGTGTCCACCGCCAACAGCCTGTTCCGCAAGAACGGCAAGCCCAACCGATGGGGCCAGTACGACACCGGCGCCGCCGCCGAGAACCTCTGCCTGCAAGCCGTGGCGAGCGGCCTGATGGCGCACCAGATGGGCGGCTTCGACGACGCCAAGGTGCGCGCCGAGTTCGGCATCCCGAACGAATTCGCCATCATGGCAATGATCGCCGTCGGCTACCAGACCGAGGCCGACGTGCTGAACGACGAACTGAAAGGGCTGGAACTCGCGCCCAGGGAAAGAACCCCGCTGGGCACGCATTTCTTCGAGGGCGGCTGGGATGTGCCGGTGAAGACCGCGTAGGTCCTTGGCGCCAATGTAGGAGCGGCCTCCCGGCCGCGATAGTCCATATCGCGGCCGGGAGGCCGCTCCTACGAGCATGTTTCGATTTCAAAAACTCTGGACGAGCCTAAAGGGTTTTTCGACATGAACGCCGCCCCTACCCTACCCACCCTACGCGCCGCCATCGGCGCGGCCCATCTGGCGGACGAAACCGCCTGCGTGGAACGCCTGCTGCGCGAGGCGCGGCTGGACGATCCGCTGCAACGACGGATCGGCGACGACGCCCTGCGCCTCGCCGCGGCGGCGCGGGCGCATCCGTCATCCGCCCTGGCCGACGCTTTTCTGCACGAATACGACCTGTCTTCCGAGGAAGGCGTGCTGCTGATGTGCCTCGCCGAGGCGCTGCTGCGCATTCCCGACGCCGCCACCGCCGACCGCCTGATCCACGACAAGCTGGCGCACGGCCAATGGCTGCACCACTTGGGCCACAGCCCTTCGGCGCTGGTCAACGCGTCCACCTGGGGGCTGCTGTTCACCGGCAAGCTGATCGAACCTCACGGCGACGCCGGCACGCGGATGGAACGTCTGGCCGCCCGCATCGGCGAGTCGGCCGCGCGGGTGGCGCTGAAACAGGCGATGGCGCTGCTCGCCGGCCATTTCGTCTTCGCCCGCACCATCGAGGAAGCCCTGCAAACCACGCTGCACGACGAATACCGGGCGAACGCTCATGGCGAATCGCCGCCCCAGACCATGAAACGGCGAGGCGCCACGACCGTTTCCCTCACCCCTAACCCTCTCCCGCAAACGGGAGAGGGGGACGAGGTCTCGCTTCGCGAGTTTCGCGTTAATCGTTTTTCCTTCGACATGCTGGGCGAAGCCGCGCTCACCGCCGCCGACGCAGAGGAACACTTCGCGGCTTACGCTTACGCCATCCGCGCCATCGCCATGGCGGCCGGCGGCGGGCCGGGCATTTCGGTCAAGCTGTCGGCGCTGCACCCGCGTTTCGAGCACGCTCAGCGCGAACGCGTGCTGGCGGAGCTGGTGCCGCGCCTGACGGAACTGGCGCAACTCGCCGCCGCCGCGAACATCGGCCTGACGGTGGACGCCGAGGAAGCCGACCGGCTGGAAATCACCCTGGACGTGTTCGAGGCGGCCTGCCGCCGCATTCAGCCGACGGCCTGGAACGGGCTGGGGCTCGCCGTGCAGGCTTACCAGAAGCGCGCGCCGGCGGTGCTCGACTGGCTCGGCGCGCTGGCGGAAGAGCTCGGTGGCCCGCTGCCGGTGCGCCTGGTCAAGGGCGCCTACTGGGACAGCGAGATCAAGCGCGCCCAGGCGCAGGGGCTCGCCGGCTATCCGGTATACACCCGCAAGTCGGCCACCGACGTGTCCTACCTCGCCTGCGCCCGGCGGCTGCTTGCCCGCCCCGACCTGTTCTACCCGATGTTCGCCACCCACAACGCCCACGCCGTCGCCTACGTGCTGGCGGTCGCGGGCGACGGCGCCGACTTCGAATTCCAGCGCCTGCACGGCATGGGCGCGACGCTCTATGCGGAGATCGACAAAAGCCGGCCCTGCCGCGTCTACGCGCCGGTGGGCGGCCACCGCGAGCTGCTGCCCTATCTCGTCCGCCGCCTGCTGGAAAACGGCGCCAACACCTCGTTCATCAACCGGCTGGCGGATCCGGCCGTGCCGCTCGCCGCCGTCGTGGCCGACCCCGCTGCGACGCTGGCCGCGCATGCCGCCAAGCCCAACCCGCGCATCCCGCTGCCGGCGGCGCTCTACGGCGAGGCGCGGCGCAATTCGGCCGGCCTGTCGCTGGCCGATCCCGCCGCGCTGACCGCCCTGGCGGATGCCATGGAACGAGCCTGGGCGCAAGATTGGCGGGCCGCGCCGGTGGTGGGCGGGAAAATCCTGGCGGGTGTCGAGCGCCGCGTTGCCGACCCATCCGACCGCCGCCGCACCGCCGGCAGCGTCATCGAGGCGGACGAAGCCGCGCTGGAACGGGCGCTGGCGCTGGCCGCCGCGGCGGCGCCGGGATGGGACGCGACACCCGCCGAAACCCGCGCGGCCTGTCTCGACCGCGCCGCCGACCTGTTCGAGGCGCGCCGGGCCGAGCTGATGGCGCTGTGCGTGCGCGAGGGCGGCAAGTGCATCCCCGACGCGCTGGCCGAAGTGCGCGAGGCGGTCGATTACTGCCGCTACTACGCCCACCTCGCGCGGCGCGATTTCGCCGCGCCGCTATTGCTGCCCGGCCCGGCGGGCGAATGCAACACGCTCGCGCTGCATGGGCGCGGCGTGTTCGCCTGCATCAGCCCGTGGAATTTCCCGCTGGCAATCTTCACCGGCCAGGTCGCGGCGGCGCTGGCGGCCGGCAATGCCGCAATCGCCAAGCCCGCCAGCCAGACGCCGCTGGTCGCAGCAAAAGCGGTGCGCCTCTTGCTCGAGGCCGGCATCCCGCCCGATATCCTGCATTTCCTGCCGGGCGCGGGCGGCACGCTGGGGATGAAGTTGATCGCCGATGCGCGCATCGCCGGCGTGGCCTTCACCGGCTCGACCGAGACCGCGCACCGCATCCAGCTCGCCCTGGCGGCGCGGCCGGGGGCAATCGTGCCGTTCATCGCCGAAACCGGCGGGCAGAACGCCCTGATCGCCGACAGCTCCGCCCTGCCCGAGCAGGTGGTGGGCGACGCGATCCAGTCCGCCTTCAATAGCGCCGGCCAGCGCTGCTCGGCGCTCAGGGTGTTGTTCGTGCAGGAAGAAATCGCGCCGCGCGTCCTCGACATGCTCTCCGGGGCGATGGCGGAGCTTCGCGTCGGCGACCCGGCGCGGCTCGCCACCGACGTCGGCCCGGTGATCGACGACAACGCGCTCGCCATGCTGGAGCGGCATGTCGAATTCCTGGAAACGCACGGCCGGCCGATCGGCCGGGCGCCGCTGTCCGCCGAGACCGGGCACGGCAGCTTTTTCGCCCCGTGTGCCTACGAAATCCCCGATCTCGGCCTGCTCGAGCACGAAGTGTTCGGGCCGATCCTGCACGTCGTGCGCTTTGGCGCCGATGAGCTCGACCGGGTCGCCGCCGCCATCAACCGCACCGGCTACGGCCTGACCTGCGGCATCCACAGCCGCATCGGCGAAACCGTCGATTTTCTCCAGAACCGGCTCTACGTCGGCAACCTCTACGTCAACCGCAACATGATCGGTGCGGTGGTCGGCGTCCAGCCGTTCGGCGGCGAAGGCCTGTCCGGCACCGGCCCCAAGGCGGGCGGGCCGTTCTACCTGCACCGTTTCGCGCTGGAGCGCGCCGTCGCGGTCAATACCGCCGCCGTGGGCGGCAATGCGTCGCTCTTGTCGAGCGGGGAAGATGGAACCGACTGATCGGCAACGGGTCTCATCGCAAAGGCGCCAAGGACGGGGCAAAAAACGTTCTGATTAGCCACCAGCCTCAGCTGAAGGATGGACACTGCAGCGTAGGAGCGGCCTCCTGGCCGCGATGCCGTTGTTCGCGGCCGGGAGGCCGCTCCTACAGGTTCTGCTGAACATTGTGGCTAATCAGGAAAAACGTTGGCCGCGAAAAGGCGCAAAAAGCACAAAAACCATCGCCACTGATCTTTTGTGTTTTTTGTGCTTTTTCGCGGCTTATGGATACGGCGAGTGATGCGGTTCGTGCCTCACCGCATCCTACACACTCTAGGTGCGAATTTATTCGCATGATCGACGACCGCCGTGCGAATGAATTCGCACCGACAAAGAAAGACGGATGCTTTTCCCGACCCACTTGGATAAACTGCTCAACTCCCGCAGCCGCCGATAGCGAACACATGCCTCCGACCCTTTCCCCCGCCCGGCGGAAAACCATCAACCAGCGCACCGGTTGGGTCATTCTTTTGTGGACCCTGGTGGTGGGTTCGTCGCTGGCCTGGAACATCCATCAGGAAAACGCCAAGGTGATGGGACTCGCGATGGCGGAGGCCAAGGCCAATCTCGACCGCGACCTCGCTTTCCGCCTGTGGGCGACCAGCCGCGGCGGTCTCTATGCCGTGGTGGGCGGCAAAGTGCAGCCCACGCCCTTCCTCGCCCACATCGCCAACCGCGACCTCACCGCCACCTCCGGCGAAAAGCTTACCCTGATGAACCCGGCCACCATGCTGCGCCAGATGATGGAGGAGTTCAGCGAATTGTACGGCGTCAAGGCGCGCATCACCGGGCTGAAAGTGCTCAACCCGGGCAACCGGCCGGACGACTGGGAAAAGCAGGCGCTGCTCACCTTCGAACAAGGCAGGAAGGAAGCCGTCACGGTCATGCAGATCGACGGCGAACCCCATCTGCGCGTGATGCGGCCGATGATCATGGAACAAGGCTGCCTCCAGTGCCACGCCTGGACGCACATCCCGGTGGGCGGCATCCGCGGCGCGACAGACGTATCCGTGCCCCTCAAGCAGTATTTCCGGATCAAGCAGGAAGCCGTCGAGAATTTGGGCCTGACCCACGGCGGCATCTGGCTGTTGGGGCTGATCGCGGCCGGTTTCGTGTCCGTGCGCGCGCGGCGCCAGTCGGCGGAGCGGGAGCAGGCCGAAGAAAATCTGCGCAAACTGTCGCGCGCGGTGGAATACAGCCCCAACGCGGTGATAATCACCGATCTCCGGGGCAGTATCGAATACGTCAACCCCAAGTTCACCGAGATCAACGGCTATGAAGCCGAGGAAGTGGTCGGCAGGAACCCGCGCCTGCTCGCCTCGGGGGAAACGCCGCCCGAGCTGTACCGGGAAATGTGGACGGCGCTGGCTTCCGGCGTGGAATGGCGCGGCGAGTTCCGCAACCGCAGGAAAGACGGCGAGCTGTACTGGTGCCTCGAATCGATCTCGCCGGTAAAGAATGAGTACGGCGCGGTCACCCATTTCGTCGGCATGATGGAGGACATCAGCGAGCGCAAGCTGGCGGAATCCACCATCCGCCGCCTGGCCTTCTACGACCCGCTCACCGACCTGCCCAACCGCCGCCTGATGCGGGAGCGGCTGGAGCGGGCGATCATCTGGAGCCGGCGCGAAGAAAGCCTGACCGCGCTGCTCTACATCGACCTCGACCGCTTCAAGACGGTCAACGACACCCTCGGCCACGGTATCGGCGACGCGCTGCTCAAAGCGGTGTCCGCCCGCCTGGCCCACTGCGTGCGCGAGGAGGACACCATTGCCCGCCTCGGCGGCGACGAGTTCGCCGTCGTGCTCGGCAACGTCCACGGCAGCGAAGAAGCCGCCACCGTGGCGGAAAAAATCATCGAGATCATGGAGGCGCCCTTCCCGCTCGGCGGGCATGAGGTATTCGCCAGCGCCAGCATCGGCATCAGCCTCTATCCGACCGACAGCACCAACCTGGACACCCTGCTGAAAAACGCCGACATCGCCCTGTACCAGGCGAAAGACCTGGGGCGGAACACGTTCCAGTTCTATTCGGAAAGCGTCAACACGCTGGCGATGGAGCGGCTGGAGCTGGAAATCGGCCTGCGCAAGGCGGTGGAGCGCGGCGAACTGTACCTGGAATACCAGCCCCAGCTCGACCTTGCCAACGGCGAAATCGTCGGCCTGGAAGCCCTCGCGCGCTGGCGCCACCCAACCTTGGGCTCGATCCCGCCGGCCAAATTCATCCCGCTGGCGGAAGAGACCCGGCTCATCGTCCCCATCGGCGAATGGCTCCTGCGAGCCGCCTGCAACCAGCTCAGGGCGTGGCACGACGCCGGATTCGGCCATTTGTCGGTGGCGGTCAACCTGTCGGCGGTACAGTTCCGCCAGAAAGGCCTGCTGGAAACCGTCGCCCGCGCGCTCGACGAAGCCGGCATCCCGCCCGGCAAGCTGGAGCTCGAGATCACCGAAAGCATCCTGATGAGCAACACCGGCGAAACCATCGCCACCCTCAACGGCCTGAGCGGCCTGGGCGTGCGCCTGTCGATCGACGATTTCGGCACCGGCTACTCGTCGCTGGGCTACCTCAAGCGCTTCCCGGTGAGCACGCTGAAAATCGACCGCTCCTTCGTGCGCGACATCACCGTGGACCCGGACGACCGCGCCATCGCCGAAGCCGTGATCGCGCTGGCGCGCAGCCTCAAGCTGTGGGTGATCGCGGAAGGCGTGGAAACCCAGGCGCAGCTTGAGATTCTCAGGCAGCTCGACTGCGACGGCATCCAGGGCTATCTCATCAGCCGGCCGATGGCGGCGGACAAGGTGGCGGAGTTTATGGAAGTAAGGGGCGAGGGGTGAGGCACAGGTCTGTTTTCTCCCTTCTCCCGCAGGCGGGAGAAGGGCCGGGGATGAGGGTGCTTGCGTCACTGCAAGCGTTGACTATGGCTCAAAGTCCCTCACCCCAACCCCTCTCCCGCCCGCGGGAGAGGGGCTTTTCTGCTTCGCCGATCCGCTATTTCACTTGACCGCCCGCTGACTCGCGCCGCTTGACCTGAAATGCCGGATGGGTTCTACTGCCGGAGACGGCCTTTAGACGAACCAGGAGGAGCGGCGGATGGCGACATTGTTCTGGTTGCAAACCGGATCTTGCGGTGGCGATTCCCTGGCCATCCTGGGGGCGGACAGCCCCAGCCTGGAAACCCTGATTGCCATACAGGGCGTGGACCTCCTGTGGCACCCTTCCCTGACGCATGCTCCCGCGCGCCGTTTCGACGAGCTGCTGAACCTCATCGAAAGCGGCGAGCAGACGCTCGACATCCTGTGCGTGGAGGGCAGCATCGTCACCGCGCCGCGCGGCACCGGGCTTTACGACAGCCATCGCGGCCAGGCCAAGATGGCCATCGTGCGGACCCTGGCCGAGCGCGCCGGGGCGGTGGTGGCAATGGGCACCTGCGCCTCGTTCGGCGGCGTGCACGCCGCCCCGCCCAATCCGGGCGACTGCATCGGCCTGCAATTCCTGCGCACCGATCCGGGCGGGCTGCTGGGAGCGGATTGGCGCTCGCGGCGCGGCCTGCCGGTGGTCAACGTCGCCGGCTGCCCGGCCCATCCCCACGCCATGACGCAGACCCTGGCCTGGCTGGCGGCCGGCCTGCCGCTGCCGCTGGACGAACTCAACCGCCCCGAGCCCTTCTTCAACACCCTGGTGCACCAGGGCTGCACCCGCAACGAATACCACGAGTACGACGTCGAAGAGACCGAGCTGGGCGGGCGGGGATGCCTGTTCTTCAACCTGGGCTGTCAGGGCCCGATGACGTCCGCCGTCTGCAACGCCGACCTGTGGAACGGCACGTCCAGCAAGACGCGCGCCGGCGTGCCATGCTTCGGCTGCACCTCGCCGGACTTTCCGCGCGAGGAAGACCTGTTCCGCACCGAAAAGATCGGCAGCGTGCCGGTGCGCCTGCCGCTGGGCGTGGAGCGCGCCCGCTACATGGCTTACAAAAACTTGGCGCGCGCCGCCGCCCCGGAGCGGGTGCGCAAGAAGAAGATGGAGACCTGACATGGCGCGGATGGAAGTAAACGTCGATCTCAACCGGGTGGAAGGCGACCTGGAATTCCGCCTCGCCATCGAGGACAACGTGGTGGTCGAAGCGCGGGCGGTGGGCACGCTGTACCGCGGTTTCGAGCAGATCCTGCTCGGCCGCAAGCCGCGCGACGCGCTGGTGATCACCCCGCGGGTATGCGGCATCTGCGGCACCGCCCACCTCTACAGCGGCGTGCTGGCACTGGAGCAGGCATGGGGCCTGGCGCCGCCGCCCAACGCCACGCGCATCCGCAACCTGTGCCTGATCGCCGAGGGCATCCAGAGCGACTTGCGCCAGAGCTTCCTCTATTTCGCCGTCGATTTCTGCCACGAACGCTATGCCGGCCACCCGCTGCGCGACGCGGCGATGGCCGCCTTCGAGCCGTTCCGCGGCTGGGCGCACCTGGAGACCCTGGCGCGCACCCGCCGGGTGGTGGAGATCGTCGCCCACTTCGGCGGCCAATGGCCCCATTCCTCGTACATGCTGCCGGGCGGCGTGACCACGCCGGCCAACCCGCGCCGCATCGTCGAGTGCCGTGCGGTGCTGGACGAAACCCGGCGCTGGTTCGAGGAGCGGGTGCTGGGCGGAGCAATGGACGAATGGCTGGCGCTGGACAGCGCCGATGCGCTGTTCGCCTGGCTGGACCGGCCCGGCCGCGCCGATGCCGCGCTCGGCCTGCTGACCAATTTTTCGCGCGCCATCGGCCTGCACCGCGTCGGCGTCGGCACGCCCCACATGCTTTCCTACGGCGCCGGGTGCGACCCGCAACGCTGGGGGCCGCCGTTCGACGCCCACTTGCTGCCCGGCGGCTTCCACGACGGCGACAGCGGCCAGACCGAGCCCCTGGATCAGGCGCTCATCAACGAGCACGTGCGCCATTCCTGGTTCCGCCCCTATCCCGGCGGCCGCCATCCCTACGAAGGGGAAACGGTGCCCGACTACCAGCCTTCCTCCGACCGCTACACCTGGGCCAAGGCGCCGCGCTACGGCGACCGGGTGGTGCAGACCGGCCCGCTCGCCGAGCTGCTGATCGGCGGCGACGCCCTGATCCGCGCGCTTCACGCCGCCGAGGGCGGCAGCGCCTGGCTGCGCCAGTTTGCCCGCCTGCGGCGCGTCGCCGTGGGGCTGGAACACGCGCGGCGCATGCTGGACGAACTGGCCGGGCATCTCGACGAGCCGCATTTCCAGGCCCCGCGCCCCGACGCCGAGACAGACGGCCAGGGCCACGGCATGGTGATGGCCGCGCGCGGGGCGCTGGGGCACTGGGTGCGCATCGAAAACGGGGTGATCGCGAAATACCAGATCATCACGCCCACCGCCTGGAACGCGTCGCCGCGCGACAGCGACGACCGGCCGGGGCACTGGGAGCAGAGCCTGGTCGGCCTGGAAGTGGCCGACCCGGACGACCCGGTGGAGATCGGCCACGTCATCCGCTCCCACGACCCGTGCCTGGTGTGCACGGTGCACATGCTGGACAGCGGGCGGCGCCTGCGCTTCGCGCCGTGACCGGAATACGCGGGATGCGCGGCATCTTCTGCTTCGGCAATCCGCTACACGGCGACGACGGCTTCGGCCCCGCCGTGTTCCGCCGCCTGGCCGGCGTTGCGCTGCCCGCCGACGTGCGTCTGGTCGAGGCGGGCACGGCGGGACTCAATACCCTGGCGCTGTTCCAGGGCTGCCGGAAGGCCGTCCTGGTGGACGCCATGGCGCCCGGCGAGGAACCGGGAAGGCTGCGGGTGCTGACCACGGAGGAGGTGCCGATGGAAGCGGCGGGCGGCCACGGCCAGGGGGTGGGCTACCTGCTGCGGGCGCTCGCCGCCCTGGGCGAGCCACTGCCCGGATTGACCGTCCTGGCGGCCGAAGCCGCCGCCCTGACGCCTTTCCTCCCCGGTCTTTCACCTGAAGTGGAGACGGCGGTGGAGGCGGCGGCCACCTGGATCGCGCACTGGCTGGATGAATAACTTTAATGGCCCTAACGGTCATGGCGAATCGCCACCCTGGATAATGATCGAATTTGTGGGTCAGGCTTCAGCCTGACTGTACGGCTGAAGCCGTACCCACAACCGCTCGAATTTCTGGCTAAAAAAGTAATTTAGTCACAGAGTTCACCGAGAAAAAATTGGTTGCGGCATTTTCGTTCTCACCCATCGGGAGTGGACGATTCACCTGAAACCAGCTTCATCTCTGTGTTCTCTGTACTGAGGTTAAGGATGACTGAAAAAGGGCTGGCCGTCGAGGCCGTGGAATGGCTGGAAGCGCTGCGCCGCTGGCGCGGACGGGTGCGCTTTCCGGATGCGCCGGCGGCGCGGGCGATCCTCATCTTCGCCCGCCCGGACGGCTATCTCGGCCTGCCGGCGGCTTGCCCCCACGAGGGCCAGGACTTGTCCGGCTGCGCCGTGGAGGCCGGCGACCGCCTGACCTGCCCGCGCCACGGCCAGCGGGTGGCGCTGGCCGGGCCGGAGAGCTTCCGCGTGGAACGCGAGGCGGAAGGTTTTCGCGTGCCGTGGCCGCTGGAGCGCGTGGCGGCGCCTGGACCGGGGCTGGGCGCGGAGCGCGAGGCCGAGCGCCTGGCCCAGGAACTGGAATCGTTGCGCCTGGCCAACGCGGCGCTGGAGGAGGCCATGCTGGCCGGCGCGGAAGAAACCGACCGCATGCTGCGGGAGGTGATGGCGCAGCGCAACGACCTGCGCCAGGCGGGGCGGGCGCAGCAGTCCCTCAGCGGATTCGTGCAGCGGGTGATGGATACGGTGGGCGGCCTGGTGATCGTGCTGGGCGCCGACGGCCGGGTGCGCCAGGCCAACCCGCGCTGCGCCGCCGAACTCGGGCCGGATGCTTTGCCGGCGGACGGCGTACTGGACGACCTGCTGCCGCCGGAAGAGCGCCAGGCCATCGCGGCAGCGCTGCCCGCCTTGCCGTGGACGGTGCATTCCCCGCTCTACGAATCCCTGCGCCTCAAGGACGGCTACCGCGCGGAGCATCGGCTGCGCACCGCGGCGGGCGAATACGGCGTCTACCTGGTGGATGCCGCCGTGCTCCACGGCCCACAGGGGCAGGAGGAGGGCGCGGTGGTCAGCGCCACCGACATCACCCGGCTCAAGAACCAGGAGCGGGCGATGCAGGAACACGCCCGTTTCCTGGAAAGCCTGGACTGGATCTCCAGCGTGCTGGCCCGTCACAGCGAGGGCCTGGTGGTGCTGCGGGAGCTGGCCGAAGTGCTGCTTCAGATCTTCCGCGCCGACCAGGCGTTCTTCCTTCATCCGCTCGATCCCGAGGCCGCGCACTTTCGCATCGTCGCGGGGGCGACGCGCCAGGATTGCCCCGGCGTCTCCGCCGACACGACCGAGCTGGAAGCGGACGAGCACAGCCGCCGGCTGATGGGGCGACTGCTGAGCCAGGCCGGCCCGGTCGCGGCGGATTTCGCCGCGGCGGACGACTCCCCCGCCGTGGCGGCCCGCCTCGGCATCAAGAGCATGCTGGCGATTTCCCTGTGGCCCGACCACAACCAGGCGTGGGCGATGGCGCTGTGCCAATGCGGCCAGCCGCGGCAGTGGGACGAGGCGGAGCTGCACCTGTTCCACACCATCGCCCAGCGGGTGGTGGATGCCCTCGGGAGCCATCTGCTGCACGAGAACCTGAGGCGTAGCGAGGCCAGCCTCAACGAAGCCCAGCACTTGGCCAATCTGGGCAGCTGGGAGCTGGATCTGGTGACGGACAGCCTGACGTGGTCGGACGAGGTGTTCCGCATCTATGAGATCGATCCCGACCGCTTCGATGCGTCCTACGAGTCCTTCCTCGCCGCGGTACACCCCGAGGACCGGGACACGGTCAAAATGGCTTATGCCGATTCGGTGCTCAACCGCCAGCCCTACGATCTGGTGCATCGCCTGCTCACCGCCGACGGGCGGGTGAAATTCGTCCATGAGCGCTGCCAGACCTTTTACGACGAGGCGGGCACGGCGCTGCGCTCGCTCGGCACGGTGCAGGACATCACCGAGCGCAAGCAGGTGGAGGACACCCTGCGGCAATGGGCCACGGTGTTCCAGAACACCCAGGAAGGCGTGCTGATCACCGACCAGAAATTGCACATCGTCGCGGTCAACCGCGCCTTCACCCATATCACCGGCTACGCCGAGCCTGAGGTGCTGGGCAAACACCCGCGCCTGCTCAAGTCCGGGCTACACGACCAGGCCTTCTACCAAGCCATGTGGGCCAGGATCGGCGATACCGGCGCCTGGGAAGGCGAAGTACAGGACCGGCGCAAGGATGGGGCATTGTTCCCCTCCTGGCTCACCGTCACGGCGGTGACGGACGAATCGGGACGGGTAGTGAACTACGTGGCCGTATTCGCCGACATTACCCAGCTCAAGAAATCGCAGCAGGAGCTGGAATATCTCGCCCATCACGACCCGCTCACCAAGCTCCCCAACCGGCTGCTGTGCACCACCCACCTGGAGCAGGTGCTGCAGCGGGCGAAACAGGCGCAAGCGCCGGTGACGGTACTGTTCCTGGATCTCGACCGCTTCAAGCACGTCAACGACAGCCTGGGGCACCCGGCGGGCGATGCGCTGCTCCAGGCGGTGGCGGGCAGGCTCAAGGACCAGGTGCGTAGCGAGGATTCGGTGTCGCGCCTGGGCGGCGACGAGTTCACCGTGGTGCTGGAAGGGCTGTCCGAGCGCCTGGCCACGCAGCTGGCCGAGCGCATCATCGCGGCGCTGTGCGCGCCGTTCCACATCCACGGCCACGAGCTGCTGATCGGCGCCAGCGTGGGCATCAGCCGCTACCCCGAAGACGGGACGAGCGGCGAGATGCTGCTCAAGAACGCCGACGCGGCGATGTACCAGGCCAAGCAAGCCGGCCGCAACACCTATCGCCTCTACTCCGGCGACATGACCAGCCAGGCGCTGGAGCACATTACCCTGGAAGCGCAGCTCAAGCGGGGCATCGAGCAGGGCGAACTGGTGCTCCACTACCAGCCCCAGATGGCCCTCACGGACAACAGCCTGGTCGGACTGGAAGCGCTGGTGCGCTGGCGCCACCCGGAACAGGGGCTGATCCCGCCCGCCCGCTTCATCCCCCTCGCCGAGGAAACGGGGCTCATCGTCCCGCTCGGGGAATGGGTGCTGCATGCCGCCTGCGCCCAAGCCGCTGCCTGGCTCGGGCAGGGGCTTGCCTTCGGGCGCGTCGCCGTCAACATCGCCGGGCCGCAGTTCCGTCACGGCGACCTCGCAACGGTAGTGAAGGGCGCCCTCGACGGCAGCGGCCTGCCCGCCCGCTGCCTGGAACTGGAAATCACCGAAACCTTCATCATGGGGCAGGCGCAACAGGCCATCGAACAGCTTTCCGCCCTGCGCGAGATGGGAGTACTGCTGTCGATCGACGATTTCGGCACGGGCTATTCCTCGCTGGCCTATCTCAAGCGTCTGCCCATCCACAAGCTGAAACTGGATCAAAGCTTCGTGCGCGGCCTGCCGGCGGACGAGGACGACGCCGCCATCGCCCGCGCCGTCATCGCCATGGGCCACAGCCTCCAGTTCACGGTGCTGGCCGAGGGCGTGGAGATCACCGCCCAACGCGACTTTCTGCGCAAGCTGGGATGCGACGAGGCGCAAGGCTACCTGTTTTCCCGCCCGGTGGAGGCGGAGGCGGCTACCGCAATGCTGCGCGGGGCCACCTGAGAAACCTGCACCCTTCAACTTATAAAAAGCAGTTAACCACGGGGCTCACGGGGAACGGGGTAAAATTTTAGGTTCAACCCTCGCGGGCCACGTTCCCGCCTCGTGCCCGCTTGATCTCGCCACGCTTGCGCTTGCTTTCCAGCCGACGTTTTTTCGACGCCTTGGTCGGCTGGGTTTCGATGCGCGGCTTGGGTTTTTCGGCCGCCCGGAGAATCAGCTCGACCAGCCGCCGGATCGCGTCCTGCCGGTTGCGCTCCTGGGTGCGGAAGCGTTTGGCTTCGATCACCAGCTCGCCTTCGTTGGTCAGGCGGTTTCCGGCCAGGCGCATCAGGCGGGCTCGCACGTCCTCGGGCAGCGAGGGCGAACGGGCCGCGTCGAAGCGCAGCTGCACCGCCGTGGCGACCTTGTTGACATTCTGCCCGCCCGGCCCGGAGGCGCGGATGAATTGCAGCCCGATTTCGCGCTCGTCCAGGGCGATCTGTGAAGTAATCCGTATCATGGCCGGAGCTTACGCCAGGAGTGGCGGGCGCTCAAGGCCGCCCGTGCGGGCCTGCGCGGAACCCCCTTGAAAGTTATTGACTTTCTACCGGCCAACTCACTAATATTAACCTTAATCGGTGCGCCGCGAACGGCGCCTTTTTGCGTCTTGTCTCTTCGATATCCACGCCACTGGATATCCCAAAAGGAGGGATACCGGTGGCAAGTTCTCCCTTTCCGGCTGTCGCCCTCGCGGCCGCCCTGCTCCTCCCCGGCTGTGCGTCGGTGGGGCCGACCCAGGCGAAGGCGCCGGACCGGTTCGCTTCGCTCGACGACGAAGCGGGCGCGCCCTCTTCCCCCATTCCGGACGGCATGCGGCTGATCGCGCCGCACATCTACGTCGATCGAGGCATGCCGGCGGACCGCACCGCCAAATTGCTCAACGTCATGCTGAAGGCCAGGGTCAGGGCGGCTTACTTCTACGGCGAGCTGCTGGCCCAGCCGGATATCCTGTTCTGCTCCAGCATGGAGTGCTACCGGAAGTACGGCGGGATCGGCCTGGGATACACCATCGGCAACAACATCCTGATTTCCCCCTACGGCGCGCGCGCGGCGATCGTGAGCCACGAGTTGTCGCATGCCGAGCTGGCGGCGCGCCTGGGCGGGCAGAAGCAGGCCCAGTCCAAAGTGCCGCAATGGTTCGACGAAGGCACTGCGGTGATGGTCAGCCTGGCTTACGAGTTTTCCGACGAGGCCTGGCTGGCGGCCTGCCATGACGGTGAAACTTCGCCGCCCTTGAGCAAGCTGGAAACCCCGGCGGGCTGGAAATACGTGACCGGCGCCGACGGCATCGACATGCAGCTTTCCTATGGCACCGCCAGGCAGGAAGTGACCCGGTGGTACGCCCAGGTAGGGAAAAAAGGGCTGATCCAATTGATCCAGGCGCTCAAAACCAACCAGGATTTTCACGATGCCTATCGCACCATCGAAGATGCCGCCGGCCTGACCCTGGCGGCAAAAAACAAGACCATCCTGTAAAAAATCTCTTTCCGTTCCCGATTTCTTTCTGAACTCGTAGCGATTCAATGAGTCTCATTCTTATCCGACTATTTTTGTCGGGTATGCTATAAATGATTTAATAACAGTGAAAATTGTTTGTTGCTATGAGTAGTCGAAAGGAGACTAATCATGAAAAGCAAATTGCTACTGGCGTTGACATGGTTGTTTATCGGGATGTCGGCATTCACCGGCAACGTGGCGGTTGCCGAAATGACGTCGGCGATCAGCACCTACTGTTCGAATGCCGATGTGGATTGGGCCTTCAACGACCCGAACTGCCCGTCGTACTTGGCTGAACCCAGCGGCCAGGCAGCCTTCGGGGAACCCACCGAAACCGCGATGGCCCCCAGGAATATCGCAACCTACTGTGCGAACGCCGACGTGGATTGGGCCTTCAACGATCCGAACTGCCCGGCCTACCTGGCGGTAGCCGAAGGCCAGGCCGCTTACGGGCAGCCCAGCGAGAGCGCCATGTACCCCGAGAGCCAGCCCGCCTGTAACGACGGCGGCATCAATGACTGGGGCTTCAACAACCCGGCCTGCGCGTCCTATCTCCCCCGGTAAACGGATGACACCCGCGCGGGAATGGATGGGGACATAACCGAATTTTCCGTCCCCGCCGCTGTCCGGGAACCGGTCGCCGACCGGCCCGCCATCTCCCGCGCGGCCCGCTTTGAAACAGAATGTCTCCATTGGCATTCTGTTTTTTTTGTGCCGAACTTACCGGAACCTCCATGCCCCTGCCCGCCCCTGATGGCATAATGGCCCGATGAACGCCTTCGTCTCCTTTTCGCGCCGGCTGGCGCGACTGACTGCCCGTCTCACCGACTTTCTGGCCGGGAAATGGAAAAACGGCTTCTATCTCTACCTGGCGGCCCTGTTCACGGCGTTGATCGTGTACGACGCGTTTTTCCTGCATCTCGCCGCCGAAATGAAGCAGACCACGTTCGACATGATGGTGCGCTACCGCGTGATCGTGCCCAGGCCGGACAAGGATATCGTCATCGTCGATATCAACGAGGCGAGCCTCGCCGCGATGGCGAAGGACTACGGCCGCTGGCCCTGGCCGCGGCAGGTGCTGGGGGAATTCCTCGAACACGTCGAGCGGCAGAAGCCGAAGGCGGTGGTGTTCGACATCCTGTTCAGCGACCCCGACGTGTACAACCCGGACAGCGACGCCTATTTCGACGCCGCCGTCGCCGCCACCGACAACACCTTCTTCCCCATGCTGCGCCTCGACCCGGCGGACGACGCCCTGAGCCAGATCAAGCCCGCCATGATCCCCGGCGTCACCCCGCTGGAGGGCGCCGGGAAGGACGCCACGGTGGCGGTGGTAGTGCCACCGTTCAAGTCCGTACTCGAGGGCGGCAGGCTCGGGCTGCACAACATCTATCCCGACCCGGACGGCATCGCGCGCCAATATCTGGCCTACCTCGACGACTACGGCTGGAAGATTCCCTCGCTGCCGCTGCGCATCGCCGCGGAACTGGGATACGCCCAGCCCGAGGCGCGGCGCTTCCTGCTCAACTGGCGCGGCAAGCCGTTCTCCTACCATACGGTCAGCTTTTCCGACGTTTACGCCGACCTGACCAGCAAACACGGGAAACGCCCGCCGGACGAATTCACCGGCAAGATCGTGATCATCGGCTCGACCGCGCCGAGCCTGTTCGACGTCAAACCGACGCCGATCAGCCGGATGCACCCCGGCGTGGAAATCCTCGCCACCGCCCTCGACAACCTCAAGCACGGCGACTACCTGCGCTTCCCGGAAGCGCGCTTCGGCTACCTGCTGCTCACCCTCGCCATCGTCTGGGCGACCGCCTGGGGCTTCTACCGCGGCAGCGGACAGGACAAGTTCGACCGGCTGTTCGGCGCCTCGCAGTTCATCCTCATCGCCGTCTCCTACGCCAGCATCAACCTCACCACCACCTACATCAACCTGACCGGCCCGGTCACCGTCGGCCTGGCTTATTTCACCCTGGCCCGGATGTATGCCTTCGCCACCCGTCAGGCGCTGGAGAAAAGCATGGTGCGGACTTCCCGCGATCAGCCCGGCGAACTGCATGCCGCGCTGATGCTGGTCCGCCTCGGCGAACAGGGTCGTCCTCTTGGCGCCGGCGCGCGCGAGAAAATCCGCAAGGCGCTGGGGAAAATGGGCCGGGCGGCGAACAGCGCCGAGCTGCTCAAAGGCCGGCAGCATGGCCTGTGGGGCCTGCTCGAGGATACCCTGGCGATTTCCTGGGTCTGCCGGGAAGACGATGCGGATTGCCGCGCGCAGGTCGCCGCGGACGTTGCGGTAATTTCGCAAGCGGTCGGGCCACTCTTGCAAAAGTACGGCGCGAATGCGGATAATGAAAATATCTGTTTCGTCCACCAGACGCGGATGGCGGGCGGCGAAACGGCGCCTGCCGAATGGCGTGCCCTGTTTGCCGAAACTCTTCTGCGCCGGGACGAATCTAAAAGCAGCAAAGGAGACACTGAATAAGTCCTCATCCCCGCGGTTGTGGGTACGGCTTTAGCCGTACAGTCAGGCTGAAGCCTGACCCACAAATTCGCCAAACCCTCTCACCTTCTTGGGAGAGAGTTGGAGAAAGGGTTGCGGGGATCCAGGATTTTAATTTGACTGGGTTCCCGCCTTCGCGGGAACGACAAATAAAGACTTGATCAGCGTTTCCCTAACCGCAAAGAACGCAACGCCGTTCTTTACCAAAAATTGATGCTGCAACACCACGCGAGGTATCGACCATGAATAAAAGCCCCGGAAAAACCCTGTGCGGCGCGCTGCTGGCGGCGCTGCTGCTGGCGGCGCCGGCCGTCCATGCCGACAGCGGCGCGGCGCTCAAGGCCGATGAGATCAAGACCGAGCCCTATCGCGACGCCAGCACCGTCGGCCGGCTCGCGGCCGGCGACAAGGTGGAGATCGTCGGCAAGCAAGGCGGCTGGCTGAAGGTCAAAAGCGCCAAGGGCAGCGGCTGGGTGCACATGCTGAGCATCCGCCGCGGCGAGGCGCGCAAGGGATCGGCCGGCAGCGAGGTATCGGGCTTGCTGGGACTCGCCTCCGGACGCGCGGGCACTGGGCAGGTGGTCGCCACCACCGGCGTGCGCGGGCTCAACGAAGAGCAGCTCAAGTCCGCCAAATACGACGAAGCCGAGATCAACCGGCTGACCGCCTTCGCCGTCAGCAAGTCGGCGGCGCAAGCCTTTGCCGCCAAGGGCAAGCTCGTTCCCCATCAGGTCGAGTACCTGCCGGAACCGGGTCCGCAGCGCACCTCGGAGCAAGGAGAAAACTTATGGTAACCCGGACATGTACTACTCTCGCCGGCGGCCTCGGCCTGCTGCTGTGCATCGGCGCGGCGCAAGCTTTCGACCTGGGCGACGCCCTGAAAAACGCCATCAAGCAGCCGCAGCAAGGCCAGCAGCAACAGAAGCAGCCCTCCAACGCCGATCTGCTGCAGGAGGGCATCGGCGTGCTGGCGGGCACCCGCGGCGTCTCCGAAACGGAAGAGGTCGCCATCGGCCGGCAGATCGCCGGCAACCTGCTGGGCGCCGCGCCGCTGGTCAAGGACCGGCAGCTGCAGAAATACATCAACGAGGTTGGCCGCTGGGTCGCCAGCCAGAGCGAGCGGCCCGACCTCGAATGGCATTTCGGCGTGATCGAATCCAAGGACATCAACGCCTTCGCCGCGCCCGGCGGCTATATCTTCGTCACCCGCGGCCTGTACCAGATCCTGCAAAACGAGGCGGAGCTGGCCGGCGTGCTCGGCCACGAGATCGGCCACGTCATCCGCAAGCACCACCTGAAACTGCTGCAGCAAAGCAAGGTGGTGAGCCTGGGCGGCAAGCTGCTCGCCAGGAAAGCGGCCGACGGCAACGAACAGGTGCAGAACGTGATCGGCAGCGGCGCGGAAATCGTCGCGCGCGGCCTCGACAAGAACTCGGAATTCGAAGCCGACCGCATCGGCATGGTCCTGTCGGCCCGCGCCGGCTACGACGCCTTCGGCCTGCCCGAAGTCCTGCAGCAGATCGGCCACGTCGGCGCCAACGACAGCAGCGTGGCGCTGCTGTTCAAGACCCATCCCCATCCCGACGAACGGCTCGCCAAGCTCGACGAAGTGGTGGACGACCGGTTCGACGGGCTGAAAGGCCAGACGCTGCCGGGGCGGTTCTATAAATTGAAACCTTAGTGCCTGTGGGTTCGGCAGCCTGTGGGTCAGGCTTTCTCGCCCGTGCGAGCAGCTTTGCTGCCGCTCGCGGCGGGGACACTCCTTGCGGGTGAAGCCTGACTGCACGGCTTAAGCCGTGCCCACAAACTTAAATCCCACAAACCAATTGAAACAATAACAACATCTTTGGAGCTCTAATGAAAACAAGACTATTGGCCCTCTTCTTCGGCTTGTGCTTTTCCCTCTCCGCCCTCGCCGCCAATCCCATGGTGGAAATGAAGACCAACCTCGGCAGTTTCACGCTGGAGCTGTACCCGGACAAGGCGCCGAAGACCGTGGAAAACTTCCTGAAATACGTCAAGGGCGGCTTTTACCAAGGCACGGTGTTTCACCGCGTGATCGACAATTTCATGATCCAGGGCGGCGGCTTCGATACCAATCTGCGCGAGAAAGAAACCTTCTACCCGATCCGGAACGAAGCCGACAACGGCCTGAAGAACGAAACCTACACCATCGCCATGGCGCGGACGATGGATCCCCATTCCGCCGCCGCGCAGTTCTTCATCAACGTGAAGGACAATCCCTTCCTCGATTTCACCGTGCCGAAAGGCCAGGGCTGGGGCTACGCCGTGTTCGGCAAGGTGGTGAAAGGCCAGGACACGATAATGAAAATCGCCAAGGTGCGCACCGGCGCGCGCGGCCCGTTCCCCGGCGACGCGCCGCTGGAGAACGTGGTGATCGAAGAAGTGAAGCAGGTCAAATAACCGTCCGCCGCAGAGGCGGCGGGCGATGGGGAGACAACAATGAGATCGGCCGAGAAGGGGATGTCCGGCTGGCTGAAACCTGCCGCCGTGAAGATGCTATACGGGGTCGGCATGCTGGCGGGTCTCATGGCCAGCTTTCCCGCCCTGGCGGAGACCTACAGCTTCGCCGTCGTGCCGCAGTTCGAGCAGCGCAAGCTGTACGCCATCTGGAAACCGATCGTGGACCAGCTGGAAAAGCGCACCGGCCTTTCCCTCAAGCTGACCGCCACGCTCTCCGTGCCGGAATTCGAACATGAGCTGAACAAGGGCACGTTCGATTTCATCTACTGCAACCCCTACCACTTCCTGAAAATGATTCCCACGGTGGGCTACGTTCCCCTGGTACGGGACAGCGACCCGCTGCGCGGCATCCTGGTGGTGCGCAAGGACAGCCCGGTGCAGAGCCCGTCCGAACTCGCCGGCAAAACCGCCGCCTTCCCCTCCCCCAACGCCATCGGCGCCAGCCTGTTAATGCGCGCCGACCTGGCGCGGCTGCACCATGTTGCGGTCGCGCCGCTTTACGTGAAGACGCACAGCTCGGTCTATCTGCACGTGGTCAACGGGCTGGCCGACGCCGGCGGCGGCGTGGAAAAAACCCTGACGGAACAGGAGCCGGCGGTCAGAAATGCCCTGCGCGTGCTCTACGCTACGCGCGAGCTGCCCTCCCACCCGGTCGCCGCCCATCCCCGCGTGCCGAAAGCGGACCGGGAGAAAGTGCGCAAAGCCCTTTTGGAAATGGGCGCGACCAAGGAAGGAAGGGCGCTGCTGGCCGAAGTGCCGATCGGACGAGTCGTCCCGGCAGACCTGGAAGACTACACGCCGATGCGCGACTGGGACCTGGAATCGCTGTGGGTTGAAGAGAAATAACCTTGTCCCTGCGCGCGAAACTCCTCCTCCCCCTGCTGCTCGTCGGCCTGCTGATGGGCGGCTATCTCTACGCCGTCTGGATACCCCGCACGCTGGCCGCGGGCGAGGCCGCGCAACTGACCGCGATGCAGCAGCATCTGGACAGCGTGGTGGAGGGGCTGATCCCGCTCCTGCTCGGCAACCAGCTCGACATCGTCCACGAGAACCTCAACGCCCTGAAGAAAAAAAATACCGCGTGGGTGGACATCCGCCTGGTCAATGCAGCCGGCAGGCAGCTCTATCCGCTCGCCGCCGCATCGGCACCACCGCCACCGCACGGGCCGGACATGCACATGCTGAAAAAGCCGATCGGCTACCTCGGCATGGATCTCGGCAGGCTGACCGTGCAGGCGGACTTGGCGCCGGCGCTGGCGAGCACCCGGCAGGCGAACCGGGAACTCACCTTCATCCTGTTCGGCATGCTGCTGGTCCTCATGGCGACCACCATGCTGACCGCGGAAATCGCCGTCAGGCGGCCGCTGCATCAGCTGGCGAACGCCGCCAGGCGGCTCGCCGAGCGGGACTTCGACACACCGCTGCCGTCCGCCGGCGAGGGCGAAGTGGGCGCGCTGGCGGGCAGCTTCGCCACCATGCGCAACGACCTCCGCGCCTACCACGACGAGCTGCGCCATGAAATCGCCGAGCGCGGGGAAGCGGAGGAGGCGCTCAGGCAACTCAACCAGACTTTGGAACAACGGGTACAGGAAGAGCTGGCCCAGAACCGGGAGAAAGACCATCTGCTCATCCAGCAGTCGCGCCTCGCGTCCATGGGCGAGATGGTCCACAATATCGCCCACCAGTGGCGCCAGCCGCTGAACTCGCTCAGCCTGCTCATCAGCAACATCCGGGACGATTTCCGCTTCGGCGCCACGACCGCGGAATCGCTGGAGCGGGACGTCGCGTCGGCGCGCCGGCTGATCGAAAAAATGTCGACCACCATCGACGACTTCCGCGATTTTTTCCGTCCCGACCGGGAGAAAACGCGGTTCGACGTGGCGGAGGCGGTCAACGAGGCGGTGTTCATCGTCGGCGCGGCGCTGAAAAACAACCATGTCGAGCTCACCGCCGACTTGCCCGCCGGCATCGCGGCCGACGGCTTCCCCAGCCAGTACGCCCAGGCCGTGCTCAACCTGCTGGCGAACGCCAAGGAAGCCATCGTGGACAACAAGGTCGCCGACG
>JAQTMN010000036.1 GCA_028714315.1 Sulfuricella sp. | reverse complement strand
GTCCGGGCGGCGTGTACCGCGACCTGCCGGACACCATGCCGCAGTATGAAGTGGCCAAGATGAAGGTGCACAGCGCCCAGGCCGTGCACGACATGAACGCCAACCGCCAGGGTTCCGTGCTGGACTTTATCGAGGATTTCGTCCGCCGTTTCCCGGCCTGCGTCGACGAATACGAAACGCTCCTGACCGACAATCGCATCTGGAAACAGCGTACCGTCGGCATCGGCGTGGTGACGCCGGAACGCGCCCTGGCGCTGGGCCTGACCGGCCCGATGCTGCGCGGCTCGGGCATCGCCTGGGACTTGCGCAAAAAGCAGCCCTATGAAGTGTACGACCGGCTCGACTTCGACATCCCGGTCGGCGTCGAGGGCGACTGCTACGACCGCTATCTGGTGCGGATGGAAGAAATGCGCCAGTCCAATCGCATCATCCAGCAGTGCGTGGACTGGCTGCGTAAGAATCCCGGCCCGGTGATCACCGACAACCATAAGGTGGCGCCGCCTTCCCGCGTCGACATGAAGCAGAACATGGAAGAGCTGATCCACCACTTCAAGCTGTTCACCGAGGGCATGCATGTGCCGGAGGGCGAATGCTACGCGGCGGTGGAACACCCCAAGGGCGAGTTCGGCATCTACCTGGTGTCCGACGGCGCCAACAAGCCTTACCGCCTCAAGATCCGCGCGCCCGGCTTCCCCCACATGGCCGCCATGGACGAACTCGCGCGCGGCCACATGATCGCCGACGTGGTGGCGTTGATGGGCACGTTCGATATCGTATTCGGAGAAATTGACCGCTAATGTTATCGCCTGAATCGCTCAAGAAAATCGACCGCGAAATCGCCAAGTATCCCTCCGGGCAGCAACAATCGGCGGTGATGTCGGCGCTACGCATCGCCCAGGACGAAAAGGGCTGGCTGGCGCCGGAGACCATCGAATTCGTCGCCGGTTATCTGGGCATGCCGGCAATTGCCGCGCACGAAGTGGCGACCTTCTACAACATGTACGACCTGCAACCGGTCGGCAAATACAAGATCACGGTCTGCACCAACCTGCCCTGCACCCTGATGGGCGCGGAATCGGCGGTGGATTATCTGCACCGCAAGCTCGGCATCGGCCTCGGCGAGACCACGCCGGACGGCAAGTTCACGCTCAAGGAAGGCGAGTGCATGGGCGCCTGCGGCGACGGCCCGCTGGCCCTGGTCAACAACAAGAAGATTTGCGCCAAGCTCACGCCCGAGGCGATTGACGCAATCCTGGCGGAGATGGAGTAATCATGGCGAACGAGGTCATATTCCATTCCATCCACCAGCCCGAATCCTGGAAACTGGCGAATTATCTTGCCGTCGGCGGCTACGACGCGCTGAAGAAAGTGCTGGCCGAAAAAATGACGCCCGAGGCGATCATCGAGCAGGTCAAGCTTTCAGCCCTGCGCGGACGCGGCGGTGCAGGTTTCCCCACCGGCCTGAAGTGGAGTTTCATGCCGAAGAATTACCCAGGCGACAAGTACCTCGTGTGCAACAGCGACGAGGGCGAGCCGGGCACCTTCAAGGACCGCGACATCATCCGCTTCAACCCGCACCAGCTGATCGAAGGCATGATCATCGGCGGCTACACGCTGGGTGCGAAAGCAGGCTACAACTACATCCACGGCGAAATCTGGGAAGCCTACGAGCGCTTCGAGGAAGCGCTGGACGAGGCGCGCGCCGCCGGCCTTCTCGGCAAGAACATCCTCGGCACCGGCTGGGATTTCGATATCCACGCCCATCATGGCTTCGGCGCCTACGTTTGCGGCGAGGAAACCGCGTTGCTCGAATCGATCGAGGGCAAGAAGGGGCAACCGCGCTTCAAGCCGCCGTTCCCGGCGAGCTTCGGCCTGTACGGCAAGCCGACCACGATCAACAACACCGAAACGCTGGCTTCGATTCCCTACATCGTCAAGCACGGCGGCCAGAAATTTCTCGATCTGGGCAAGCCCAACAACGGCGGCACCAAAATCTTCTCGGTCTCCGGCCACGTCGAGAACCCCGGTAATTTCGAGATCGCCATGGGCACGCCGTTCTCCGAGCTGCTGGCGATGGCGGGCGGGGTGAAGGGCGGCAGGAAGCTGAAGGCGGTGATCCCCGGCGGCTCGTCGGTACCGGTGGTGCCGGCCGAGATCATGATGGATCTCACCATGGACTACGATTCCATCGCCAAGGCCGGCTCCTACCTCGGCGCGGGCTCGGTGATCGTGATGGACGACACGGTGTGCATGGTGCGCGCGCTGGAGCGGCTGTCCTACTTCTACTTTGAGGAATCCTGCGGCCAGTGCACGCCCTGCCGCGAGGGCACCGGCTGGTTGTATCGCGTCGTCCACCGCATCGAGCACGGCCAGGGCCGGCCGGAAGACATGGATCTGCTCGAATCGGTCGCCGGCAACATCATGGGCCGCACCATCTGCGCGCTGGGCGATGCCGCCGCGATGCCGGTGCAGGGCATGCTCAAGCATTTCCGCCACGAATTCGAGCATCACATTCAGCACAAGAAGTGCATGGTTTAAATGACATGCTAAATATCGAAATAGACGGTAAACCGTTCACTGCCGAGCAGGGAAGCACCATCATGGATGTGGCCGAAGCGGCCGGCATCTATATTCCCCGCTTCTGCTATCACAAGAAGCTGTCTGTCGCCGCCAACTGCCGCATGTGCCTGGTGCAGGTGGAAAAGGCGCCGAAGCCGATGCCGGCCTGCGCCACCCCGGTGGCCGAGGGCATGAAGGTGATGACGCGCTCCGAAGCCGCGATCAAGGCGCAGAAGGCGGTGATGGAGTTCCTCCTGATCAACCATCCGCTCGACTGCCCGATCTGCGACCAGGGCGGCGAGTGCGAACTGCAGGACCTGGCGGTGGGCTACGGCACCGGCGCCTCGCGCTACGCCGAAGAGAAGCGCGTGGTGCTGAACAAGTATATCGGCCCGCTGATCAACACCGACATGACGCGCTGCATCCATTGCACCCGCTGCGTGCGTTTCGGCCAGGAAATCGCCGGCATCATGGAAATGGGCCAGATCGGCCGCGGCGAGCATTCCGAGATCACCACCTTCGTCGAGCGTTCGATCGGCTCCGAACTGTCCGGCAACGCCATCGACCTGTGCCCGGTCGGCGCGTTGACCAGCAAGCCTTTCCGCTACAGCGCGCGCGCCTGGGAGCTGACCTCGCGCCCATCCGTCAGCCCGCACGACGGGCTGGGCGCCAATCTCACCATACAGACCAAGAACAACCGCGTGTTCCGCGTGCTGCCGCGCGACAACGAAGAAGTCAACGAGTGCTGGCTGTCGGACAAGGATCGCTTCGCTTACGAAGGGCTGAATTCGGCCGAACGGCTGCAACATCCGATGATCAAGCGCAACGGCGAGTGGCAGGAATGCGACTGGAGCGAAGCGCTGGAATTCGTCGCCTCCGGCCTCAAGCGCGCCCGCGACGAGCAGGGCGAGGAGCAGATCGGCGCGCTGGCCACGCCGCATGCGACGGTGGAAGAACTCTACCTGCTGCAAAAACTGGTGCGCGGCATCGGCAGCGGCAACGTCGATTTCCGTCTGCGCCAGTCCGACTTCCGTGCCGATGCCAGCCGTCAGGGCGCGCCCTGGTTGGGCGTGGCCGTGGCCGACCTGAACAGGCTCGACCGCGTTTTGATCGTGGGCAGCACGCTGCGCGCCGACCATCCGCTGCTGGCGCACCGCCTGCGCCAGGCGGTCAAGCGCGGCGGAGAGCTCAGCCTGATCAACCCGGTGGACGACGACCTGCTTTGCCCGGTCGCGCACAAGGCGATCGTCGCGCCCGGCGCGATGGTGGCGGCGCTCGACCAGGTGCGGCGCGCGCTGGCGGGTGAATCCTCCGACGAGGCCGGACAGGCCATCGCCGCCAGCCTCAAGGCCGGCGAGCGCAAGGCGATTTTCCTCGGCAACCTGGCGCAGCACTATCCGCGTTATGCCGAACTGCACGCGCTGGCCCAGCAAATCGCCGAACTGGCCGGTGCGAAATTCGGTTTCCTCGGCGAAGCGGCGAACAGCGTAGGCGGTTATCTCGCCGGCGCGGTGCCGGCCGAAGGCGGCATGACTGCCGCGCAAATGCTGGATCAGCCGCGCAAAGCCTATCTGCTTCTGGGCGTCGAGGCGGAACTGGATACGTACAATCCGGCCCAGGCCTTGGCCGCGCTGCGCTCGGCCGATCTGGTCGTCGCCTTGAGCGCGTACAAGCACAAGGCGCTGGATTATGCGCACGTGATGCTGCCGATTGCCCCGTTTACTGAAACTTCCGGCACGTTCGTCAACACCGAAGGTCGCGTGCAAAGCTTCAATGCCGTGGTGAAGCCGCTGGGCGAAACCCGGCCGGCGTGGAAAGTGCTGCGCGTGCTGGGCAACCTGATGGAATTGGCCGGATTCGACTACGACAACGCCGAGCAGGTGCGCGCCGAAGCGCTGGCTGGCGATGCCGCCGCCAGGCTCGACAACCGGCTGAAAGCATTCGGCGCCAAGGCGGCGGGCGAATCCGCCGGCGGCTTGCAGCGCATCGGCGAAGTGCCGTCGTACCAGGCCGACGCCATCGTGCGCCGCGCCCCGGCGCTGCAGCATGCCGCGGCGGCGGGCGCAGCCGTGGCCTGGATGAGCGGCGCGACGCTGGCGCGCGCGGGAGTGGAGGCAGATGCCGACGTTGTCGTCAGCCAGGGCGGCGGCAGCGCGATGTTGAAAGCCAAATGCGACGACACCCTGCCGGCAGGCTGCGTGCGGGTGGCGGCGGGGCATCCGGCCACCGCCATGCTGGGCGGCATGCTGGACGAAATCACGGTGGGACGGGCATAGGCCATGACTGACGCACTCACGTATCTACAAGGACTGTTCGGCTTTGCCTGGCCGCTGGTGTGGAGCATGGCCAAGATCGTCGCCATCGTCGCGCCGCTGATGCTGGGGGTGGCCTACCTCACTTATGCCGAGCGCAAGATCATCGGCTACATGCAATTGCGCATCGGCCCGAACCGCGTCGGCCCTAAGGGCTGGCTGCAACCCATCGCCGACGCGCTCAAGCTGCTGATGAAGGAAATCGTGCTGCCGACCAGCGCCAACAAGGGGCTGTTCCTGCTCGCGCCGGTGCTGGCCATCGGCCCGGCCCTGGCGGCGTGGGCGGTGGTCCCGTTCACGCCCGAACTGGTGCTGGCCAACATCGACGCTAGCCTCCTGTACATCATGGCGATCACCTCGATGGGTGTGTACGGCATCGTGCTGGCGGGCTGGGCGTCCAACTCCAAGTATGCGTTCCTCGGCGCGATGCGCGCCTCGGCGCAGATCGTCTCCTATGAAATCGCCATGGGATTCGCCCTGGTCGGCGTGCTGATGGCGGCGCAAAGCCTGAACCTGGTCGAGATCGTCAAAGCGCAGCAGGGCGGCGTGTTCAGCTGGTACTGGCTGCCGCTGTTCCCGCTTTTCATCGTCTATCTGATCGCCGGCGTGGCGGAAACCAACCGCGCCCCGTTCGACGTGGTCGAGGGCGAATCGGAGATCGTCGGCTTCCACGTGGATTATGCCGGCATGGCCTTCGCCATTTTCTTCCTGGCGGAATACGCCAACATGATCCTGGTCGCGACCATGACCTCGCTGATGTTCCTCGGCGGCTGGAATCCGCTGTTCGACTTCGCTCCGTTCACCTGGATACCCGGCTTCGTCTGGCTGCTGGCCAAGGTCTGCTTCATCCTGTTCCTGTTCCTCTGGTTCCGTGCCACCTTCCCGCGCTACCGCTACGACCAGATCATGCGTCTGGGCTGGAAGGTGTTCATCCCGGTGACGCTGGTATGGATCCTCGTGGTCGGCGCGGCCATGCAGACCTCCTACGGTCACCTGTTCCATTAAGGGCAAGAGCGTGAACAAGATCAAAAGTTTCTTTTCGACTTTCCTGCTGATAGAACTGCTCAAGGGCCTGGCGCTGACCGGGCGCTACCTATTCGCCCGCAAGATCACGGTGCAGTTTCCCGACGAGCGCACGCCGCTCAGCCCGCGCTTCCGCGGCCTGCACGCGCTGCGCCGCTATCCCGGCGGCGAGGAACGCTGCATCGCCTGCAAGCTGTGCGAGGCGGTCTGCCCGGCGCTTGCGATCACCATCGAATCAGCCCAACGCGACGACGGCACGCGCCGCACCACGCGCTACGACATCGACCTGACCAAGTGCATTTTCTGCGGCATGTGCGAGGAAGCCTGCCCGGTCGATGCCATCGTCGAAACCCGGATTTTCGACTACCACGGCGAAAAGCGCGGCGACCTGGTTTACACCAAGGAAATGCTGCTGGCCGTGGGCGACAAGAACGAAGCGCAGATCGCCAAGGACAAGGCGGCGGATGCGAAGTATCGTTGAACGAAAAAATTAACCGCAAAGGACGCGAAGGTACGCAAGGATTTGTTTTCCTTCACGCCCTTTGCGCCCTTTGCGGTGAAAACGATTTTAAACGGAACAGTTAAATGAACTTTGAAATGCTGGTTTTCTACGCCCTCGCGACGATCCTGCTGTTCGCCGGATTCCGCGTCGTGACTGCGCGCCATCCGGTGCAGGCCGCGCTGTTCCTGGTGCTGGCGTTCTTCACCGGCGCCGGGCTGTGGCTGCTGCTCGAGGCCGAGTTCCTGGCGATCACACTGGTGCTGGTCTACATCGGCGCGGTGATGGTGCTGTTCTTGTTCGTCGTGATGATGCTGAACCTGAACATCGAAAAGATGCGCGCCGGATTCTGGGGCAACCTGCCGCTGGCCGCCTTCGTCGGCATATTGATGGCATTCGAAATGGTGCTGGTGCTGACGGTGGCCGGACGCTCCGTGGTTGCCGCCCCGCAGGTTCACGGCCCCGGCTACAGCAATACCAAGGAACTCGGCCGCCTGATCTATACCGACTACGTTTACGCATTCGAGATCGCCGCCGTGGTGCTGCTGGTGGCGATCGTCGCGGCGATCGCGATCACGCTGCGCCGCCGCACGGGCACCAAGCACCAGGACCCGGCGAAGCAGGTGCGGGTCAAGCGCGACGACCGCGTGCGCCTGGTGTCGATGCCGGCCGAAAAAGACCTGTAGGGCCGAATTCATTCGGCCAACCTCGCAAAAAAAGGGAAGAATCATGCTGACGTTGACCCATTACTTGATTCTAGGCGCGCTGCTGTTCGCCATCAGCGTGGTGGGGATATTCCTCAACCGCAAGAATCTGATCGTCCTTCTGATGGCGATCGAATTGATGCTCCTGGCGGTGAACATGAATTTCGTCGCCTTCTCCCATTACCTGCACGACGCCGGCGGGCAAGTGTTCGTGTTCTTCATTCTGACCGTGGCCGCGGCCGAATCGGCCATCGGCCTGGCGATACTGGTGGCGCTGTTCCGCAACCTGAACACCATCAACGTAACCGAGCTGGATCATTTGAAAGGGTAGTCAGTATTCAGCGATCAGTTCTCAGTAGAACCGGGTGGGCACTGACAACTGAGCACTGACAACTGATAACTAAAATATGACTGAAATGCAAAAACTCTACCTCCTGGTACCGCTGGCTCCGCTGGCCGGCGCGGCGATCGCCGGCCTGCTCGGCTGGCTGGTCGGGCGCGCCGTTTCCCATTGGGTGACGATCATCGGCGTCGCGGTTTCCTTCCTCGCCTCGGTGCTGATCTTCCAGGATGTGATGGCCGGCCATACCTACAACGGCAGCGTCTACACCTGGCTGACCATGGGCGACACCCGTCTCGAAATCGGCTTCCTGATCGACCGCCTGACCACCCTGATGATGCTGGTGGTGACCTTCGTTTCCCTGATGGTGCATATCTACACCATCGGCTACATGCAGGAAGATCCGGGCTACCAGCGCTTTTTCAGCTATATCTCGCTGTTCACCTTCTCCATGCTGATGCTGGTGATGTCGAACAATTTCGTCCAGCTGTTCTTCGGCTGGGAGGCGGTGGGCCTGGTGTCCTACCTGCTGATCGGCTTCTGGTTCACGCGCGAGTCGGCGATCTACGCCAACCTGAAAGCCTTCCTGGTCAACCGCGTCGGCGATTTCGGCTTTCTTCTCGGCATCGGCCTGGTGCTGGCCTATTTCGGCTCGCTGGACTACGCCACCGTATTCGCCCGCGCTCCGGAAATGGCGAACCACACCATCAGCCTGATCGGCGGACAGACCTGGCCGCTCCTGACGGTGATCTGCATCCTGCTGTTTGTCGGCGCGATGGGCAAGTCGGCCCAGTTTCCCCTGCACGTCTGGCTGCCGGACTCGATGGAAGGCCCGACGCCGATTTCCGCGCTGATCCACGCCGCGACCATGGTCACTGCCGGCATCTTCATGGTGGCGCGCATGTCGCCGCTGTTCGAGCTTTCCGAAACCGCCCTGTCGTTGGTCATGGTGATCGGCGCCATCACCGCGCTGTTCATGGGTTTCCTCGGCGTGATCCAGAACGATATCAAGCGGGTGGTGGCTTATTCCACCCTGTCGCAGCTCGGCTACATGACGGTGGCGCTGGGCGCTTCGGCCTACCCGGTGGCGATTTTCCACCTGATGACCCACGCCTTCTTCAAGGCGCTGCTGTTCCTGGCGGCGGGTTCGGTCATCATCGGCATGCACCATAATCAGGATATCCGCCACATGGGCGGTCTGCGCAAGTACATGCCGATCACCTGGATCACCTCGCTGATCGGCTCGCTGGCGCTGATCGGCACGCCGTTCCTGGCGGGTTTCTACTCCAAGGACAGCATCATCGAGGCGGTCGGCCTGTCCCATTTGCCCGGTTCCGGCTTCGCCTACTTCGCCGTGGTGGCGGGGGTGTTCGTCACCGCGTTCTACTCCTTCCGCATGTATTTCCTGGTGTTCCACGGTACGGAGCGCTTCCGCGAGCATCTCGGCCACGGCCATCACGGTCATGACGACCACGGCCACGGGCACGGCGGCGAGCCCCACGAGTCGCCCTGGGTGGTGACCTTCCCGCTGGTGATGCTGGCGATCCCGTCGGCGCTGATCGGCTATATCGCCATCGAACCCCTGATGGTCGGCGATTATTTCCAGAGCGCGATCCATATCGCGGGCAGCCATCCCGCCGTGGAAGAACTCGGCAAGGAATTCCACGGTGCCGGAGCCATGGCGCTGCATGCGGTGACCACGCTGCCGTTCTGGCTGGCGGCCGCCGGCGTCGGCCTGTCCTGGTTCTTCTACCTGAAGCGCACCGACATTCCGGGAAAAATCCAGGCCCGCTTCAGCGTGATCTACACCATCCTGGATCGCAAATACGGTTTCGACGAATTCAACGACTGGTTCTTCGCCGGCGGCGCGCGCATGCTTGGGCGCAGCCTGTGGAAGGGCGGCGACGTCGCGGTGATCGACAACTTTTTCGTCAACGGCACGGCGCGCCTGGTCGGCCGGATTTCCGGGTGGGCGCGCTACTTCCAGTCGGGTTACATTTTCCACTACGCTTTCGCCATGATCATCGGGGTGTTCGTGCTGATGACCCTGTTCGTGAAGGGATAAGAACAAGATTATGAATGCTGGCTTGCCATTGTTAAGTCTGGTTATCTGGGTGCCGATCGCGGCCGGCGTCGCCGTGCTCGCCACCGGCAGCGACCGCAACGCCGGGTTGGCGCGGGTATTGGCGCTGATCGGCGCGGTGGCCGGCCTCGTCGTCAGCCTGCCGCTCTACACCCAGTTCGACGCCGCGCAGGCGGGCATGCAGTTCGTCGAAATCAGCCCGTGGATCGAAACCTTCAAGATCACCTATCATCTCGGCGTGGACGGTATTTCCATGCTGTTCATCCTGCTCACCAGTTTCACCACCGTGCTGGTGGTGCTGGCCGGCTGGAAGGTGATCGAAAAGCGCGTCGCCCAGTACATGGCGGCCTTCCTGATCATGTCCGGGCTGATGAATGGGGTGTTCGCCGCGCTCGACGGCATCCTGTTCTACGTGTTCTGGGAAGCGATGCTGATCCCGATGTTCCTCGCCATCGGCGTATGGGGCGGGCCGAACCGGGTCTACGCGGCGGTCAAGTTCTTCCTCTACACGCTGCTCGGCTCGCTGCTGATGCTGGTGGCGTTCATCTATCTCTACAGCAAGAGCGGCACGTTCGAGATCCTCGATTTCCACCGCCTGCCGCTGTCGATGACCGAGCAGGTGCTGATTTTCTTCGCCTTCTTCATGGCGTTCGCGGTCAAGGTGCCGATGTGGCCGGTGCACACCTGGCTGCCGGACGCCCACGTCGAGGCGCCCACGGGCGGTTCGGTGGTGCTGGCGGCGATCATGCTGAAAGTCGGCGCCTACGGCTTCCTGCGCTTTTCCCTGCCGATCGCGCCGGATGCGAGCCATGCCCTGTCCGGCTTCATCATCACCCTGTCGCTGATCGCGGTGGTCTACATCGGCCTGGTGGCGCTGGTGCAGGCCGACATGAAAAAGCTGATCGCCTATTCCTCGATTTCGCACATGGGCTTCGTCACCCTGGGCATCTTCATCTTCAACACCTACGGCCTTGAGGGCGCGCTGGTGCAGATGGTTTCCCACGGCTTCATTTCGGCCGCGATGTTCCTTTGCGTCGGCGTGCTGTACGACCGCATGCACAGCCGCCAGATCGCCGACTACGGCGGCGTGGCAAACCGGATGCCGATCTTCGCCGCATTCTTCATGCTGTTCGCCATGGCCAATTCCGGCCTGCCGGCGACCAGCGGCTTCGTCGGCGAATTCATGGTGATCATGGGCTCGATCAAGGCTAACTTCTGGTATGCCTTCCTTGCCGCCACCACGCTGATCTTCGGCGCCGCCTATACGTTGTGGATGGTGAAGCGGGTGGTGTTCGGCGCGGTCGCCAACGAACATGTCGAACAGTTGAAGGACATCTCGCCGCGGGAATTCCTGGTGCTGGGGCTTCTGGCCGTCGCCGTGCTCGGCATGGGCCTGTACCCGCTGCCCTTCACCGAGGTGATGCACCAGTCGGTGAGCAACTTGCTGTCCCACGTGGCGCAAAGCAAGATATGAAGAAAGTGGTCAGTTTTCAGTGGTCAGTTGTCAGTACTCAGTATTCAGTCTTTTTGTGCGGCTTCGCCGCATTGTTTTGACTGACAACTGACCACTGATGACTGAAAACTGATGACTGACAACTCAGAAGGATTTTAAATGATCATCGCCATGCCCAACCTGACTCCCGCGCTGCCCGAAATTTTCGTGCTGATCATGGCATCGTCCATTCTGGTGCTGGACCTGTTTCTTTCCGGCAAGGACCGCTTCATCAGCTACGCCCTGACCCAGTTGACCCTGCTCGGCGCGGCCTGGATCACCGTGACGACCAGCACGCCGGACGTGGTGAGCACGTTCGGCGGCCTGTTCGTCGACGACGTGCTGGCCGACGTGCTCAAGCTGATGACCTATATCGCGGTGTCGGTGATGCTGATTTATTCACGCAACTACACCCACCTGCGCGGCTTGTTCAACGGCGACTTCTTCGTGCTGGTGCTGTTCGCCCTGCTCGGCATGATGGTGATGATCTCCGCCAGCCATTTCCTCAGCCTGTACCTCGGCCTGGAACTCTTGTCGCTCTCGCTGTATTCGCTGGTCGCGCTGCAACGTGATTCGGCGCAGGCGACCGAAGCGGCGATGAAATATTTCGTGCTCGGCGCACTGGCCTCCGGCTTGCTGCTCTATGGCATGTCGATGATCTACGGCGCCACCGGCAGCCTGGAACTGGCCAAGGTGGCGGAGGTGATCCAGCAGGGCGCAGCCAGCCGGACGCTGCTGGTGTTTGGCCTGGTGTTCGTGATTGCCGGGTTGGCGTTCAAGCTCGGTGCGGTGCCGTTCCACATGTGGGTGCCCGACGTGTACCACGGCGCGCCGACCGCGGTCACGCTGTTCGTCGGTTCCGCGCCGAAGATCGCCGCCTTCGCCTTCGTCCTGCGCCTCCTGGTGCAAGGCTTGCCGAGTCTGGTGCACGACTGGCAGGGAATGCTGATGATCCTGGCGGTGCTGTCGATGGCGATCGGCAACCTCACCGCCATCGCGCAAACCAACATCAAGCGCATGCTGGCCTATTCCACCATTTCGCACATGGGCTTTTTGCTGCTCGGCTTCCTGTCCGGCAGCCTCAACGGCTACAGCAGTTCGATGTTCTACGTGCTGACCTACGTGCTGATGACACTGGGCACCTTCGGCATGGTCATGCTGCTGTCGCGCAAGGGCTTCGAGGCGGAAAACCTGGACGACTTCAAGGGGCTCAACCAGCGCAATCCGTGGTATGCCTTCCTGATGCTGCTGCTGATGTTCTCCATGGCCGGCGTGCCGCCGACGGTGGGCTTCTATGCCAAGCTGTCGGTGCTGCAGGCCGCGCTCCAGGCCGGCTTCGTCTGGCTGGTGGTATTCGCCGTGCTGATGTCGGTGATTGGCGCGTTCTACTATCTGCGCATCATCAAGCTGATGTATTTCGATGCGCCGCTGGACCAGGAAGCCATCGCCCCGCAGCCCGACATGACCACGCTGCTCAGCTTGAACGGCCTGACCGTGCTGGCGCTCGGCATCCTGCCGCAACCCCTGATGGCGCTGTGCGCTTACAGCATCCAGCATTCCCTGTTATGACCCAGGCCGCGATCCTCCTGGCGCTGGCTTTCCTGGCGGCCAACCTGCCGTTCCTCACCGAGCGCCGCCTGTTCGTCCTGCCGACCGAAGGCGGCAAGGGCTTGGCCTGGCGCCTGCTGGAGCTGATACTGCTGTATTTTGCGGTGGGCGGCGTCGCCTGGCTGGTGGAAAGGAACCTGGGCCCGGTGCAGCAGCAGCATTGGGAATTCTACGCCACCACCGTGTGCCTGTTCCTGGTGTTCGCCTACCCCGGTTTTACCTATCGCTATCTCTGGCGCCATCACGGCGCCTGACCCCCGGCGCCTTGGTCGTAGGTGCGAATTCATTCGCACAAATTCAAACCGGAAAAAATGATGGACCAGCCGGACCTGACCGAAACACAATTATCCAGCCGTAGCGTCTACGACGGCCGCCTGCTCCACGTGCGGGAAGACGAAGTTCTGCTGCCCAACGGCAACACCTCGACGCGCGAGTACATCATTCATCCCGGCGCGGTGGTGGTCGTGCCGCTACTGGACAACGGCGACGTGCTGATGGTTCGCCAGTTTCGCTACCCGCTGCGGCGCGAGTTTTTCGAACTGCCCGCCGGCAAGATCGACCCCGGCGAGGACACCCTGGTCTGCGGCCAGCGCGAGCTGCTGGAGGAAACCGGCTACAAGGCCGACGCTTGGGATTTCCTCACCACCATCCATCCCTGCATCGGCTATTCCGACGAGCGGATACTGGTTTATCTCGCCCGCGGCCTGACCGAGCACGGCCATAACCGCGACGAGGACGAGTTCCTGGAAAACGTCCGGCTGCCGCTGGATACGGCCCTGGCGTGGGTGCGCGAAGGGCGCATCAGCGACGTCAAGACCATGGTCGGCCTGTTCTGGGCAGAGAAGGTAGCGAAGGGCGTGTGGCAACCCGGGGAAATGATCGTCCGGGAGGTTATGGGTTGAAGTGATTCGTGCTATATTAACCTCTAAACAGGTCAATTGGAGCGCGTCATGCAAAACGTTTCCTTATCCGACGCCAAGGCAAAATTGGGCGGCATAGTCCGCTTGGTGGAGGCCGGCGAGGAAGTGGTCATTACCCGGCGCGGCCAGCCCATTGCGCGCGTCATCCCCGAAATAGCCGCAACCGCCGCCGACGACCTCCCCAGCCTCGCGGCCTTTCGCGCCAAGCAGCCTCCGCAGGTGGAAGGCGCCGGTGAACTGGTGCGCCATATGCGGGATCAGGATCGCTATTGATGCGGTATTTCGATACCAGCGTCCTAGTCGCCTATCTGGTCAACGAAGCGCACTCCGCCAAGGCCGAAGCTGCGCTAACCTCCGTTCCCGGGCGTGAGCGCATCATTAGCGATTGGGGGCGGGTCGAATTGGTCTCCGCCCTCGGCGTCAAGGTGCGAACCCAGCAGTTGAGCCAGACCGATGCCACCACCGCGTTATCCCGCTTCGAACGCATCGCCGACAGATATTTCACGGTTTGCCCGATTGTTGGCGCGGATTACCTGCGTGCGCAGACCCTGCTGAACTCTTTCGATTTGGGATTACGCGCCGGCGATGCCTTGCATATTGCCATCGCAGAACGGTGCAACGCCGCCCTGTGTTGCCTGGACAAGCGCATGGCGGAAGCTGCGAATCATTTCGGCATTGAGGTGGAATTGATCTTGTAGGCCACTCTTGAAATTCCTACCGGGTGACCCCACTAACAACCCGTTCGTTAACCGGGAGAACCAACCATCATGACCGTAAAAACCCATAAAGAAACCTTGGGCTTCCAGACCGAGGTCAGCCAGCTGCTGAAGCTGATGATTCATTCCTTGTACAGCAACAAGGAGATTTTCCTGCGCGAGCTGATTTCCAACGCGTCGGACGCCGCCGACAAGCTGCGCTTCGAGGCGCTGGCGGACGATGCCATGATGGCCGGCGATGCCGACCTGAAAATCCGGATTTCCTTCGACAAGGACGCGCGCACCGTGACCATCGCCGACAACGGCATCGGCATGTCGCGTCAGGAAGTGATCGACCATATCGGCACCATCGCCAAGTCCGGCACGCGCCAGTTCTTCGAGTCGCTCACCGGCGACCAAGCCAAGGACGCCAATCTGATCGGCCAGTTCGGCGTGGGTTTCTACTCCGCCTTCATCGTCGCCGACAAGGTGACGCTGACCACCCGCCGCGCGGGCCTCACCGCGGAGCACGGCGTGCGCTGGGAATCCGCCGGCGAGGGCGACTACACGCTGGAAACGGTGGAGAAGGCCGGGCGCGGCACCGAAGTCGTGCTGCACCTGCGCGAAGGCGAGGAGGAACTGCTCGGCAGCTGGCGCCTCAAGAGCATCATCAAGAAATACTCCGACCACATCACCCTGCCGATCATGATGGTGAAGGAAGAGTGGGACGAGGAGAAGAAGGACGCCGTGCCCACCGCCGAGGACGAAGCGGTGAATCAGGCCTGCGCCTTGTGGGCGCGTCCGAAAAGCGAAGTCACCGCGGAGCAGTACGAGGAATTTTACAAGCACGTGGCGCACGATTTCGAGCCGCCGCTGGCCTATACCCACAGCAAGGTGGAGGGCAAGCAGGAATACACCCAGCTGCTCTACATCCCGGCGCGCGCGCCGTTCGACCTGTGGGACCGCGAGGCGCGCCACGGCATCAAGCTCTACGTGCGCCGCGTGTTCATCATGGACGACGCCGAGCAGCTGATGCCGCGCTACCTGCGCTTCGTGCGCGGAGTGATCGATTCCAACGATCTGCCGCTCAATGTGTCGCGCGAGATTCTCCAGCACAGCAAGGACATCGATTCGATCCGCGCCGGCTCGGTCAAGAAAGTGCTCGGCCTGCTCGACGATCTGGCCGGGAACGACCAGGAAAAATACGCCAAATTCTGGGGCGAATTCGGCAAGGTCATCAAGGAAGGCGCCGGCGAGGACCATGCCAACAAGGAGCGCATCGCCAAGCTCCTGCGCTTCGCTTCGACCCAGGCCGATACCGCCGACCAGACGGTGGGGCTGGCCGACTACATCGGCCGCATGAAGGAAGGCCAGGACAAGATTTACTACGTCACTGCGGATAGTTTTGCGGCCGCCAAGCATAGCCCGCACCTGGAAATTTTCCGGAAAAAAGGCATCGAGGTGCTGCTGTTGTCCGACCGGGTGGACGAATGGGTGGTATCCAACCTCACCGAGTTCGACGGCAAGCCGCTGCAATCGGTGGCGAAGGGCGAACTCGACCTGGGCAAGCTGGAAGACGAGGCCGACAAGAAGGAGCAGGAAAAGGAAGCCGACGAGTTCAAGGGCCTGATCGACGAGATCAAGCAGACGCTGGGCGAGCAGGTCAAGGAAGTGCGCGTCACCTACCGCCTGACCAGCTCCCCGGCGTGCCTGGTGGCCGATGCCCACGACGTGGGCGGCAACCTGTCGCGCCTGCTCAAGTCGGTCGGCCAGGAAGCACCGCAGAGCAAGCCGATCCTGGAAATCAATCCGCATCACCCACTGGTGCAGAAGCTCAAGGGCGAAGCGGGCGGCGAGCGCTTCGGCGACTGGAGCCACATCCTGTTCGACCAGGCGCTCCTGGCCGAAGGCGGTCAGCTGGAAGACCCGGCCGGCTTTGTGCAGCGGCTGAACGGGCTGCTGCTGGCGATGTCGGGGAACTAAACTGTAGGGCCGAATTCATTCGGCCAGATGCTTGGCTCGGCCGAATGAATTCGGCCCTACGGTTCTGCGCGGTATTGCAAGATCAGGAAGGGCGCCTCAAGCGGGGCGCCCTTTTTATTCGCGCAGGATGCGCTCGATATCGCCCATGTGCAGGGCGAATTCGCCCTTGCGTCGATCCGCGAAGAAATGCCGCAGCGTGTTGCGCACGCTGGAAAAGGCCAGTTCATCCCAGGGCATCGCTTCCTCGTCGAACAGGGCGACTTCCAGGCTTTCTTGGCCCGGCCGAAAATCGAGGTCGAGCAGGCGGCTGCGGAAAAATACGTGCACCTGGCTGATGTGGGGAATGCTGTATACCGTGTAGAGTTCGTCGATTTCCACGCGGGCGCTGGCTTCCTCGGCGGTTTCGCGCGCCGCGGCCTGGGCGACGGTCTCGTTGTTTTCCATGAATCCCGCCGGCAGGGTCCACTTGCCGAGGCGCGGCTCGATGGCGCGGCGGCACAGCAATATCCGGTCTTCCCACTCGGGGATCGCGCCGACCACCAGCTTCGGATTTTCGTAGTGAATCGCGCCGCACTGGACGCAGACATAGCGCGGTCGGTCGTCGCCGGGAGGTATCCCGATGCTGATTTTCGCGCCGCACTGGCTGCAATAGTTCATCGTCGTCATGGCGACGCCAAGGTACCAAAAAAAGGGCTCGCTGGATAGGGTGGCGCGCTGCGGTTTTTTCTGCACAGATTCTGTGGATAACATTGTGGAAAATTTCGGGCAAACGGGCCTAAGTGCTTTGCCGGAAAGGTGGTTTGTTGCCGGTGCTAAAAAATGGGCGAAAATATTTGTTGCGTAAAAACATATAGATAAAAAATCCTATTGGATGCCATGGCGCCACCCGGTGCATGGCGTTCAGATTTCGCAGATTGTGCATTATTTTCATATTCGGCACGTGCTTTTCTCCTTGTCGTGCCTTCGCGGGTAAGTGATTTTGCCGTTTCGGATAAACTTGTCCCGATCCCTGCCGATATGTAAAAATCGGTATTTCAATCTGGCGCGGCGGGCGGATTCCATGCAAAATGCGGCAATGAAAATGAAATGGCAACGGCTGTCGGCAGCGGTGGTTTTGCTGCTTCCGGCGTGGGCGGGAGCGGCTTCCTGGTCGGCGGTGATCTCCGACGCCAGCCTGCATAGCGAAGTCGATGTGGCCAGTTTCGTGCGCCAGGGCAAAGCCGTGACGGTCTGGGAGCGCGAGGTCCATGCCGGGCAGGTCCAGGCGCAGCCCGGCGATTTTTACTTCAAATCGGCCAAAACCCTGATGCGCTACGACTGCGACCGCCGCACCATGGAACAGCTGATGAAGGTGTATTACGACGACGACGGCAACGAGATCAAGACCGTCAACGCGAACTACTACGGCCGGCCGGATTACATCGTTCCGGATACCGATGGCGAGCGGATGTTCGAATACGTCTGCAACTACAAGAAACCTCCGCTGAAAAAGACCGTGGTCGCCGCCAAGAAGGCGGTAAAGCCGAAACCGGTCGAGAAGACCGCCGGGCAGCTTGCCGGCAAGGAAAAAGATCCCGTTCCGGCCAAGGCCGACGCCAGGGGCAAACCCGCATCCGCGCCGAAATTTTCCGCACCGTCGCTGCCGATCCTCAAGCCCTCCGGCGTGATGGTCAAACCCGTTTCCGCCGAGGCGCCCAAGGCGGAGAAATGACACTAACGGTCATGGCGAATCGCCGCCCCGAAATCATGAAACAGCGATTCGCCATGACCGTTCCCCTCTCCCCTAACCCTCTCCCCGCACTCGCAAGGAGTGTTCCCGCCGAGAGCGGCGGCAAAGCCGCCCGCTCTGGCGAGACGGGCGAGGGGGACGAGATCTCGCTTCGCGAGTTTCACGTTAAAGTAACCCGGCATCCATTCCCTTCCCGTCTTCGGCCATGACCATCGATAAACCGGCGTTGCGTGTCGCCAGCCTGTATGCGGCCTTCGGCATGGCGTGGATCGTCCTGTCCGACCGGATCATGCTGGCGTTCGCGCCGGATGTCGTGTTTTTTTCCCAGCTAGGCGTGTGGAAGGGAATGACGTTCATTCTGGCGACGGCATTCGCGCTTTATCTGGGATTGAAAAGACGCGGCCCTGCCCATCCGGCCGAGAGCGTTCCCGCCGAGGCCGGCGCAAAACCCCCGATCCTGGGTTTCGTCCTGCTTGCCGCCGCCATCGTGGTGGCCGGTTTGGGCGCGGCCTCTTATCTGGCTGGACAGCAGAAGGCAAGGGAGGTAGGAAAGCTACAGGCCATCGGCAACCTCAAGGCCGGCCAGATCGAGGCCTGGATGGCGGAGCGCAATGCCAACGCGCAAAACCTGCACAGCAACGAAACCCTGGCCGAACTGTATTGGCAAGGCGATGGAGCCAGCCGCGGGAAAGTGCTGAAACGCCTGGAGAGCTACCGCAACGCCTTTCACTACACGCGGGTGCTGCTGCTCGACGAGCATGGCAACGCGGTGATGGTTGCCGGCGAAGCCCATCCCGATTCGCCTCGGCTGCGCGATACGGTGCGGCGGGCGATGGCCGAGGGCAGGGTGCTCGATACCGATCTTTACCGCCTGGAGGGCTCCGGCGAAGTGCACCTGGAGTTCGTCGCCCCGCTCCCGGCCGCCGCCGGGCAACCGGGGCTGGTGGTGGTGCTGGATACCGATCCGGGCCGGTTCCTGTTTCCCTTCATCCAGTCCTGGCCGGTGCCTACCGCCAGCGCCGAAACCTTGCTGTTCCGCCGCGACGGCGACAATGTCCTGTTCCTCAATCAGTTGCGCCATCGGCCGGATACGGCGCTCAAACTGCGCGTTCCGTTCAGTCAAAAAAACGTGCCCGCCGTCCAGGTGCTCGACGGACGGGCCGCGGTGGGCAGCGCGGTGGACGGCATCGACTACCGGGGCGTGCCGGTGCTGGCGGTGACCAGGGCGGTCACGGGCACGCCCTGGTTCCTCATTGCCAAGATGGACAAGGACGAGCTGTATGCCGAGTCCAGGCGCGATGCCGGCTGGATCATCCTGGGCGGCACGCTGGCCCTGATCCTCGGCGCTGCCGTCGCCGTCCTCATGCTCCAGCGCCGGGATCTGCGTTTTTCGCTGATCCAGCGCGAGCAGCAGGCGGAAAAGCTGCGGGCCCTTCATCTGCTCGACGCCATTGCCCGGACTTCCACCGACCTGATCTTCGCCAAGGACCTCGCCGGCCGCTATCTGCTCGCCAATCCCGCCGCCGCATCGTTCCTCGGCAAGACGCCGGAGGAAATGCTGGGCAAGGACGATGCCGCGCTTTTTCCGCATGCGGACGTCGAACGAATCAGGGCCATCGACCGGGAGGTGCTGAAAGGCGACGAAATCCAAGCCTACGAGAATGACTTGACCGCGGCGGACGGATTGCACTCCCTGCTCGAAACCAAGGGGCCGCTGCGCGACGAGCAGGGCCGGGTGATCGGACTGTTCGGCGTCGCCCGCGACATCACCGGGCGCAAGCGCGCGGAGGAGAAGATGCGCCAGGCCGCCATGGTGTTCGACAACACCCGCGACGGCGTGACCATCACCGATCCCGATGGGAACATCCTGGCGGTCAACCTGGCCTTTACCGAGGTCACCGGCTATACCGAGGCCGAGGTGCTGGGCGAGAATCCGCGCATCCTCCAGTCCGGCCGGCAGGGGCCGGAGTTCTACCGGGATTTGTGGGCGGCGCTGCTCAAGACCGGCACCTGGCAGGGGGAAATCTGGAACCGGCGCAAGAACGGCGAACCCTATCCGGAATTGCTGACGATCAGCGCCGTGTACGACGAGCAGGCCAAATTGACCAATTATGTCGGGGTTTTTACCGATGTCAGCCAGCTCTGGCGCAGCAAGGAAGAGCTGGAACATCTGGCCCATTACGACACCCTGACCGACCTGCCCAACCGCCTGCTGGTGCAGTCGCGGCTGGATCATGCCCTGAAGCGGGCGCGGCGCCAGAGCCATCGCGTCGGCGTGCTGTACCTCGACCTGGATCACTTCAAGACCGTGAACGACAGCCTGGGCCACAATGCCGGCGACGAACTGCTGATCGCCGTGGCGGCGCGCCTGAAGGGCCGGCTGCGCGGCGAGGATATCCTGGGGCGTCTGGGCGGCGACGAATTCATGATCGTGCTGGAACCACTCGGCGGGCCGCAAGATGCGGCGCGGGTAGCGCGGGACATCCTGACGGTGCTGGCGGCATCGTTCGACTTGCCGAGCGGCCAGGAAGTTTTCATCAGCGCGTCCATCGGCATCGGCGTCTTTCCCGAGGACGGCGCCACCCCGGCCGAGCTGCTGCGCGACGCCGATACCGCCATGTACCGGGCCAAGGACAGCGGGCGCAACCAGTTCTGCTTCTACACCGGCGACATGAACGTCGATGCGCTTGCCCGGCTGGAGCTGGAGGCCGCCTTGCGGCGGGCGCTGGAGCGCAACGAACTGCTGCTTTACTACCAGCCCAAGGTCGATCTGAAGACCGGCCGCATGTCCGGTGCCGAAGCGCTGATCCGCTGGCGCCGCGAGGGCGTGGGGCTGGTGCCGCCGGGACAGTTTATCCCGCTGGCGGAAAAGTCCGACCTGATCGTCTCCATCGGCAACTGGGTGATCGACGCCGCCTGCCGCCAGATCCGGGCTTGGCTCGATGCCGGCCCGCTCGACGTGCACGTGGCGGTGAACCTGTCGGCCCGCCAGTTCCGCGCCGGCGGGCTGGACGGTATCGTCGCCGCGGCGCTGGAAAAGCACGGCGTCGCGCCCGGCTGCCTGGAGCTGGAAGTCACCGAGAGCATGCTGATGGAGCGGCCCGACGAGGCGGTGGCGATGCTGAACAAGCTCAAGCAGATCGGCGTGAAGCTGTCGCTCGACGATTTCGGTACCGGCTATTCGAGCCTCACCTACCTGATGCGCTTCCCCATCGACAACCTCAAGATCGACCAGTCGTTCGTGCGCGATATCGTGTCCGATCCCGATTCCGCCGCGATCGCCGCCTCGATCATCGCGCTGGCCCACCGCATGCGGCTGAAGGTGGTGGCCGAAGGGGTGGAAACCGAGGGGCAGCTGGGTTATCTGCGGATGCGCGGCTGCGACGAAATGCAGGGCTACTTTTTCAGCAAGCCGGTGCCGGCCGAAGTCTTTTTCGACATGATGCAGACCGGGAAAGCGCTGCCCGCGGTCGAACCGGAAGCGCCGGAGGCGCGCACCCTGCTGATCGTGGACGACGAAGCCAATATCCTGTCCGCCCTGCGCCGTCTGCTGCGCGGGGACGGCTACCGCATCCTGTCCGCCGCCAGCGCGCGCGAGGGCCTGGAAATCCTCGCCCGCAATGCCGTCCATGTCATCCTGTCCGACCAGCGCATGCCCGAAATGAGCGGCACGGAATTCATGCACCGGGTCAAGGAACTGCACCCGAACACCGTGCGCATCGTCCTGTCCGGCTACACCGACCTGGAATCGATCACCCGCGCGGTGAACGAAGGCGCGCTGTACAAGTTCATCTCCAAGCCGTGGGACGACGACCTGCTGCGGGAGCATGTGCGCGACGCCTTCCACTATTACGAAGCGATCGTCCAGCCGAGGATCGCGCCGCAGTAGGTCATTCGCGCGGTGAATGATTGCCGCGTTGTACAAATTCATCTCCCCACCCGGACGACGACCTGCCGCGGGAACACGTGCGCGGCGCGTTTCACCATGCCAGGTAGGTCTGGCACCCCGCGCCCGACGGTTCGGCGGACTCGGATTTGTCGGGCGCGGCCCAGCCTGCCCGACGGATTACGCGGCCCGGAAAAAATCCTGTGCCTTGGTCTAGAATCAAAGGCACAGGAAATGGGAATGTTCGTGTTCAACGGGAGGGTCGGCATGTCCGCTTTGCGGCCGGTAACCTGGCTGGCAACAGGTTTTCTTGCGTTCCACCTGGCCGGTTGCAGTGCGGTGTTGCCACGCTCGAACAACGTCGTGGACAGTCCCTGGGCGAGCTACCAGGACGCACAGCGCACCTTCGACAGTATCGTCGTCCGCCAGTCCACCCTGGAAGATCTCAGGAAGCTCAAGCTGGACCCCGCATCGAATCCCAACATCACCATCCTGAATTATTCCGACGTGATCCGGCGTTTCGTGCCGGGCGCGTCGATCGGCGCGCAAGACCTGGATGCCGGGGTGGAAGAGTGCATCCGGGCGAAAAGCGCCTGCAAGGGCTACGAAGTCGATCAGAAATCGATGAAGCGTCAGCGCTATGGGAATTTCTGGGTGGATTTCCTCAATTTCGAACGCAAGGTGGACATCGCCGGCTGGCGCTTCAACGGCATTATCCTGATCAAGGATGAGCTGGTGATCTACAAACTGACCGGCGGCCAGCCGGCAATTCACGAGCTGGAAGAAAACGTCCAGCCCCTCGGCCCGCTCCAGGGCATCGGCGAATCAAGGCTGTTCAACCGGTTTTAGCGAGTTTCACGCTATTGATTCGGCCGGTAGACGTCGTCATTCCGGGCTTGACCCGGGATCCAGGGTCTTGTCGATACTGGATTCCCGCTTTTGCGGGAATGACGGAGCTTCAATGCTTAGTGGCCGCCTCGCTAACTCAACGCGGCAAGAAGTCACGGCACGGGCTTTTGCCGGGCGGGAAACAGTGCCGATGCTTTCCACATGTGAAACGTTACCGCGTCGGACGCGACGAGCGCCCGGCCGGAATGATCGGCTACGGCAGCCTGGAGAGTGTGAGTGCCGCGGTCGATTTTCGTCAGCGAAAAATGCGTCGATCCGCGGGTTTGAGGCTGGATCCCGCCGTCCAGAACCAGGCTGATCCTGTGCCCTTGCTGCAAAGCGGGAGAAAGCGCCAACGCCACCTCCAGCGTGCCGTTGTTGTCATGGATGGTTACGTCTTCGCCCGGTTGAACGATGGCGATTTTTACATAGGGCTTCCTGATTAGCCACAATGTTCAGCAGAACCTGTAGGAGCGGCCTCCCGGCCGCGAACAACGGCATCGCGGCCAGGAGGCCGCTCCTACGTTGCAGTGTTTCGACACGATCCATCCTTCAGCTGAGGCTGGTGGGTAATCAGGTAGGGCTCTGCGGCATGGGCCTGGAGCGGCAAGCCGACACAGAGCAGAAACACGAAAAATGCATGCATGCGGGGAACCTCCTGGATTCCCTCAATATAGCGTTTTCTGCCGTGGTTTTCCGGCGTTGCATCACGTTTCATACACCGTTTGCCATCCTGTCGAAAAATTTTACAGTGCGCCTGCGCCGTACCCCGTGGATGGCGTGCAATAGCATGTTTTCATAAAAAATATTCGTTCTGGCATGGACGTTGCGTTGATTCCGGGCAACTGAGGCAAAACACCGGTACACACCCGGTGCCAGTCAGCCATTCAACCATCCAGGAGGGTCTATCATGAACATGCACAAGCTTCTTACCGGTGCCGTGGCGGGCGCGCTGCTCATGGGCGGTGCCGGCGCGCAGGCAGCGCTGAATCTGCCTGCCACGGGTTATGTCACCTACGGCGACGGCAACTCGTATTCACTGCCGCTGCTGGCCTATTTTTACGACCAGGCCAACGGCGGCGGCACCGGGCCGGGCAATCCGTTCTACGTCAATTCCAGCCCCGGTACGATCCAGAACCAGATCGTGGTCGCCACCGGCGCCAACGGCGCCCCGGTGAACACCAACTTCGCCGGCATGGACAATGCCTATCCCACGCCCAGCGGCGTGGCGGGGGCGAACTTCTTCTCCACCGGCACCACCGCCGATCCGGGCGGCGCCGGCCAGTTTACCGGCGACCTGGCCAACACCTGGGATACCACGCTGGCCGCCCTGGGCGGATTCCTGGGCGGCCAGGCCCCGATTTTCCTTTTCAACAACAACCAGGTGAACAGCGGCGCGGCCACCAACCAGAACCTCGCCATCTGGGCGCAGATCAGCCTGACCGGACCGAACCTGCCGACGCTGTATTTCGATTTCACCAACATCAATTCGCCGTTCGCCCTGGTCGGCGACGGCGGCGGCGGAGACCCCAACGGCTCGCCCACCTATACGTCCAGCGGGGCCGGCCCGATCGCCGGGGACAACACCGCCACCGACTACGTCCTGGCCGGCGGCGCGGTCTGCCTGAACGGCAGCAATGCGCTTGTCTCCTGCAGCGATCCCGGTGTGGTCGTCGGGCCGATCAACCACAACCTGGGCGCGAACCAGGCCGTGTACGCCGTCGTCTTCCCGGAGCTGAACGCCATCCTGGCCTCGGGCGGCGGCGGTTATGATTCGATGCATATCGACCTGCGCATGGGCTGCGACCCCGGTACCGCAGCCGGTTCCTGTGTCGGCCGCGATCTCAACAACGGCTACGAGCAGTTGTTCATCACCACCGGCCCCAACGTGGTGAACGTGCCGGAGCCGGGCAGCATCGCCCTGCTCGGCGTCGGCTTGCTGGGAATGTTTGCCGGCGCGGCGCGGCGGCGCAAACCGGACTGACGGTTCAATCAGCCCCCGTAACGCGGGGATTTTCGAATTCGTTCGAACCCGGCCATGCGCCGGGTTTTTTGTGGCCGGGATTCCGCGCAAAGCGGCGTTCCGGAGCGGGCAAGGAGGTTGCCGCGGTGTGTCGGTGGTGCCCCAGAGACGAATCGAACGTCCGACCTACCCCTTAGGAGGGGGTCGCTCTATCCACTGAGCTACTGGGGCGAGTGCGGTATTTTACGCTAAAATCAGCAGATGGATAAATCGAACGTGCGGCCCGTGCCGGCGGCGGTCCGGAGAAGTGCTTTCCGGCGGAAAAAGACGAAAAATCAGGGCGAAAAAGGGGGTCTCGGGTTCTTGTGATAAGATAAATTCCCTGGCGCCGGTTTTTATATAAGGAGTTTGAGCATGGCCGCATTGACTGTCGAGGAAACCGCGCAGCTTAAACAGATACTGGAGCAGCGCCGGCAGCAGCTGCTGGAGGAAATCCGCGACGAACTGGCTAATTCCGGCGAGCAGCATTACATCGACCTGGCCGGGCGCGTGACCGATCCGGGCGACGAATCGGTGGCCGACATGCTGGCCGACCTGGATGCGGCGATGGTCGACCGGCAGGTCGCCGAAGTGCGCGAGATCGAGGCGGCATCGAAACGTCTCGACGCCGGCAGCTACGGCGTTTGTGTCGATTGCGGCGGTGAAATCGGCCTCGCGCGCCTTCGGGCTTACCCGACCGCGGTGCGCTGCATCGCATGCCAGGCCATGCATGAAAAGACTTATGCCCATGAGGGGAATCCTACGCTTTGAAGACATGCTGACAGGTGGGGCAAATTAAGCTTCTAGACCATCTTGCCGACCGTCTCAAGGCGGCCAGCCTGTCGGAGTTCCTGGCGGTAACGATAGCCGCTTCCGTCATGCTGGCGGAAGCGATCGTGGCCGCCATGAGCTGGCTCCTCCACGGTCGGATCGCGGGCGACTTCATGCTGACCGGCACGGTGGCCGCGGTGTTCGTGTCCGGCACAGTCGGCCTGTTCCTGTACCACCTGATCGACCAGCTTCGGCAGGCGGAAAACCTGCTGATGGAAAAAACGCTGCATCTGAATCAAATGCTCTTCACCCACCAGGTCGCCGAGAAGAGTCTGGCCCAACTGGCTCACTACGACGCCCTGACCACCCTGCCGAACCGCTCCCTGTTCACCGACCGCCTCGACCACGCCCTCATCCGCTCCGCCCGCAGCAGCGAGATGGTGGCGGTGATGCTGCTCGACATCGACAATTTCAAGACCGTCAACGACATCCTCGGCCATCAGCTGGGCGACGTGCTGCTGCAGGAAATCGCGCAGCGCCTGCGCCACTGCGTGCTGGAAGACGACACGCTGGCGCGGCTGGGCGGCGACGAGTTCGCAGTCATCCTGGAGGGCATTTCGGAGATCGAGGAAGCGGCCGACATCGCGCAAAAAGTCGTGGATGCCTTCGCCCAGCCATTCGTCCCGGACGGCCGGGAGATTTTCGTGACCACCAGCCTGGGTGTTTCGGTCTACCCGCTGGATGGGCAGGACGGCGTGGACCTGCTGAAAAACGCCGATACCGCCATGTACCGCGCCAAGGAATCCGGCCGCAACCATTTCCGCTTCTACACCGCCGACATGAATACCCTCGCGGTGGAGCGCTTTGCCATGGAAGGCGGCTTGCGGCGGGCGTTGGAGCGCGGTGAATTCCTGCTGCACTACCAGCCGCAGGTGGAAATCAGGAGCGGGCAGATGGTCGGGGTGGAGGCCCTGCTGCGCTGGAACCACCCGGAGCGCGGCCTGGTGCCGCCCAACCAGTTCATCCCGCTGCTGGAAGAAAACAACCTGATCGTCCCGGTCGGCGAATGGGTGCTGCGCACGGCCTGCGCGCAAGGCCGGGCCTGGCAGGAGGCCGGGTTGCCGGCCCTGCGCATCGGGGTGAACCTGTCCGCCCGCCAGTTCAGCCACGGCGATCTGGTGGAAACGATCGGCGGCGTGCTACGGGATACCGGCCTCAGCCCCAGGCTACTGGAACTGGAGCTGACCGAAGGCATGCTGATGGAAAATACCAAGGCGACCAGCGCCATCCTGGAACAGCTCAAGCGCAAGGGCGTGTTCATCGCGATCGACGACTTCGGCACCGGCTATTCCTCGCTCGGCTACCTCAAGCGCTTTCCCATCGACCGGCTCAAGATCGACCGCTCGTTCGTGCGCGACATCATCACCGACCCGAACGACGCGGCGATCGCCGTGGCCATCATCAGCCTGGGGCGCAGCCTGGGCATGAACGTGATCGCCGAGGGCGTGGAAACCCAGGAACAGCTCGAATTTCTCGGCGTGCAGAAATGCGACGAATACCAGGGTTATTATTTCAGCCGGGCGGTGCCGGCCGAGGAAATCGCCTACCTGCTTAAATCGCCCTCCCGCGCCGCGCGGTGTAAAATCCGCCCTTCGTAAAATCTTCCCCCCATTATTTCGCCATGCCCCTGCTTACGCTCGACAAAGTTTCCCTCGCCTATGGCCATCATCCCTTGCTCGCCGAGGCCGATCTCCAGCTTGATGCAGGCGAACGGGTCGGCCTGATCGGGCGCAACGGCGGCGGCAAGTCGAGCCTGCTGAAAATCGTTGCCGGCACGGCGATGGCCGACGACGGCAAGGTGTGGCGCGAGCCGGGTTTGAAACTCGCCTACGTGCCGCAGGAACCGCAGATCGACCCCAACCACACCGTGTTCGAGGCGGTGGCCGAGGGTCTGGTGGGGCTGAGCCAGCTATTGATCGATTACCACGCCGTGTCCCACGCCTTGGGCGAGGAGGAGGCCGACATCGAGGCGCTGCTCGAACGCATGCAGGTATTGCAGTCTGAGCTGGAGGCGCGCGACGGCTGGAGCCAGCAAAGCCGCATCGACGCGGTGATGAGCCGCCTCGCGCTGCCCGAGGACGCGCTGGTTTCAACCCTTTCAGGCGGCTGGAAGAAGCGCGTCGCGCTGGCCCGCGCGCTGGTTGCGGAGCCCGCCGTGCTGGTGCTGGACGAGCCGACCAACCACCTCGATTTCGCCGCCATCGAATGGCTGGAAGAACTGCTCAAGTCGTTCGGCGGCAGCGTGCTGTTCGTCACCCACGACCGGCGCTTTCTCGATAACGTCGCCACCCGCATCGTCGAGCTGGATCGCGGCCAGCTGGCGAGCTTCCCCGGCAATTTCGCCGCCTACCAGCGGCGCAAGGCGGAAATGCTGGCGGCCGAGGCGGTGCAGAACGAAAAATTCGACAAATTCCTCGCCCAGGAAGAAGTCTGGATCCGCAAGGGCGTGGAAGCGCGGCGCACCCGCAACGAAGGCCGGGTGCGGCGGCTGGAGCAGCTGCGGCGCGAGCATACCGCGCGCATCAACCAGCTCGGCAAGGCCCGCCTTTCGGTCGATGCCGGCGAGCGCTCGGGCAAGCTGGTGGCGGAGCTGGAGCAGGTCACCAAATCCTTCGGCGACAAGGTCATCGTGCGCGATTTTTCCACGCGCATCATGCGCGGCGACCGCATCGGCCTGATCGGCCCGAACGGCGCCGGCAAGACCACCCTGCTCAAGCTCATCCTGGGCGACCTTGAGCCCGATTCCGGTACGGTGAGCAGCGGCACCAAGCTCGCCGTGGCCTATTTCGACCAGCTGCGCGAACAGCTCGACGAGAACGCGACGCTGGCCGACACCATCAGCCAGGGCAACGATTTCATCGAAATCGGCGGGGTCAAAAAGCACGTCATCAGCTACCTCGGCGACTTCCTGTTCCCGCCGCAGCGGGCGCGCGCCAAGGTGGTGTCCCTGTCCGGCGGCGAGCGCAACCGGCTCCTGCTGGCGCGGCTCTTCACCCGCCCCGCCAACGTGCTGGTGCTGGACGAGCCGACCAACGACCTCGACATCGAAACCCTGGAACTGCTCGAAGAACTGCTGCTGGATTACTCCGGCACGCTGTTCCTGGTCAGCCACGACCGCGCCTTCCTCGACAACGTGGTGACCTCGGTGATCGCCTTCGAGGGCAACGGCAAGCTGGTCGAATACGCCGG
>JAQTMN010000035.1 GCA_028714315.1 Sulfuricella sp. | reverse complement strand
TGCCGTTTCAAGACGATTAAAATATTGACGCAAAGGAAGCAATCATGAGTCAGGGAAATACGCAATCTCAAGGCGCGCAAACCACCGGCCACGTTTGGGACGATGATTTGCAGGAGTACAACAACCCCTTGCCGAGCTGGTGGCTATGGGCGTTCTACCTCACGATCATTTTTTCGATCGTGTACTGGGTGCTTTATCCGGCGTGGCCGATGGGCAAGAGCTTTACCACCGGCATTTCCACCATCACCTACAAGAACGACAAGGGCGTGGAGAAAACCACGCACTGGAACACTCGTGCCTTGCTGATGAAGGATTTGCAGGATGCCCGCGAAATGCAGAAGCCTTATTTCGATAAGGTGGCCGCGACGCCGTTCGATCAGATCGCAAAAAGTCCGGATCTGTCCAATTTCGTGGCCTCAGCCGGCAAGGTGTTGTTCTCCGACAACTGCGCGGCCTGCCATCAAAGCGGCGGCCAGGGCAACATGGCTTTTGCCCCCAACCTGACGGACGACGACTGGATCTATGGCGGCACCTACGACAAGGTTCAGGCCACCATCGCCGGCGGGCGCCACGGCATCATGCCGCCCAAGGGTGGCGCGGACCTGAACGACGCCGACATGGACAACCTGGCCAACTACGTTCTCAGCCTGTCGGGCGAGCCGAGCGATGCAGCCAAGGTCGCGGCCGGCAACGAGCTGTTCCACGGCAAGGCCACCTGTTTCAGCTGCCACGGCGCGGACGGCAAGGGTAACCAGGACATCGGTTCTGCCAACCTGACCGACAAGATCTGGCTGTGGGCCGACGTGCCTGGCGCCGGCGCCGCCGACAAGAAGGTCGCGGCAGTCAAGGCGGTCATCGCGTCCGGCCTGAACAAGGGTGTGATGCCCGCCTGGGGCGGCCGTTTGAGCGCCGACCAGATCAAGTTGCTGACGGTTTACGTGCACGATGTGCTCGGCGGCGGCACCAAGTAGTATCCAAAATAGAGTAGTAGACCGACGGAAAGACCCCGGCCTTGTGGACGGGGTCTTTTTTTTCCAGGCAGAAATTTTGCTGATTGATATTTGTCAGTGTAATTATAAGAACATCCTGATATTCTCCGGCTGGACTGGAACAATCTTGATTGCGGTTTGCCAAATATCCAAAATGGTCGGGAGTGAATTGTGAAAGTGGAAAATATGCAAGCAGGGACAGAGTCCGAGGCGTTATTTCAAAAGCGGATCCCGATCTACACCCGATCGGTTAAAGGCACTTTCCGCTCGTTCAAGACCGCGATGCTGTTGTTGGCCTTCGCGGTCTACTTTGGGCTGCCCTGGCTGCCATGGGCGCGCCACGACGCCCCGGCGCAGGCCGTGCTGTTCGACATGGTCGGCAGGCGCTTTTTCATTTTCGACATGGTTTTCTATCCGCAGGATCTGATTTCGCTGTCGCTGCTGCTGTTCATCGCCGCGGCGTTTCTGTTTTTCGTGACGGGCCTGGTGGGGCGCGCATTCTGCGGCTATTTCTGCTTCCAGACCTTGTGGACCGATGCGTTCATGTTCATTGAAAGCTGGGTGCAGGGCGAGCGCCCGGGCCGCATCCGGCTGCACAAGCAGGCATGGAATGCGGAAAAGATCGGCAAATACACGCTGACCCACGCGCTGTGGCTGCTGCTGTCGTTCCTGACCGCGTATTCCTTTGTGATGTACTACGGCTATGCGCCGGAACTGACCCAGCGCTTTTTCTCCGGCAGCCTGCCGTTCGTGGCCTATTTTACGGTGCTGATCCTGACGCTGACGACTTACGCCGCCGCCGGCTTGGCGCGCGAGCAGGTATGCACCTACATGTGCCCCTACGCGCGTTTTCAGGGCGTCATGTACGAGCCGGAAACCCTGGCACCCTACTATGACTTCCAGCGCGGCGAAGGCGTGGCCGGGCGTGCCGTGCCGCGCGAGGGATCGAAGACCCGCGACGAGCGCCAAGCCAAGGGGGTCGGCGACTGCATCGATTGCGGTTTTTGCGTGCAGGTCTGTCCGGCCGGCATCGACATCCGCAATGGCCTGCAATACCAGTGCATTTCCTGCGGCCTGTGTGTGGATGCGTGCAACAACATCATGGATTCCGTCGGATTCCCCAAGGGGCTGATTCGCTACGACTCCGAGATCAATATCGAGAGCAAGAATCCCGGCAAGCCGCACCTCGATTTGCTGCGTCTGCGCACCGTGGGCTATGGCGCCATGATCCTCGTGATGGTAGGCGCGCTGGTGTACAATGTTGCCACGCGTTCGGATATCCAGATATCGATTCAACCGGTGCGCCAGCCCCTGTTTGTGGTATTGGCCGATGGCGATATCCGCAACCGCTATCAAATCCATGTCACCAACAAGACGCTGGACGTGCAGAAATACCGGATCGCGGCGCAAGGCCTTCCCGAGCGCGCGCTGGACTTGGGGGAGATGCGCGAGATCAGCGTCCGCCAGGGTAAGAGCGTGATGGTGCTGGCCAACGTCAAGTTGAGCCCGGACGTGGCGAGCAAGACCAAAGAGGTCGAGTTTGTCATCACGCCATTGAGCATGCCGGACCAGGCCGTGACGAAAAAAGTCCGCTTCTACGCCAAACACGAAGGGTAAGAGTGCCTAAATGACGACGACGTTGTTCGGAGGGGCGGCGCTGATCGCCCTGCTGTTTTTTGGATTGCGGCTGACGGGCATCTCCAACTACTGGCGCGGCGTGATCAGCGGCGCGCTGCCGACCATGGCGATCATGTCGTACAGCCTGGTCCATTGGCCCGGCGCGGACGTGGTGGCTTTGCATCTGGCCATGTACGTGGCGACGGCGACCGTGCTGACCCTGACCGGCGAGCGCAAGAAAGGGCAGCCGCTCAAGTTCCACTGGATTCCGATGATCTTCGTGGCCTTTTTCGTGATCCTGGCGGTGCTCATGGCGAGTTTCGTCTCGATTGCCGTGAGCGGTCTGCCGAACTTCGTCACCCAGTGGGTGCTGCCGAACGCCGCGAACAAGAACGTTCATACCGCATTTTCCGGCGTGGTGCCGCACGACGAGGCGGCTGCCAAAATGATCAGCCATTACATGACCAAGTCCGCGCGCCAGCGTCAGCTCGGCTGGAGTATCGAAGTGGCCGGCCTTGAGCAGCAGCTCAGATTGAATCGGCCGACGGAAGTCACCGTGAGCGCCCGCGACGGCGCGCAGCAGCCGCTGGACCGCGCGACCGTCAAGCTGATCGTCAAGCACCCGGCCGATGCCGCGGAACTCGGCAAGCTCACCATTCTGACGGCGTTTGCGCCGGGCCAGTACCGCGCCAGCGTGACAATGGACCGGCCGGGCCAATGGGTGGCGGTGTTGCAAATTGCGCGCGGGCAGGACGAGTTCGAGACCGCGAAAGAGATTTCCGTTTACGCGGACTGATGGGCGAGATCGCTTCCAACGGCGCAACGACGTGCTATCACTGCGCCCTGCCGGTGCCGCCCGGCGCGCATTACCTGGTCGATATCGAGGGCGCGCAGCGCGAAATGTGCTGCCGCGGCTGCCAGGCAGTCGCGCAGACCATCGTCGATAACGGCCTGACCGATTATTACCGTCATCGCACTTCCTTGCCCGCCGCCGGGCAGGAAGTGGTGCCGGAGGAAGTGCAGAAGCTCGCGCTCTACGATCATCCCGGCATACAAAAGAGTTTTGTCCGATTGGAGGGGGAGCACGTCAGGGAAGCTTCCCTCATCCTTGAAGGCATCACCTGCGCGGCCTGCGTCTGGCTGAACGAGCGCCACCTGAAACAGCTGCCCGGCGTGCTCCAGGTGCAGGTCAACTACGCCACCCACCGCGCGCGCGTCACCTGGGACGACCAGGCGATCCATCTCAGCAAAATCCTCGAAGAAATCCAGCTGCTCGGCTACCACGCCCACCCCTTCAACGCCGAGCGCCAGGAAGGCCTGCGCCGCCAGCGGCGGGCCAAGGATCTGCGCCGCATCGCCATTGCCGGTTTGTCCGCCGGCCAAGTCATGATGCTGGCGGTGGCGTTGTACGCCGGCGCCGCCTTCGGTATGGAGGACGGCACGGCCGCGCTGCTGCGCTATTTCAGTCTGGCGCTGACGCTGCCGGTGATGTTCTACGCCGCGCTGCCCTTCTACCAAAGCGCCTGGAACAGCCTGTTGCGGTCGCGCCGTCTCAATATGGACGCGCCGGTTTCGCTCGCCATCGTCGGCGCTTTCGTCGGCAGCGTATGGGCCACGCTCCAGGGCCACGGCGTGGTGTATTACGATGCCATCACCATGTTCAGCCTGTTCCTGCTGTCCAGCCGCTACCTCGAACACAACGCCCAGGAGAAGTCGGTCGAGGCGGCGGAGAACCTGCTCAAGCTCGCCCCGGCGATGGCCACCAGGGTCACGGCGGCGCAGCACGAGACGGTTCCCGTGCTGGAATTGAACGAAGGCGACACCATTCTTGCCAAGCCGGGAGAGTCCATCGCCGCCGACGCCGAGGTGATCGAGGGCGAGAGCACGGTGGACGAGGCGCTTTTGACCGGAGAGAGCCGCCCGGTGCCCAAGCGTGCCGGCGCGCAGGTCATCGCCGGCAGCATCAACCTGGAGGGGCCGCTGATGCTGCGCGTGACCGGCGTCGGTGAAAACACGGTGCTGGCCGGCATCGTGCGCCTGCTGGACCGGGCGGTGGCGGAGAAACCCCGGCTGGCGCAGCTGGCGGATCGGGTGGCAGGACACTTCACCGTCGGGCTGCTGGTACTGACCGTGCTGGTCGGGGCGGCGTGGTGGTGGTTTGCGCCGCAACACGCGTTCGAGATCGTGCTGGCGGTGCTGGTGGTGACCTGCCCGTGCGCCCTGTCGCTCGCCGCGCCGGCCGCCTTCGCGGCGGCGGGATCGCACCTGCTGCGTCAAGGGATTTTGCTGACGCGCGGCCATGCACTGGAAACCCTGGCGAAGGTAAGTCACGTTGTGTTCGACAAGACCGGCACGCTGACTTACGGCAAGCCCCAGTTGCAGCGCGCCGTTGCGCTCGCCGAGCTGGACGAGGCCCGCTGCCTGATGCTCGCCGCCAGCCTGGAGCAGGCGTCGGAGCATCCGCTCGCGCAAAGTTTCTTGAGCCGGGTCGCACGCCCCGATCTGGCCGTCGTGCAGGACGCCCAGAATCTGCCGGGCAAGGGGGTAAGCGCGCGGATCGGTGGCGTGCGCTATACGCTGGGCAACGCGGCCTTGTCGGGCCTGCCGCCCGTGGCTTTGCCGGAGGGCTTCCCCGTCGGGGCAACGCAGGTGTGGCTGTGCGACGACCGGCGTGCCTTGGCGGTGTTCGCGATCTCCGATGGACTGCGGCCGCAGGTGCGCGAACTGGTCGGCCAGCTCAAGGGGGCGGGGCTGCATGTCACCATGCTGAGCGGCGATGCCGCCGATGCCGTGTCCCATGTCGCCGCCGAGAGCGGCATCGAATCCTGGCGTGCCGCGCTGCGGCCGGAAGACAAGCTCGAGGCGCTGCGCGAATTCCAGCAGCGCGGCGACATCGTGGCAATGGTCGGCGACGGCGTCAACGATGCGCCGGTGCTCGCCGGCGCGGACGTTTCCATCGCCATGGGCGGCGGCACGCAGGTTGCGCGCGCCAGCAGCGATATCGTTCTATTGACGGAGAATTTGCAGGACGTTCAGCGCGCCTTGCAGACCGGCCATGCCAGCATCAACGTGATGCGCCAGAATTTCGCCTGGGCGGTGGTCTACAATTTGCTGGCGCTGCCGTTTGCTGCGCTCGGCATGATCCCGCCCTGGCTCGCCTCGCTCGGCATGTCGGCGAGTTCGCTGGTGGTGGTGCTGAATGCGCTGCGTTTGCGCTAACGGTCATGGCGCATCGCCGCCCCGAATCATGAAACGGCGATGCGCCATGACCGTTTCCCTTTCCCGCCCAAGGGAGAGGGGGACGAGGGCTCGCTTCGCGAGTTTTTGGGTTAACATGAAAACCGCGAAGGGCATTTTGCGCCGCCGGGAGATGATGGAATGACACCGATATTGATATTCCTGCTGGGGATGGCCGTGATTATGGTTCTCATCGCCGGCGCCGGTATTTTCTGGGCGATCAAGAACGGCCAGTTCGACGACATGGAGGGCCCGGCCCAGCGCATCCTGATGGATGACGACGATCCGCGCATTCCGCGTTATCGCGACGAACTCAGAACAAAAGGTTGACTCAAGTCAACCTGATTGCTTGAGTGGAAAAGAGGTTTGGACTAGAATTACCCCGTTCTAAAAATGGTTTTACGGGCTATTTTTAATTAAGGAGAAAGAAATGGAAAAAATGGTGATGCCTATTGTTTTCGGCTTGTGGGTGGTCAGCTGGGTGAGCTTCCTGTCGGTGATTTTGGCCTGATCGGTCCCTGAAGAAACAAAAAGGCGGAGCATGCGCTCCGCCTTTTTTGTTTCTTCTGTTCTTCCGTCTTGCGCTAAGCCACGGTGGCGGCGATGGTAACTTTCATTTTTTGCAGCGCTTTCTGTTCGATCTGCCGAATGCGCTCGGCGGATACGCCGTACTCGGCGGCGAGTTCGTGCAGCGTGGCGCTGTCGTCTTCGGTCAGCCAGCGTGCCTCGATGATGCGCCGGCTGCGCTCGTCCAGGCTTTGCAGTGCGCTGGCCAGACCGTGTTCGCGCAAACCGGCCATCTGCCGTTTCTCCAGCAGAGCGGCCGGCTCGTTGGCGGCATCGGCGGTGAGATAGGCGATCGGGCCGGAGCCCTCGTCCTCGTCGTCGCCGTAGGTTTCCAGCGCGATGTCCTGGCCGCCCATGCGGCTTTCCATTTCCACCACTTCCTCCGGCTTGACGCCGAGATCCCTGGCGATGCTGCGCACCTCGTCCAGGCCGAGGAAGCCGAGGCTTTTTTTCATGCTGCGCAGGTTGAAGAACAGCTTGCGCTGCGCCTTGGTGGTGGCGATCTTGACCATGCGCCAGTTGCGCAGGATGAATTCGTGAATTTCGGCGCGGATCCAGTGAATGGCGAACGAAACCAGACGCACGCCGCGTTCCGGGTCGAAGCGGCGCACCGCCTTCATCAGGCCGATATTGCCTTCCTGGATCAAGTCGGCCTGCGGCAGCCCGTAGCCCATGTAGCCGCGCGCGATGTTGACCACCAGCCGCAGGTGCGAAACCACCAGCATCCGCGCCGCTTCCACGTCGCTGTCCTGCTTCAGGCGCAGCGCCAGTTCGTGTTCTTCCTCCGCGCTCAATACGGGCATCGCCCTGATCGCCTGAATATAGCTTTCCAGGCTGCCGGCGGCGGTGGGAACGGGAATAGCCAATAAAGCGTTAGTCATGAAAGATTTCCTCCCAATCGAAATATTAGCACTCTGCGCGTGGGAGTGCCAGCGCCGGGAAAAGTTCATGCCCGCCGAGAGCTTCGAGTTTCTTGGTAGGAAGTATCGCGCCGTTTTCGCGCGGGTGCCCGGCGCCTCGTCTACTGGATCGCCCATAAGCCGAGTTTGCCGACGCTCGCCGCCAGCTTCAGGCGGGCGGTGTGCCACCGGGAGATCGACTTGATGCGCTGCTGTTCGGCGTTCGCCTGGGCGCTCTGCGCATTGAGCGTTTCGAGGATGTTGCCGACGCCGGCCTTGTAACGGCCCTGGGCTACCTTGAAGGACATCCTGGCGCTCTTCGCCAGTTCCTCGGCCGCCTTGATGCTTTCGTCCTCGGTGCGCAACGCCTGGTAGCTTTTCCAGACTTCGAGGATGATCTGCTGGCTGGCGCCGGCGAGCTCGGCCTGTTTGATTTCGGCCTGGTCACGCGCCGCCTGGACCCGATAGGAGCGGCCGAAACCCTCGAACAGGGGAATACTGACCTGCACCCCGACGCTGGCGCTGCGGGTGCTGATGTCGGACGGCGTCAAGCCCAGCGAGGGCGGCTGGTGCAACTGCTCGCTCTGGCTGACCTCGGAGGCGAGGGACACGGTCGGCCGCCCTTCCGCGCTGACCGCTTCGATCCTGGCCTGGGCGGCCTTGAACTGCGCCTGCGCCGCGATCAGGGCGGGATGGTTCTGCCGGGCTTCGTCGATCAGCTCGTCAACCGGTTTGACGAACGCGGTATCGGGCAGCGTGTCCCTACGCTTGGCCAGAACCATGGGCGTATTGGCGGCAAGGCCCATGGCCGTGGCGAGGCTGCCCTGGGCGTTCTTCAGTTCCCCATCGGCGCTGACCCGGTCGAGCAAGGCCTTGGAGTAGGCGGTCTGGGCCTGCAGCTGGTCGGTCAGGGCGCCGATGCCGGCGCGGTATTTGGCCTCGGCCGCGGCGAAGCTCTCCTTGGCCGCCCGCTCGGCTTCGCGGCTGGCATCAAGCGTGGCCTGGGCTGTCTGGGTGTCGAAATAGGCTTGGGCGGCGGCGACGAAAACCGCCTGCAGGGTGGCGTCGTGGGTGGCGTTGGCGGCATCCAGCAGGGCGCGGGCCTGGTCCAGGTTGGCGCCGCGCAGGCCGAAATCCGTCAGGACCATGCTCATTTTCAGGCCGCCGCTACGAATGGTCGGACGGACATTGGAATCGAGAACCGGGAACTCTCTATAAGTAGTGCGGCTGTTCTGCCTGGAAATGGCCAGCGTGGCAGCGACCGTCGGCAGATAGGCCGACTTTGCCACGCCGACCTGGGCCGCCTGCACCTTGGTGTTGGCCCAGGCCTGTCTGGACTGGGGGTCGTGGCAAAGCGCCCGCTCCACCGCTTCGACCAAGGCGAGAGGCGCGCCGAGGGCGTCGAAGCGGCAAGGTTCGGCCTCGTCGCCGGGCGCCGCCAGCAGCGTTTTGGCCGGCGAGGCGGCGATGCCGTCGCGGGTCGAAAAAGGGTCAAAGTCCTGCGCCAGCGTCGTTGTCGGCAGTGCCAACAGCAGCGCCGCAGCCCATGTGCGCAGGGTGAGCCGGCGGGCGGTCATGCCACTGCGCCGTCGGCCCTCAGACGTCTGGCCCTCTTGGCGGTTGCAGCCCCATCGTCCGCCACTTTGCCTTCAGCCAGGGTGATGACCCGGCCCGCCGTGGCGATGGTTTCCGGGCGGTGGGCGACGATGACGCGGGTGACGTTGAGGGCCTGGATGGCGGCGTTGACCATGGTTTCCCGCGCGATGTCCAGGTGGCTGGTGGCTTCGTCGAGGAACAGGATCTTCGGGCGCTTGTAGAGCGCCCTGGCCAGCAGGATGCGCTGCTTCTGGCCGCCGGAGAGGGCGGCGCCCATGTCGCCGATCAGGGTGTTGTAGGCCATCGGCATCGCCACGATTTCGTCGTGGATGGCCGCCATGCGGGCGCATTCCTCCACCCAGGCGTGGTCGGTCAGGTGATCGAAGAAGCAGATGTTGTCGGTGATCGAGCCGGCAAACAGCACGTCGTCCTGCATCACCGTGCCCACCATGCCGCGCAGGGTATCGATCCCCACCTGGCTGACGCTGATGCCGCCGATGAGCACGTCGCCTTCGTTGGGGGTGCGGATGCCGAGCATGGCGTTGATCAGCGTGGATTTGCCGCATCCAGAGGGGCCGACGATGGCCACCGATTCGCCGGCGGCGATCTTGAAGTTCATGCCGTCCAGCACCCAGGGCTCCTGGTCGGCGTAGCGGTAGCGCAGGTTGGCGACTTCGATGCTCGCATCGATGGGTGCATCGGAGCCGGCGGCGACCCGTTTTTGCTGGGTGTCTTCAGGTTCCGCGAGGACGATGTCGGCCAGGCGCTCGCCCTGCAGGCGAAGCATTTTCATCTCCACCAGCTTGTCGATGAGGGCGCTGACCCGCCCGTCGAACTGGTCCTTGTAGGCGCTGAACGCCATCAGCACGCCGACGGTGAAATTGCCGTCGAGCACCAGCTTGGCGCCCAGCCAGATGATCACGATCCGCTCCAGCCCGAACAGCACGCCGTTGAGCAGGCGGTAGAGCACTTGCAGTTTCTGGCTGCGCAGGTCGGCGTTGACCTGGTCCACCAGCAGGGTCAGCCAACTGGAGCGGCGCTCGTCCTGGCGCTGGAACAGCTTGATGGTCTTGACGCCGCGCACTGTCTCCAGGAAGTGGCTCTGCTGCTTGGCGGCATGGATGATCTGCTCCTCCGTAGCGTTGCGCAGGGGCTGGAACCAGGCCCAGCGGCCGAGGCCGTAGAGGACCATGGCGCCGACCGCCACCCAGGCCAGGGTCGAGCTGTAGATGAACATCATGACCAGGGTCACCAGGGTCATGATGCCGTCGAGGATGCCTTCGACGAAAGTGGTGGTCAGGGTCCGCTGGATATTGTCGATGGCGCTGAACCGCGAAACCACGTCTCCCAGGTGGCGCTTCTCGAAATACTCGACCGGCAGGCGCACCAGGTGGGTGAAGACGTTGGCCCGCCACTGGACGTTGAGGGTGGTGGACATGTGCATGATCACCCAGGAGCGGATGGTACTTACCCCCTGCTGCATGAACATCAGGAGGCCGAAGCCGATGGCCAGGGTGGTCAGGAGATCCCGGTCGGCGGAGACGATGACGTTGTCGATGACCCACTGGAGGAAGAACGGGCTGACCAGGGCGAACACTTCCAGGCCCGCGGCCAGCAGCAGGATCTGGCCGAACGAGCGGAATAGTCCGGTGACATGCCCCATCATCTCCGTCAGCTTGATGCGCTGCTTGAACGTGACCTGCTTGAAGCCGGTGTTGGGCCAAAGCTCCAGGGCGACGCCGGTGAAGGCGTCGGAGACCTCGTCCAGGCGCAGTTTGCGCAGGCCGAAGGCGGGGTCGTGGATGGTGATGGTCTTGCCCGTGACTTCCTTGAGCACCACGAAATGGTTGAATTTCCAGTGTAGGACGCAGGGCAGCCTGAGCTGCGGCAGGTCTTCCAGCTCCAGCTTGACCGGGCGGGTGGCCATGGACAGGGCGTTGGCCATCTGGATCAGGTGGCCGAGCGTGGTGCCCTTGACGGACACCAGGAAGAGGCGGCGCATCGTCGCCAAGTCGGTGCGGAAGCCGTGGTAGCCGGCCACCATGGCGAGGCAGGCGAGGCCGCACTCGGTTGCTTCGGTTTGCAGGATCAGCGGCAGTTTGCGTCCGAAGCCGAAGGACAGGTCATCAAGAAAGGACATGGTGAGTCGCCGATCGGGTCAAAGTTTGCCGGTGAGGCTGTAAAGCGGTTCCAGCACCCATTCGTAGAGGCGCCGGGTGTCCTGCAAAACGTCGGCGTCGAGCAGCATGCCGGCCTGCAGCTGTTGGCGCTGGCCATAAGCCATGACGCTCTGCTGCGCCAGATCGACCGTGATACGGTAGAGCGGTTCGCTGTTTTGCCCGTTGCCGCCGGCGAGATTGCCCAGACCGGAGATTTCGTTGGCGGGCAGGGCTGTCTTCGCCACCGACACCACCGTTCCCCGCGCATGGCCGAATTTCTGGTAGGGATAAGCCTGGTAGCGCATCAACGCGGTATCTCCGGGCTTGATGAAACCCACGGCCTTGCTCGGGGCGTAGAGGTGGGCCTGGAGCCTCGCCCCGCCGGGAACGACGCTCACCAGGGGGCGGGAGCCGTCTTCCATCTGGCCGACTTCGGCCACCACGGCGGTGGCCGTGCCCGATTCCGGCGCGGTGATCACCAGGCGCCGCTTGGCTTCGCTCTCGGCCAGTTCCTGGCCGATGCTGGAGATGCCGCGATCGATCTGGGCCAGCTGGTTCTGTTGTTTCAGCGCCAAGCTCGATAATTCGCTTTTGCGGGCGGCCAGTTCCCGGCCGATGGAGATGAGCTCGCGCTCGATGCTTTGCAGCCGATACCGTTGGTCGAGGGCTTCCTCCTGCTTCTGCTGGAGTTGTTCCTTCGAGATGTAATCCTGTGCAAGGAGACCCTGATAGCGGGCTACGCTGTCCTCGGCCAGCTTGACGCGGCTGCGTTGGCCTTCAATCAGGCTTTCGAGCTTTTGCGCCTCGGCGTGCAGGCCGTCGAGGCGTTTCGCCAGCATTTCCCTCTCGTCCTGGTGCAGTCGCCGCGTCTTGCCCATTTCTTCTTGCAGGGATTCGCGGCGGGACTCCACCTGCTGGCTGATCGCCGCTTGGATCTGGCCTTGCGTGCTGCTCTGGCGTTCGCTGGACAGGACATAGAGTACGTCGCCTTTCTTGACCGCTTGTCCCTCGGCGACATGTTTTTCCAGAACAATGCCGATTTGGGGCGCGTAAACCTTGACCAGCCCACTGTCCGGCACGAGCTGGCCGATGACGGTGCTGCGTTTGGTATAGGTTCCCCAGGCGAGGAAGGCGGCGACGGTGAGTGCACACAGCGCTGTGGCGGCGGTCAGGAAGCTGTAGGTCACGGGTCGGATCAGGATGATCTCGCCCAGCCATTTGGTCTTGTGGGCTTTGACGGCGGCGGCGCGGTAGAGCGGCTGTTCGTTCATGTCCTGTCTTGTGCTGGGCAAGTCTGGTGTCGGCAAGAAGCGGCCTTCCGCATAAAATTTTGCGCAGGAATCTCAGGCGGGAAGGAGGGGGCGCACCCCAGGTGCGCCCAGGCTGGCAGGCGTTTTCAGCGCTTGTCAGCCTAATCGGATACGAATTATCCGATTACAGGTGAAGGCCACCGAGCAAGCCGCCGAGCAGGCCGGTCACGGTGCCGAGGATGCCGCCGACCAGATTGGTCACGGTGCCGAGCAGGCCGCCGACCAAGTTCAGGACCGGGGTCAGCAGGCCCAGGACCGGGCTCAGCAGGGAACCCAGCAGGCCGCCCAGATCCAGGGCGCCACCAGAGACAACGGCGATTTCTTGCTTGTTCAGTTCTTGAATTGCCATGACTATTACCTCTCTTGAATTGACGATAAACTGCCGCCCCCTTGGCGGCCGCTATTGCGCTTTCGCGCAATCCCTTGTGGCACGGAAGTCGCTTTTTCAGGCGGCGTCCGGCGTTGTGTCCAGTTTGATGATTGTGAAATATTGTTAGATGCGGTTATCATTTTTAGCACATTATACATATTTCGCAAAAGGCAACAATTGAAATTTAACCCGCCCACATTAATTTTTTGTTACAAACGACGGCGGCGTCTCGCGACGGTCGAATTTCCCGATCCATATATGGAACCCTGGAACGGGTTGGCGCATAATGGCCGCATGGTTGTCTTTTGCGCCCCTGAAAGACGGGGGGCGGCTTTGGATCGATACCGATTGGCTCAGCGCACATTCCTGCGGGTGCTTCCCCTGCAGCAGGGCATGGCGCCGGAATGCTGGGAGGCTGCCGGACTTGAAGAGTCATAACAAAAAGCTGGCTGGGCGAGGGCGGGCTCTGCCGATTTTGGCTGAGAAGGGCCATGCTGTTGCCAGCCAAAGCGGCGAAGTGGGCTTGGTGAATTTGCCGCCGATTTTCCCCGTGTCCGACAGCCTTTCGGAGCATTCACACTCAAATGGTGCGCGCCAAGCGCGACCGCACCCGGTCGGCAGATTCCCCTCCATGCCCTTATTCTTCCGCAGCTTCACCCAAATTCCCTTGATCGCGGTATGGTTGGTGGCCTTGGCCGCGGGCTATGCCGCGGAGTCCGCGCTCCGGGTTCAAGTCGAGGCACTGACCCATGAAGCGCTCGGCGGCTTCCAGCGGGAACTGCGGCAGGCAGGAAGCGCGTGGGAGGAAGGCTTGGCTGGAGGCAAGCCCGCTGCCTCGGCGGCAAGCCGGCTTCCCGCTGTGGCGGCAAGACTATTTCAACCGGGCGACGGAGGCCCCGAGTACGTGTTGTTGAATTCCCGCGACATCGTGCTTCGGGCATCCCGTCAGGATTGGGTGGGCGCGCCGGCGGAGGGCTATTTTGGCGCGCAGTTCCTGCCGCTCGCCGCCAAGGCCAGGCAGGAACAAGAGGTGACCGCCGAATTGACGGGGAATGAACTCATCGGGGCTTACCCCTTGCGCGGTAATGTCCTGGGCGAGAGTCATGCCCTGCTCGTCGCGCGGAGGGATGTTGCGCCCCAGTTGTCCGCACCGGTGCGGGCGCATCGCAAAACCATGGGCTATCTGCTGGGGGTGACGTTGTTTCTGTCCGCGCTGCTGGTGGCGCATGCGCTAGTTTCGGTGAACCGCCGCTTGGGCCGTATCGGCGATGCCATGGCGCGTTTTGCCGAGGGCGACCCCGATTCGCGCGCGGGTCTGGCGGGCGGCGACGCCATTGCCAGGCTGGGAAGTCAATTCGATGCCATGACCCAGCGGATGGCACCTGAACGCCGGAACCTGGCGGAGAGCGAGGAGCGGCTCAAATTCGCCCTGCATGGCAGCAACGCGGGTATCTGGGACTGGCGCATGGATAGCGGCCACACCTATTATTCGCCGCGCTGGAAGAGCCTGCTCGGATTCGCCGAAAACGAACTGCTGGCACATGCCGAGGAATGGCTGAAGCGGGTCCACCCCGACGATCTCTCCCGCGTCATGGAACTGCTGAACGCACACCTCGGCGGACAAAGCGATTTTTTCGAGAGCGAGCACCGCCTGCGCCGGAAGGACGGCAGCTACCTGTGGGTTCTGGAGCGCGGCACGGCGATCCGCGATCAGGGCGGCGTCTATCGCATGGTCGGCGCGCTCACCGACATTTCCCGCCGCAAAGAAGTGGAATCCGCCCTGCAGCGCAGCGAGGAGGAATATCGCTCCGTCGTCGAAGGGGTGACCCAGGTCATTTTCCGCAGCGATGCGCAGGGCCGCCTCACCTTCCTCAATCCGGCCTGGAGCGAACTCACTGGGTATTCAGTGGAATCCAGCTTGTCGCGCCCGATCCGCGATTTTGTCCTGGCGGACGATCGCCGCAGGGCCGGAAAGCTGTTTCAGGCAGTTGGCGAGGGGGCGTCGGAAATCGTCCAAGGCGAGTTCCGCCTGGCCGGCCGCGACGGAACTGGCCGTTGGCTCAGCCTGCACGCCCGCGCCCTGCGCGACGGGGGCGGGGTGGCCGGCATCGCGGGCGTGTTGACCGATATCGATGCCCAGAAGAACGCCCAGAACGCCCTGACCCGCAGCAACAACGAACGCAAGGCCATCCTCGACCTGAGTCCGGACGGGTACGTGTTCATCGATCACGAACTCAATGTGGCCTACGTCAATCCCGCCTTCCTCGCCATGACCGGCTTCGGCGCCGCGGATGTGCAGGGGCAGAGCCTTGGCGCGCTGGAACTCCGGCTGGGGGCGCTGTGCGACGAGCAAAAACCGCTGCCGGCCTTTGCCGCGGCGGCCAACGACGGCGAGACCCTGTACCTCGCCCGGCCGGAAAAAGCGGTCCTGAAGTGGCAGGCCCGGACCATTCGCGACGAGTCGGGCGTGGCGCAGGGGAGCGTCATGTATTTCCGCGACGTGACGCGCGAGACCGAGATCGACCGGATGAAAAGCGAGTTCCTGTCCACCGCTGCGCATGAACTGCGTACACCCATGGCAAGCATCTTCGGCTTCTCCGAGTTGCTGCTGGCCCGTGAATTCGATCCCGCCACCCAGCGGGATTTGATCCAGACCATCCATCGCCAGACCCGCAATCTCATCGACCTGGTCAATGAATTGCTGGATCTGGCGCGCATCGAGGCGAGGGGCGGCAAGAGTTTCAAGATCCAGGAGCAGGACGTGACGCCCCTCGTGCTCAACGCCGCAGCGTCGCTGTATCTGCCCGCGGAAACGCACCGCATGGAGGTGGACCTGCCGAAGGACCTTCCTCTGGTGCGGGTGGATGCTGAAAAATTTCGCCAATGTCTGGCCAACGTGCTGAGCAATGCCCTCAAATATTCCCCCGGCGGCGGCGTAATCCGGGTTTCCGCGGCCAGGCGCAGCGCCAAGGGGCGGGACCTCGTCGGGGTGGCGGTGCAGGATCAGGGGATCGGCATGACGCCGGAGCAGATGGCGCATATATTCGACCGCTTTTACCGTGCCGACGTGTCCGGGGCGATTCCCGGCACCGGCTTGGGAATGGCCCTGGTCAAGGAAACTATGGAAATCCTCGGCGGCGAGGTGACCGTCAACAGCGTCCCGGGCCAGGGCACGGAGGTGAGCCTGTGGCTGCAGGCTGTCCGTCCCGCCAGGAAAGCCGCGTGAGGCTGAAATGAACAAGCTGAAAATCCTGATCGTGGACGACCAGAGCGACCTGCGCAAGCTTTTGCGCATGACGCTCGCGCTGATTGACTGCGATGTGCACGAAGCCGACAGCGGGCTTGCGGCCATGGCGACGATGCGGACGCTCAAGCCCGACGTGGTGATTCTCGACGTCATGCTGCCCGGCGGTATCGACGGCTACCAGGTGTGCCAGGCGATCAAGGCGGATCCCTCGACGAAGAAGGCTTTTGTCCTTCTCCTGAGTGCCCGTGGTCAAAAGTCGGATAAGGAGGAGGGACGGCGGGTGGGGGCGGATGGCTACATGGTCAAACCCTTCAGTCCGCTGGAATTGATAGAAACGATAAAAACTCTTTGCAAATGATAATGACGTGGGTATGATGGTCATATGTTTTTCGTTTCCGTGCCAAGCGCATGGGGCAGAGGGTGGGGGCTTTTTTAGTTTGTTCAACAATGCAGTGAAAGGAGCAGCGTCATGTGGCAATCAATAGTCAAATTTGTCCGTAACGAAGAAGGCGCAACGGCCGTCGAGTATGGCCTGATCGCAGCCCTGATCGCGGTGGCGATTGTTACCGTGGTAACGAATTTGGGCACCCAGTTGAACGTTATTTTCCAGAGAATCCTTACGGCCATCAGTTAAGCATATCCGCGGCAAGGGGTGCGCCACACTTTTTTTCCATGGTGTCAGAGAGTGTGTGGCCGCGCTTGTTGCGCCTTGGTGGATAGTGTGCGATTGCGGCGCGGCTCCGCGAGCGAGTGCCGCTGGCGGCTGTCGTAATTGAGGGCCGGGCCGACCGGCTGGCTTGAGGGGACATGGCATGATCGCGCAGTTGGCGGTGATCGTCTGGGCGGGTGGTTTGGCCTACGAAGATTGGCGGTGGCGGCGCCTCCCCAACGTTTTGCTGGCCGCCGGGGTGGTTCTGGGGCTGGTGCATTGGGCCGCGTACGGTGCCATGCCATTCGGGGCGACGATATCCGACGGGGCGGTGGCGGCGGTGTTGGGTTTGGCCGCGTTGCTGCCTTTTTATCGAGCGGGCTGGATGGGCGCCGGGGATGTCAAACTCAGCGCCGTGATCGGCTGGCTTGGCGGGTTGCAGATATTGCTGGCGGTGTTCCTGGTGGCCTGCATGGTGGCCGGGGGGCTGGCCATCATGTTGCTCAGCCCGGCTTGCCGGCGCTTCATGGGCGACCACGGCCTGGATCGGCGGCTTGGGGCTCGCGTGCCGTTCGGCGTCGGCCTGGCGGGTGCGGTCATGGTGCTGGCAGCGGTTGGGGTTACGCCGGGCGCGCTTCGTTTCTGGTAGCGAGGGTGAGAGCATGACTGACGCACGATTCGGGTGGACATCGGGGGGGCGCCACCGGCAGGGCGGCGCCATGGCGGTCGAGTTTGCCCTGGTTTTTGCCATGTTTTTTGTGGTCATGTATGGGATCGTCGCTTACGGTATTGTCTTCGCCGTACAGCACTCCCTGACCCAGGCCGCCAACGAGGGCGCGCGAGCCGCGGTGAGGGATGTGGGCGACACGGCGGCGCGCATGGCTCTCGCCCAAACCGTCGCAACCGGTGCCGTCTCATGGTTGGGGGCGCGGGCGCCGGTGCCGGTGGTCAATGCCGCGAATTGTGTCAGCACCCCTTATGTGTGCGTGACCGTGAGCCTCACTTACAACTATGCGGCAAACCCCATCGTACCGTCGCTGCCGGGCCTGGGCGTCGTTCTTCCGGCCAATTTGAGGGGGCAGGCGACGGTGCAGCTGTGACTTGAGTGGGTGCCGGCAGAATTGATTTGTGAAGGGGAAAACTAACGTGGGCAAAACGCAAAGAATCATTGGGGCGGTGCTGATCCTGGTGGCCCTCGGGCTCGCCGGCTACGCCTGGGTCTTGAGCCAGCGCATGACCGCCAAGCAACGGGAGGCGCAGCCGCAGATGCAGGCGGTGGTGGTTGCCTCGGCACGAATCCCTGCCGGCAGCGTGATCACCCCCGAAATGGTGCGCCCGGCAATGTTTCCGTCGCGTCCGGAAGGGGCCTATTCCGATGTGGCGGCGGTGACCGGCAAGACCACCGCCTCCGACATCGCGGCCGGGGAGCCGCTGCTTCGGGACCGTCTGGAGGGCGGAGGGCGTGCCGTGATGCAGCATCTCGAAGCGGGGCAGCGGGCCGTCGCTGTACGCGTGGATGAAGTGATCGCGGTCGGCAACCGTCTCAGTCCGGGCGACATGGTCGATGTCTATGTCACCTTGCGCCGAAACAATGAGGAGATCCCGGATACGCAAAGCCGCCTGCTGCTGGAAAAACTTCCGGTGCTCGCTTTCGGCGCCAAGGATGCGCCCGTCGCCAAGGGGGGCGAAGGCGCGGCCGGGGCGCGAAACGCGACCGATATTCCGAAAACGGCGGTGCTGGCCGTCAAGCTGGAGGATGTGGACAAGTTGGCCCTGGCCGCCGACAGCGGGCGCCTGCTTCTGGCGCTGCGCCCTCGAGAAACCGCCGGCGACGCTATCGCAGCGACTGTCACGCCAACCGGGGGGGGAACCATGAACGTGGGGGCCAAGCCGGCGGCTGATGCCGCCGCCCAGGCAAAACTCCAGCCGGTCGCCCTGACCTTGCGGGATTTGGTCGGGAACGCGAAGAAAACGGGAGCCGTCGCGGTAAAGGGCGGGGTCAAGGTTGCCAGTAACGTTTCCTCCGGGGCGGCGGTTACGGTAATGCATGGCCTGAAAGAAAAAACAATCTATCTGGAAACCGGGGCACGGCCATGAGCGCAACAGGAGATATCAAAAGGGGTGCGGACGAACACGATCGGATTGGCGTCGGGGCGAGTGCGTTCAGGGTTTTCCTGGGCTCCTGGTCGGCGGCCATCCTCGCGCTGGCGTTTCTTCTTCCCAGTGCCGCAGCGGCGGAAGATACCCTGCTCGAAGTTTCGGCCGGCGGCCAGCGCTTATTGAAGCTGGAGAAGCCGGCCAGGCGGGTTGCCGTGGGCAACAGCGAGGTGGCCGAGGCGAAGGTGCTGAACAGCCAGGAACTCCTGCTGCAGGGCAACAAGCCTGGCGAAACCAGCCTTATGCTTTGGACGAAAGGCAGCGCCCAGCCGCGGAGTTTCCGCCTCCAGGTGAACAAGGCCGCCGGCGCGTCGCCGTGGCTCGCCAGCGACGGGCTGAGCCTCAAGTCGTCCGGCGAATTGCTGATTCTGGAAGGCGCGGCGTCGGACATGCAGGAGCACGAGCGCGCCAGGGAGATCGCGCAGCATGCCGGCGGCGACGGCAAGAGTCCCCTGCTGGATGCGGCAAAGATGAGTTTCGGCGGGCAGGTGCAGGTCGATGTCAGGGTGGTGGAATTCAGCCGGAAAGTGTTGAAGAAGGCGGGGCTCAACCTGATTTCCAATACCTCTGGCTTTACCTTCGGCACCTTTGCGCCCAGTAGCCTGACCAAGGTTACCCTTGAGAACGGCGCGATCAGCACCGAAGCCAACCTGCCCGTCAGCCAGGCCTTCAACCTCCTGACCGGCTTCGCTTCCAGCGGCGTGCTCGGTGTTCTCGGCGTGCTGGAGAACAACGGCTTTGCCCGCACCCTGGCCCAGCCGGTGCTGGTGGCGCAAAGCGGCCAGTCGGCGGATTTCCTGGCCGGCGGCGAGTTTCCCGTGCCGGTGCCGCAGTCCCTCGGCCAGACGACGATCCAGTACAAGCCTTTCGGCATCCGGCTCGAAGTATCGCCGACCGTGCTTTCCGCGAACCGCATCGCCCTCCGGGTCGCGCCGGAGGTGAGTGACCTGAATTTCGAAAACGCCATCACCATCAACGGGATTTCGGTGCCCAGTCTGCTGACGCGCCGGGCGACCACCAGCATCGAGCTGGGCAACGGCGAAAGCTTCGTGATCGGCGGGCTGGTCAGTCAGAGTGTGTTGAAAAACGTCGGGAAGATTCCCGGTCTGGGCGACATTCCGGTGCTGGGGATGTTTTTCAAGAGCGTGAGCCTGTCGCGTGAAGACAAGGAGCTGGTGTTTATCGTCACGCCGCGGCTAGTCAACCCGCTGGCCGCGGGCACCGAGCTTGGCCCCATGCCCGGCGCCGACAAGGCCAACTACAATCCGAGTTTGTGGAGCATGCTGATGTTGTCTGACGACAACGAAGTGGCCCGGTTCACCGGCCTCTCCCAGTAGACCAGGACCTATCATGGAACATCGTTTCATAGTTGTTACCGAAGACGAGAGCCATTTTCGCGACCTCAGCGAGGCGTTGCAGAGCTTGGGGTTGCCGGTGTGGCTGCACTGGAATACGGACATGCTGGCGCAGTTGGTGGGCTCTCTCGGCACCAATATCCTGTTCGTCGAGTTTGCCGCGGAAAATGCCCAGAAAGCGGCGGATCTGACGAACAATCTCCTGTCGGTCTTTCCCCGCCTGTGGGTCGTGGGTTTTGCCAAGCGCGCCGATACCCAGCTGATTCGCGAAGCCATGCGCAGCGGTGCGCGGGACTTCATCGAGTTACAGTCGCCGGTGGAAGAGATTCGCCAGTCGGTACAGGGAATTCTGGAGCAATCGCCGCCGCTGCCCGCCAAATCCACCGGGAACATGGTCACTCTGCTGGGCGCCCGGCCCGGCGTGGGCACTTCCCTGGCCGCGGTCAATCTCGCCCTGCTTTTGAAGCAGGAATACCTGCCGGACGAACCGATCCTGTTGCTGGATTTCGGTTATCCCGCCGGGGATGCCTCCCTCTACCTCGACACCAAAGTCGGATTCAACCTGTGCGACGCGGTGCGCAGTCTGCGCCGCTTCGACCATGTGTTGCTGAGCACGGCCTTTTCCCATCACAAGAGCGGCTTGGCGATTCTCTCCCTGCCCCATAACCTGGCGGATTTGCGCGATATCTCGCCGGTCGATGCGATGACTCTGCTCAGTCTGTTCAAGTCCTACTTCAAGGTGATCGTCGTCGATCTCGGCGGCTTTGCCGGCATGGATCTCCTGATGTACGCGCTGGGCATTTCCGACCAGATTCTGATGGTCTGCGAACAGACGGTGCCATCGGTATTTTCCGCGCGCCAGCTGTTGCACAACCTCAGGGAACGCGGTTTCGCCACCGACCGCATTGGCTTGGTCACCGGCAAGTATGACTCCCGCATCGACATGGATCCCGCCCAGATCGCCCTGAATCTGCAAATGCGCTTGGTGGAAAATCTCCCCCAGCGCACCGAAAAAATGATCGCCTGCGCCAATATCGGCAAACCCCTGCTCGATGTGGCGCCCAAGGATCCCTACCTGGAGACCTTGCGCAGGATTGCTGCGGGGCAGTGCCGTCAGGTTGGGTCTCCCGGACCGGCCAATGCTCCGCCACGATCGGTTTTTGGCCGGTGGTTGGCGCCGTTGTTGAAATAGGAGGCCCGTTGTGGATTTCGATTTTGCCCTCGGCACGGATCCTGGCAGCGACTTTCACCAATCCGACGACTTCCAGGATATCAAGGGGGTCATCCACACCCGCCTGGTGGACCGAATCGAGGATCTGGGCGCGGATTTCGTCAACTGGCCCCTCGCCGTGGTGCAGCGTTTCGTGGCGCAGGAAGTGGAAGATTTCATCAGCGGCAACCGGGTTCCCCTGAATGCCGCCGACATCCAGCTGATCATCAAGGATCTCACCGATGAGTTGACCGGACTCGGCCCGCTGCAGGAGCTGATGAACGACGAGTCCATCGCCGATATCCTGATCAACGGCCCCAAAGAGATTTTCGTCGAACGCAACGGCCTGCTGCAGAAAAGCAAGGTGCGGTTTATCGACAACAAACACCTGATGCGCATCGTCCAGCGCATGATCTCGCCCCTCGGCCGCCGCGTGGATGAGGGCAGCCCGATGGTGGACGCCCGCCTGCCCAATGGCGGGCGGCTCAACGTCATCATCCCGCCGGTTTCCCTGAACGGCCCCGTCGTTTCCATCCGCAAATTCCGCAGCAATCCGTTGCAGGCCTCGGACATGCTGTCCTACGGCACCCTCAACCAGGATATGCTGGATTTCCTGGCGCACGCCACGGAAATGAAATGCAACATCCTGATCAGCGGCGGCACGGGTTCGGGCAAGACCTCATTTCTCAACATGCTGGCGCAATACATCCCCAACGGGGAGCGGATCATCACCATCGAGGATGCCGCCGAATTGCAGCTGCTGCACGAACACGTGGTGCGCCTGGAGTCCCGCCCCGGCGGGCTGGAGAACGTGGCGGAAATCACCGCCCGCGACTTGCTGCGCAATAGCCTGCGCATGAGGCCCGACCGGATCATCATCGGCGAAGTGCGCGGCAGCGAGGTCGTCGAAATGCTGCAGGCCATGAATACCGGACATGACGGTTCCATGTCCACCATTCACACCAACTCCCCGCGCGAGTGCCTGCACCGGCTCGAAATGCTTCTCAACATCGGTGGCTGGCAGGGCGGTGAAGTCAATCTGCGCCGCCAGATCGTGGGCGCCATCGACCTGATCGTGCAACTGGCACGCCTGCCCAATGGCAGCCGCCGGGTCCTCTCCATCAGCGAAATCACCGGCATTCAGGATGAAGTGGTTGCCATGCAGGAACTATATCGTTACGAACCCACGCTCCAGAATGGCCGTGAGGGCTGGGTGAACACCGGCTGCCAGCCGAAATCCCACAAGCTGAGGCGCGTTCGCGGCGACCCGGCATTGCAGATCGGAGCCCAACGTGCTTGAGCTGAACATCGTCATCGCCATGACCACGGGCAGCCTGGTGATTGCCGCCGTGCTCCTGTGGAAAAGCGGGGGCGAGAGGCAGCGTCAGGCGAACAGTCAGCAGCGCCTGAGCGAAGCCTTGGCGCGGGTCGAGTCCCACGGCGAGTTCGTGGCAGCGCCGGCTCCCGATGCTTGGCTCCCGGCGTTGTTGGAAATCTGGTTGCGTCGCGCCGGACTGGCGCCCAGCCAACGTCTTTATGGTTGGCTGGCGGCACCGGGGCTGCTGGTCGCTTTTGGCGCGGGCTTTTTTTGGGGCTTCAAGGCCGCGGCGGTCGGACTGTTGGTGGTTTATCCCGCAGGGCTGGCGATGTTCCTGCAGTGGCGGATAGAGAACTTTCGCAACCAGGTGGTGGCCCAATTGCCGGACTTCCTCGACTCGGTGGTACGCATCCTCAGTATCGGGTGCAGCCTTGACCTGGCTTTCCGAAACGCCTGCGAGGATAGCCGGGATCCGCTGAAAGGCGTTTTTTCCCAAGTGCTGTTGCGCACCCAGGCCGGCACGTCCCTGGAGGACGCCTTGAGTCAGGTGGCCGAGACCTGCGGGGTGAAGGAGATCAAGTTCCTGGCCGCGGTCTTTTACCTGGGCATGCGCTACGGGGGCAATGCTCAGGCAATCCTGGACCGCATCGCGCTCACCTTGCGGGAGCGCGAGCGCGGACAGAGGGAATTGCGCGCAATGACGTCGGAAACCCGTGCCAGTGCCTGGATACTGAGCGCGTTGCCGGTCGTGGTCGGCACCATGACCCTGTTCGCCAACCCGGATTATCTGCTCGGCATGTGGCGGGACGGGACTGGGCGCCAATTGCTCATGGCGGCGGGCGGCTTGCAGGTTGCCGGCATGTTCCTGCTGTTCCGCATGGCGAAGATTCAATGATCCAGAAGGCGAGCGCATGGAACTGATACCCTGGCTGGCAGCGTCTAGTGTTGCCCTTGCCGTATTCGGCGGGGGATGGCTTCTCTATGGTCATTTCACGGTGGCCCAAAGCCGGGTCAGGCGGCAGCGCCAGCTCAATCGTCTCGAAAGCGCGTTGGATGGGGGCGGTCCGGCCGACCGGGAACCGGTATCGGAGCGCCTACCCTTGCTGGAGCGGCTCGCTCTTCCCATTGCCGGACGGATATACTCCTCCGACGGCAAGACCGAGCCGGATTCCGAGGAGCGTCTGCTGCTGATACAGGCCGGTTTTCGCAGTCTCCAGAGCTTGCTGTTTTTCCAGACGCTGCGCCTGGCCTTGCCGGGGAGCGCCCTGCTGGCGATGTCAGGGTACGCCCTGCTGGACGGCTCGTTGACTGGCTGGATGAGGACTTTCGCCGCCTGCACGGTGCTTTATCTGGGGCCGAAATACGTCTTGGCTTGGCTTGCCCGCCGCCGTCGGCGGCAGCTTGCCGAGGAGATGCCTTTTTTTGTCGATTACTTGCGCATGATGCACAGCGTCGGCATCAATTTCGAGCAATCCCTGACCTTGTTTGCCGAGGAGGATCGGGTCGGGCAGCCCATTCTGGCCGGCGAACTGCGCATGGTCAATCTCGCGATACGGAGCGGCCGCTCGCGCGGCGATGCCATGCAGCAGATGGCGGAGCAGTTCCAGGTGCCCGAACTGCAGGAACTGGTTTCGCTGATTACCCAGGCCGATCGCTATGGCGCCGGGGTGCAGGAGCCCCTCAAGCTGTTTTCAAAACGGCTGACCGAAAAAAAGCGCTTCGAGTTGCAGGAATATGTGGGCAAGATGTCCACCAAGATGGTGGTGGTGATGGTGTTGTTCCTGCTGCCTGCCCTGATCATCGTGACGGCCGGCCCCGGCTTCCTTGCCGTCGTCCGGGCTTTGACGAATATGTCATGAAACGGATTTTGCCGAGAAAAATCTGGTTTTGTCTCCTTGGCGCTTCGCTGGGCGTCCTCGCGCCGGCAATGGAAGTGGGGGCGGTTACGTCTGCCCCGTTGTCCGCCGAGTCGGCGGGAAGAGGCGAGGATGGCGCGCCACGTCAGGATATGGAGAACGATCCGGAGCTCTATTTGCAGCTGATCGCGGGCCTGCAGGCCAAGGAGCTTTATTTTGCCTCCCTCGCCCACCTCGACGCCTTTGACCTGCGCTGGCCGGCCAATCCCCGCGCCACCCTGCTGCGTGCCGACGCCCTGCGCGAGACCGCCTACCTCGACAAGGCCGCGGCGCTCTACCAGACCTTGCTTCGCGGCGACCAGGCGGCTCGGGCCTATCACGGGCTGGGCATCATCGCCGGGCGCAAAGGCGACAGGACGGCGGCCATCGCCTTCCTGGAACAGGCCAGCCGGCGGGACCCGACCAGCACCCTCATCCTCAACGACCTGGGTTATATCCAGCTGCTCGGCGGGCAGCTGGAAGACGCGCGCTTCAACCTGCACAAGGCGGCCGAACTGGCCTCCAAGGATGCGCGGGCCGGCGCCAACCTGGCGTTGTTGTACCTGCTGGAAGGCAAGCCCGAGCGGGCTGATGGGGTGATGCAGTGGTACCAGTTGCCGGAAGCCCGCCGCAAGCAAATCTACAGCAAGGCGGTAGAACTTGCGGCCGCCGCCGGGAGTGCCATTCCGACTCGGGCCGCACCCAAGGCAGAACTCGCGCCCCAAAGCGCGCCGGCCGCACCCAAGGCCGAACTCGCAACCCCCAGTGCGCCGGCCGTACCCGAGAGCGAACGCGCGCCCCAAGGCGCACCGGCCGCACCCAAGACCGAACTCGCAACCCCAAGCGCGCCGGCCGCACCCAAAGCGGACCCTGCGCCCCAGCGTGCGCCTGCTGCGGCTGACGGCGTGCCATTGCCTGCCGTGCCTGGAGCCGATAAGGGCGAGCCCGATTCGATCCGGCGGAGCGAATGAAACGGTTTTTTATAAAAATAGCTTATGATGGGTGATTTTTTACTTAACTTGCGGATAAAGCCATCTTGACAATGAACAACACCTCTCCCCCCGAAGTGTATTGCACCACCCGTCAGGCAGCCGAAATGCTGCATGTCTCGCTGCGCACGGTCCAGCTTTGGGTGGAAAGTGGGGTTTTGAGCGCCTGGAAAACCGACGGCGGTCACCGGCGGCTGCCATTGAGTTCCGTACAGGAGCTCATTCAGGAACGCATGGGCAAAAGCGCCATCCCCCCGCCAGCCAAGGACGGATTCAACATCCTGGTACTGGAAGACGACGAAGACATGCTGAAGCTCTACAAGATGACCATGGATACATGGCAGCTTCCCACCCATGTCACGTTCGTGTCTTCCGTCTTTGAGGCGCTGATCGTGATTGGGCGGGGCACGCCCGACCTTCTCGTCACCGATCTCAAGATGGGCGGGGTGGACGGCTTCGAGATCATCAAATTGCTGCGCAACGACGAAGCGCTCAAGAGCCTCGGCATCGTCGTGGTAACGGGCCTCGACCCGGAAGAAATCGCGGAAAAAGGCGGCTTGCCTTCGGATATCACGGTCTTTCCCAAACCCTTGTCGTTCGAACAGTTGCAAGGCTACATCAAAGCCTGCTTGGCCCATCGAATCATCACAGATAGGAAGAAAAATGAACGTTAAACCGATCTCCCGCATTCGCCTGTGTGGGCTCGCGGCGCTGTGTCTTTCCTGGAGCATCCCCGCGGCCAATGCCGACGAGCCGGCCGCCGTTGACGAGCCGCCGGTCGTCATCGGCGCGGTGACGGAAGCAATCCTGAAATTGCAGGGCAGCGGGTCGGATGCAGGGCAAATGCAGCCGATCAGCGGCGACGTCGCCACCCGCTCCTACAAGCGCTACCTGGAAAGCTTCACCCGGCCCATCGCCGATTCCACGGAAACGGTAGGTCCCGAAGCCAAACCGGCCACTGCCGACAGCCGCTGATGCGCCACCGGGAGGAGGCCGTGTCGCCGCTATTGCCTAGATCCGGGAAGCGGTCCGACTTCCGCCAGCGGGGCGCAATCGGCGTCCTGGCGGCAGTCGCGCTATCCGCCGCCATGGCCGCCGCCCTGCTGGCAGTCGACGTGGGCAGCCAGACCTACACCAGGCGCCATCTCCAGACGGTGGCTGACACTGCCGCGCTGTCCGCGGTCAAAGATATTCCGAACGCCCAGTCCATCGCCATCGATAATGCCAGCCGCAACGGCTTCACCGTGCCCGGGACGCGGGCCAACACCCTGGCGACCGCTGCCTTGCAATATGACTATGACAACCATGCTTTTGTTACAGGCGGGACGGATTTTAACGCGGTCCAAGTGACCGTCACCACCCAGCAGCCCTATTTCTTCATGTTGGGCAGCCGCCTCGTCACGGCCACGGCAATTGCCGCACGCAGCGACGTCGCCGGCATTTCGGTGGGCGCCGGGCTGGCCAGCATAGATACCAGCCAATCCCCTCTCCTGGACGCCCTCCTGGGTAAGCTGCTGAACACGTCGATCAAGCTGGATGTGATGTCCTACCAGGGGCTGGTCAACACCGACGTGCGCCTGCTCGATCTGGTCAAGGCCAAGGGTTCCGTGGGCACCGTGCGCGGACTGCTGGATCTCGACCTCACCGTCTCCGAGTTGCTGGAGCTGACCGCGACTGCGCTGACCCAGAGTGACGTGGCGGATGTCGATGTCAAGGTACTCGACGCCCTGCATCTTTTGGCCCTGCGGGTAGACGGCGGCCTGCACCTCAAATTGAGCGATCTGCTGGATGTGTCGCTGGCGTCCGACGGCGCCGCCGCCGACGCGCGCATCAACGTGTTCCAGTTGATCAACTTGGCGGCGCAGGTCGCCAACGGCAAGCATTTTCTGGATATACCGGTGGTCGGCCTGGATCTGGGCGGGCTGGCCAAACTCAATATCGCGCTCTCCCTGATCGCACCCCCAAGTCGCGCCATCGGCCCCCCGGGTATGGATAGCAGCGGCAACTGGCGCACCCAGGCCCACAACGCCCAGTGGCGCCTCAAGATTGACCTGGACGTGCTCGGGGCGCTCTCGGGGGTGGAAGGCAGCGGACTGGTCCACCTGCCCCTGTATCTCGAAATCGCCGCCGCCAATGCCCAGCTGAAAAGCATCGATTGCAAGGACCCGCGCGACAGCAGCGTCGTCACTGTCGGCGCCAACTCCAGTCTGGTGCGGGCCTATGTCGGCGATGTGAACGCAGATGCGATGACCAACGTCCACAAGCCCGCAAAGGTGAAGCGTGCCACTATCGTCAACGTTCTCGGCCTGATTACCGTGGATGCCGAGGCGGCGATCAATTTGCCCGGAGGAGGCGATGGGGGCGGCCTTGAATTCAACGGCCCCTTCGACGAAAAAAACACCCAGCGCATTTCGGGCCTATCCACCGCCGGCCTGTTCGGCAGTCTGGGCAGCGACATGGTTCTCGACGTCAAGCTTCTGGGTATCGAAATCAAGCTGGGTGAACTGGTGAAAGCCCTGTCCGCCCTGCTCGCCCCGATATTCGGTTTGCTGGACAGCCTGCTGGCGCCAGTGCTGAGCCTGCTCGGCATCCAGCTCGGCTATGCCGACGTAACGACCTTTTACCTGAAATGCGGCGCGCGCGAACTCATATTTTGACGCGACCGGTCATTTCCGCTGCCCGTCAAGGCGAACCGCCTGCGGTCCATGGTTGGGGCTGCCGGCCGGCAGCCCCAAGCTTCTAGCGCCCAACGTACTGGACTTGATCAAGGCCGTCCGAGACTTGCTGGAACAGGTTGGTTATCGTGTCCGTTATGGGCGAGATGGTGGTTACAGACAATACCAGGAACGCGGTGCGAAGGATGATGTTGGAAACGATATTCATGATAACCTCCATGGAGGCGCGGGCGCGGGTTTGCCGTGCGCAGCAGACCTTCGCTGCGCTCGACGGCGCTACCGCCAGCCTTCAGTGTAGTGTTTTTCTGGATACCGACCGGACGCGCCGGTCAGCGACAGTCGTTGCCCGAGGGCGCGCTAGGTGGCGAGAAACGGCGCGGGTGGGGCTATGGCTGTGGCTTGTCGAGTATCGATCGCAACGTCAGATGGCTCGGCGGTCGTGCCGGTCAGGGCAAAACGCGAGCGTGAGGCGTGTCGTTTCAGGGCGGGAATAAAATATAGATAGGACATGATCTTTCCTCCAGAACTGATTTGGAAAGACCACCTCTCGAGAGGTATGGTTGCCGGGTGGGCAACCCGTTCTCGGCGGATGGCCGAGACCGTTGGCTCTGCAGCCCCGCTATCTGGTTTCCCAGACCGGAGGCTTTGCGTCCCTACGTCACCGTAAGTTTGCCGTCGATCACATTTTCAGATTAATCGTATAAAAGCGAAAAGTCAATATCAGATTTTCGATTTTTTCATTTTTGCGCGCCAGCGCGTGTCGGCCCGGCTATGTCCTGATCGGGCTGCGGCCAAGTGCCAAGCGGCTGGAACGTGAAACTTCGAGGCGATCCTTCAAGTGCCGCGGCGACAGAAACCGCTATCTGCCGGGTTCCATCCGGCGCAAATGCCGTCCCACGGACAGGAATGCGCCGATCCAGCCGAGCAGGGCGGAGGCCAGCAGCATGCCTAGCATCGCGTCCGCATCGGGCGGTTGCAGCTGGAAGCGGGCGCCATAGAGCCTGGCGAGTTCGTCCACCGCCGGGTTGAGAAAATACAGCCCGATGCCGACGACGAGCCACGCCGCCAGTCCGCCGCCCAGGCCTTGCAGCGCGCCGTGGTAGAGGAAGGGGCGGCGGATGAAGGCGTCGGTCGCGCCGACCAGCTTGCCGATTTCGATTTCGTCCCGCCGCGACAGGATT
>JAQTMN010000034.1 GCA_028714315.1 Sulfuricella sp. | reverse complement strand
GTAAATTTGCGAACAACATCGTAGTTGTATTGCTCGCTGCTCCCTATCGCAACCGATGCCATATTTCTCTCCTTGCTATAAATAAACCGGCGTTCGGACGCGGGCATGCCCGGCAAACTTCGATGCGGCCTTCCCGGTATCGCTCACGTCCAAAAGCGCGATCCGGCCCATTCCTCCCGAGCAGGTACACGCCACCCCCATTAGAACCGTGCCGGATAGCGCAAACCGCCGCCATCTGACCCAACGCTGGGTAATATAACCCCAATCACACAATGGTTCACTGACTTGGGTCAACCAAACCGGTTTTAATTAATACCCGCGTATCCGATTAAAATACTCGGAAACCGCAAAACAGCTAGGCTTAAAAACTCAGCCGCGGGCGATCGATTTGAGCCGGTCGAGATCGAGCAGTTGTACTTGCCGCCGCTCGGTGGTCAATAGTTGGTCATCCTGGAAGCGGGAAAATACGCGGCAGACGGTTTCCTCGGCCATGCCGAGATAGTTGCCGATGTCGCTGCGCGACATGCTCAGGTTGAATTTGGTGGGAGAATAGCTACGCCGCTGAAAGCGCCGGGAGAACCCCAACAGAAAGGTAGCCAGACGTTCCTCGGCGTTTTTCTTGCCAAGCAACAGCATCAGTTCCTGGTTGTCGAGAATTTCCTGGCTCATGATCTTGAGCATCTGGTAGCGGATGGAGGGAATTTCGTTGCTGTAGGCTTCCAGCACGTCGAGGGGGACTTCGCACACCATGGTGGTTTCCAGCACGCGCGCTTCGCTGGTGTAGTGATCCGCCGCGATGGCGCCCAGCCCGAGCAGCTCGCCGGTGATGTGGAAGCCGGTAATCTGCACCCGGCCGTCGTTGGTCAGCACATAGGTTTTGACCGAACCGCAGCGGATGGCATAGATGGCACGCAACGGCTCGCCGATCCGGTAAAGCAATTCGCCGCGCTTGAATAGCTTGCGATTCCTGACGATGGTTTCCAGCAGGCGCAAATCGACATCGGGGCCGTTCACCTCGCGGCACAGGCCGTAAATGCCGCAATCCTTGCAGGTCACCGGGGAGCAGGCCTCGCTATCCGCGGCACGGGCGGCCAGCGGTCGGGAGGGCATCAGTCGTACGGCAGCTGTCATGGTTTTTCGCCTAAAAGCAATTTCACGTCGTGCACGATCGCGGACAAGTCACTGCCGTAATTAATAAACAGCCGCAGACGGCCTTGGGGATCGAACCCGTAGACGCCCGCGCTGTGGTCGAGAAAATAGCCGGCGGCGGAGCCCGATTCGTGCTTGCTGTAATACACCTTGAACTCCCCGGCCGTCTTGGCGACGGCTGCTTCGTCACCATACAAGGCCAAAAAATCCTTGTTGAAATAAGTCACGAAGCCGGCCAATTTTTCCGGCGTGTCGCGGGCCGGGTCGAGCGTCACAAACAGCACCTGGACCCGCGCCGCGTCATCCCCCAGGCGCTGCTTCACCATAGACAGATCGGACAGGGTGGTCAAGCAAACGTCCGGGCAATGCGTATAGCCGAAAAACAGCAGCACCGCCTTGCCCTTGAAATCCGCCAGCGTTCGTTTTTTTCCGTGATGGTCGACCAGCGCGAAATCCCGGCCATAGCCCGCGCCCGTAATGTCGGCCGCGACAAACGGCTCCGACTCGCGGCCGCTTTTTCCGGGGCAGCCGGACAGCAGCGCCAGCGCCAGCAGACACGCTGCGGCCACCGCGCGCCACCCAGGCCGGCGGACACCGGCGGGCAAATTATACCCCGGCCGGGTCGGTTTCTGCACCCATCATCGCCATCGGCAAATCGCAGATGCGGTATTTGCCGCTTTTCACCGCAACGGCCAGCCGGTCCAGCGTCTGCTCGTGCAGCAGGCTGACGATCCTTTCCTTGATTGGCTTCCACTTCGTATGCATCGGACAGGCGGTCTCATCGCTGCATACCTTCAGGCCCAGCACGCAATACTCGGTAAAGCCGACGCCCTCGATCAGGGACACGATCTGCATCAGGTCGGTCTTTTCCCCGCCCTCGCGCAGGCAAAACCCACCCTGGCGGCCACGAAAGGAATAAAGCAGGTTTCCCTTGCACAAGCTTTGCATGATCTTGGCGAGGTAGGCCGCGGGCACGCCGAGATATTCGGCGATTTTTCGGTTCAGGATCGGCTCGCCCGCCGGTTGCGTGGCGACATATATCAACGCCTGGATGGCGTATTGGCTAGTGCGGGATAAAATCATCAAGCCTCCAATTTTGCATATTTCGATCTAATTATCTTGTTTCACCAACTAGAATAATAAGGACATTGTGTTAAAAAATCCATGGCTTACCAAAAAATAATCTGCGGCTACGCATTTTTCAACAGCGAAATATGCAGCAGTCCGGCGGCCTCAGCCACCGCGCCATGGGGCACCACGCCAAGCAAAGGCGCGGGAAGGCGCCGCTCCAGCGCCGCAATGTTGGCCGACGCGAACGGCAAGTCCGGCTCGACCTGGTTCGCCACCCATCCCGCCAGCTTCAATCCGCGGTGTCCGATGGCCTCCGCCGTGAGCAGGGCGTGGCTGAGGCAACCGAGGCGCAGGCCCACCACCAGGATGACCGGAAGCCCCAGCATCCGGGCCAGATCGGCGGTATCCTGGCGCGGGTTGAGCGGCACCATGAAGCCCCCCACTCCCTCGACGACCACCACATCGGCCATTTCCCGCAACCGACCGAACGAATTCACAATTTGATCGAGCCGAATTTCCACGCCCGCCTGCTCGGCGGCAATGTGGGGGGCAATGGGCGGAATAAAGGCATAAGGATTGACGAGCTCAAGCGGCGCGGCGACATTGCCCGCGGCGAGCAGGCTCGCCACATCCGCGCAATGCGGAACGCCGCCGTTTTCCGCGCAGCCTGCGGCGACCGGCTTCATGCCGACGGCGCGCAGCCCGCGGCCGGCAAACGCATGCAGCAGCGCGCCGGCGATCAGCGTCTTGCCGGCATTGGTATCGGTGCCGGTAACGAAATAAGCCTGCTTCACCTATGGGTTGCGAACCGCACCACCTGCGGCTCGCCCGGCGCCGGCTTTTTCTCGCCCTTCCAGGCGTGGCCGTACACCACTTCGTAAGTGGCCGGCAGCTTGCCGTCGCGGCGCAGACGTTCGTACTGCTGCTGCAAGCGCTGCCACGCGGTCTTGCCGAGCAGGCCGCGCCCGCGCCCCTGATTGGCGTTATGCGCTCCCAGCGCCTTGAGGTCGCGCATCAGGCCAGACAGATCGTCGTAGGTCAGCGTGATGGTTTCCATGTCCATCACCGGCGCGGCAAAACCGTTGCGCATCAGGGCGTCGCCGATGTCGTGCATATCGGGGAAGCGGTTGACGTGGGCGCGGCCGTCGAGCGCGCCGAAGGCCTGGCGCAATTCCTTCAGGGTGTCCGGGCCGAGGGTGCTGAACATGAGCAAACCGCCGTTCTCCAGCGCCTGCCACATGCCCGTGAAGGCCGCGTCGAAATCGTTGCACCATTGCAGCGCCAGGTTGGACCAGATCATGCCGATGCTGCCGCCGCGCAACGGCAGCCGCTCGATGTCGCCGCACACCTGCGCCGGCTCGGCCAGGAACGGCAGCAGTCGCCGCCACCCCGGCTGCTTCCGGCGCGACGCGCGCAGCATGGCCGGGGCGAGATCGAGTTCGATCACGCGGGCCTTGGCGAAGCGCTCGCGCAGCAAATGCGCGCCATAGCCGGTACCGGAGCCGGCATCGAGAATGATGCCCGGCTCGAATTTGACATATTGCAGGCGCTCGGCCATGCGTTCGCACACCTCCCGCTGCAAGACCGCCACCTGGTCGTAGGTGGCCGCGGCGCGGTCGAACGAGCGGCGCACCCGGCTCTTGTCCAGCGTATATTGATCAGTCATGCAAAAATCCGGTGATTGTTTCGACGAATAACTCGGGGTGCGGCAAAAAAACCGCGTGGGCCGCCCCCCGCACGATTTCCAGGCGCGCCCCGGTCTGCCCGGCGACCCACCGCGCCGCCGCCGGCGGCGTGAGCAGATCGCGTTCGCCCTGCACCAGCAGGGCCGGCGCTTTCAAGGCCGCCAGCCGGGCGCGCAAATCGCTTTCCAGCAGAATGCGCAGTCCCGCCCGCAGCGTCTCGCCGTCCGGCCTGCCACGGGCAAACAACGTTTCGCGCAGGCGCTTCAGTACCGGCTTGACCGCGTCATCGCCCCGCGCCTGGAGCGCGAGAAAGCGCTTTGATGTGCCTTCGTAATCCGTTTCCAGGGCCGCGGCGAACTCCAGCAACATCTCGCGCGGGACGGCACTGGACCAATCCTCGCGCATGGTGAAACAGGGCGTGGCGCCGGTCAGAACCAGGCGTTCGATCCGGCCCGGGAAGGTCAGCGCGAGCTCCTGCGCCACCAGCCCGCCCAGCGACCAGCCGCAAACGTGAAAAGAATCCGGCAGCGCGCCGGCCACGGCGTGCGCGACACTCTCCAGATCCTGCGCCGGAAGCGCCGGGCTGGCGCCATAGCCGGGCAAGTCCACGATGTGCAGGCAAAAACGCCGGGCCAGCGCATCGCGCACCCCGCCCCACACCCCGCCGTGCATGCCCCAGCCGTGGATGAGAACGAGGTTCGGGCCGGAACCAATGGTTTCGATGTGCATAGTCATCTCACTTTACCGCAAAGGACGCGAAGGATCGCAAGGGAAAACCCCGCCTTACCTCGCGCACCTTCGCGTCCTTCGCGGTAATTACACATTCTCCAGTTCGTTCAACGCCTCGACCAGCCGCGCCACGTCCTCCAGGCTGTGCGCCGCCGAAAGCGAAATGCGCAGGCGCGCCTCGCCTTTCGGCACGGTGGGCGGGCGGATTGCCGGCACCCAGATGCCGCGCTCGCGCAGCGCCTCGCTCACCGCCAGCGTTTCCCGATTGGCGCCGATCACCAGCGGCTGGATCGGCGTGGCCGATTCCATCAGCCGCCAGCGGGTCAGCTTCAGGCCGGTTTTCAGGGCGGCGATCGAATCCCGCAGCCGCTCGCGCCGCCACGGCTCCGCCGCGATCAGCTTGAGGCTGGCGGAAAGGGCCGTCGCCAGCGGGGGCGGCATGGCGGTGGTGTAAATATAGGGGCGTGCGCGCTGCACCAGATAATCCGCCAGTACTGCCGGTCCGGCGACAAAGGCGCCGAATACGCCGGCGGCCTTGCCCAGGGTGGCCATATAAATGATTCGCGAGGGGCGCGGAGCGAGGAGCGAGAAATGCTCCAGAACGCCGCGCCCGCCCTCGCCCAGCACGCCGAAGCCGTGGGCGTCGTCCAGCAGCAGCAGGGCGTCGTGGCGCTCGCACAGGGCCGCGAGCTCCGGCACCGGCGCGAGGTCGCCGTCCATGCTGAACACGGCGTCAGTCACGACCAGTTTGCGCCGTGCCGTCGAGGCGGCCAGCCGGCGCTCCAGCATGTCCAGGTCGAGGTGCGGATAGCGCGTGAGCTTGGCGCGGGACAGCAAGGCCGCGTCGTTGAGCGAGGCGTGGTTGAGCTTGTCGGCGAAAATCTCGCCGCCGCGTCCGGCCAGGGCGGCGACGATGCCGAGATTGGCCATGTAGCCGGTGGAAAACAGCAGCGCTGCCGGCTGGCCGGCGAATGCGGCAAGTTCTTGTTCGAGCTGGTGGTGCGCCGCGCTATGGCCGCATACCAGATGCGACGCCCCCGCGCCGACGCCATACTGGCCCGCCGCCTGCCGCAGCGCCTCGATCAACGCCGGATGGTTGGCCAGGCCGAGGTAATCGTTGCTGCAGAACGACAGATATTCGCGGCCGCCCTCGACCACGCGCGCGCCCTGGGCGCTTTCCACCACGCGGCGTCGGCGGCTCAGGCCGTTCGCGGCGAGGTCTTTCAGTTCATCGGCAAGAAAGGAAAGAGGCATACTGTCGAACTTCGATCTGTAGGTCAGGCTTCAGCCTGACATGTACGGCTGAAGCCGTACCCACAAGCCTGGAGTCAATGTCTTCTATGCACCCATCACCCGCATGCCGAGCCTGTCGAACAACTCCTGGTCGCTTTCGGCGGAGGGATTGGCCGTGGTCAGCAGCTTGTCGCCATAGAACACCGAATTGGCGCCGGCCAGGAAGCACAAGGCCTGGAGCGGCGCCGCCATCTGCTCGCGTCCGGCGGAAAGGCGCACCAGGCTTTGCGGCATGGCGATGCGAGCGACGGCGACGGTACGCACGAACTCGAGCGGGTCGAGCGCGGCCACATCCTGCATCGGCGTGCCCTTCACCTGCACCAGCATGTTGATCGGCACCGATTCCGGCGGCGGATTGAGGTTGGCCAGCTGGGCGACGAGGGCGGCGCGATGAGTGCGCGACTCGCCCATGCCGACGATGCCGCCGGAGCAGACCTTGATGCCGGCCTGGCGCACTTCGTCAAGCGTATCGAGCCGGTCCTGGTAGGTATGGGTGGTGACCACTTCGCCGTAATACTCCGGCGCGGTGTCGAGGTTATGGTTGTAATAATCCAGGCCGGCCTCGCGCAATTGCTCGGCCTGGCCTTCCTTCAGCATGCCGAGGGTGACGCAGGTTTCCAGCCCCAGCGCGCGCACGGCGGTGATCATGTCGAGCACCGGCCTGAGGTCTTTCTGCTTCGGGCCGCGCCAGGCCGCGCCCATGCAAAACCGGGTAGCGCCCTTGTCCTTGGCCGCCTTGGCTTTTTCCAGCACGGTTTCCAGCTCCAGCAGGTTTTCCTGCTCGACCGAGGTATGGTGCCGCTTGGATTGCGAGCAATAGCCGCAATCTTCGCTGCAGCCGCCGGTCTTGATCGAGAGCAAGGTGCTCACCTGCACTTCGTTCGGATCGAAATGGGCGCGATGGACGGTTTGCGCCTGGAACACCAGGTCGTTGAACGGCAGCGCGAACAGCGCCTCGATCTCGGCCACCGTCCAGCGCCGGCCGGCCGCCACTTCAGGATTCAGCATGTCATTCATGGACTTCCACCTCCACCGTCATATCCCGCCAATCTTCGCGGCTGATCCGGATCAAATCCCGGATCCCGAGCGGCACCACCACCAGGACGCTCACCGCCCACACCGCGAGCAGCAGATTCAGCCCGCCGCCCACCCAGTGCTTCATCTCGCCGCTGAAGTTGAGCGTCACCACCAGCGTGCCGACCAGACCGTAAAAGCGGTAGCCCGCCCAGCGCTGGAACTCCCCGACGCGGTGATCGGGATGATGCGCGGCGGACGCGTAAACGAAGATCGACGCCGCGATCCAGATCATGATCAGCGGAAACACGATCACCGCCAGGATGCTGCCGATAATGAACATCTGCGCGGAACGGCGACATTGCGCGGCGGAAATATGCTTTTCGATTTTTTTCATCATTGACCTTTATGCGATCTTTCACAGTAAAATCGGGGCTAATCTTCAGGGATTGGGCCCAAGTTGTCAAATCTTCCTGGCTACATTTTAAACGGTTGCACAAATTTTGTGCACGCCTTTTTCCCCCGCCATTGCGCGCTATGCGCCGCGCCCTCGCTCGACCGGCCGTTATGCGCGGCCTGCGATGCCGATCTGCCTCGTCACTCGATCCCGGTTTGTCCGATTTGCGCCCTCCCCGCTCTGGACGGCCATGTTTGCGGTTCCTGCCTGCGCCACCCACCCGCGTTCGGCCACACCCTGGCGGCTTTCAGCTACGGTTTTCCGATCGACCGCCTGTTGCAGGCTTTCAAATATGCCGGCAGCCTTGCCCTGGCCGAAGCGCTGGCCGAGCCGCTCGCACACCTTGCCGCCAAGCACCCCAAGCCGGAACTGCTGCTGCCGATGCCGCTCCATCCCGCGCGTCTCAAGGAGCGCGGCTTCAACCAGGCGCTCGAAATCGCCCGGCCAATCTCCCGCCGCCTCGACATCCCGCTCGCCGCAGACGCCTGTCGTCGCACGCGTGATACGCCAAGCCAGGCCGGGTTGAAATGGCAACAGCGCCGCGGCAACGTGCGCGGCGCGTTTGCCTGCGATCTCGATCTGACGGGGAAAAAGGTGGCAATACTGGACGACGTGATGACCACCGGCTCGACGCTCGACGAACTCAGCCGGGTGCTGCTGAAGCGCGGAGCCGCGGAGGTGAGCGCCTGGGTGGTGGCGCGGACGTTGAAAGAGTAGGTAGTTGTCAGTTATCAGTGGTCAGTTTTCAGTAAAAGCAGTGTGGGCAACCCAACTGACAACTGAACCTAAAAACCGGCATTTGAACCACGAGGAACCCCGTGGTTAACTGCTTTTTACTGACAACTGAAAACTGACAACTAATCCCTACCTCAACTGCTGTTGAATCTGGCCCAATCTCTGTTCGACGAAGCCTTGCAGTTCGGCATTCAGCGCGCCGCTCGACTTGGCGCGATTAAAGGCTTCCTGCGCTTCCGCCAGCCGATTTTCCGCCTGCAGGGAAATGCCGATGCCGACCAGCGCGGAGGCCGATGGGGCCAGGCGCAAGGATATCTGGTAATGCTCGATCGCCTGCTTGTGCAGGCCTTGGCGCTGCAACAGCGCCGCCAGGAAGGCCTGGTAGGCGGCGTTGTCCTTCGCGCCGGCCTGGTTTTTCTGCAGGGTTTCCAGCGCGGCGCGGCCGTCGCCGCGCTCGATCTGGATGCGCGCCAGGGCCATGACGAACTCGGGCTGGACAGTGCCGACATCGAGCCCGTCGCGCAGCAATTGCTCGGCCTGCGCGTATTGTTTATTGTCCACCAGGATACCCGCCAGGACCTGGCGCGCGGCCGCGTGCGCCGGCGCCGCCTTCAACGCTTCATCGAGGCTGCCCTGCGCCTCGGCCATGCGGCCCTGCTGCACCAGGGAGACGGCCTGCTGATACAGATATTCCGCGCGCTGCCGGGGGGTGATCTGCTTGACGGCGGCTTCATTTTTTTTCGCGCTGCCGGCGTCCTTCTCGACCGGTTTCGCTGCTTCGACTGGCTCCGGCTTGCTTCCGGCTTCCCGCACGGGTGCGGGCGCGGATGCCGGCTCGGCGTGCGCGGGTGGCGGCTCCGCTTTTTTTGCCGAGATCGCCGCACCGGGCAGGGCCGGCAAATCGGACAAGCGCAGCGAGACGAGCTCCGGAGCGGGAACGGGAGACGGCGCCGGTCGAACTGGCGCCGCCGGGGCTGCCGCAACGGGCGCCCTGGGCTCCCGCACGGCCGTCATCTGCCGCAGCAGCAGCCAGGCCAGCAACACGATCACGCCGAGCGCCGCAGCCAGCGCCAGCAACCACCAGACCGGGCGCTCCGGGGCATGGCGCGGCGCCACCGGTTTTATCCCCGCCGACGAACCGTTTTCGCCATCGTGTCCGCGCCGCTCCAGATCCTGCAACATCCGATTGATCACGCTCATGCCGGCCTCCCCCATGCGAGGAAGGCGCCGATCGCCACGGCCGCGGCCAGCAGGGGCGCCCACAGCCAGCGGTATGCCGCCGGCCGGCTCGGCCGGGCGGACTGGGTATCGGTGGCCGCGCCCCTGACATGGCGCGGCGCGACTTCCTGCTCGCCCTCGCCGAACGCCATCATCAGGGCCTTGTGGGCGAGGATGTTGACCAGCCTCGGCACGCCGCCGCTGGCGTCGTACAGGGCACGCTCCGCCGATTTGCGGAACAGCCGTCCGCCTTTGTGGCCGGCGATGCGCAGGCGGTGCGCCAGGTAATGCGGCACTTCGTCCTTTTTCAGGGCGCCGAGATGGTAGTGAAACGTGATGCGCTGGGCCAGCTGGCGCACCGACTCGCTCCGCAGCTTCTGGTCCAGCTCGGGCTGGCCGAAGAGGACGATCTGCAGCAGCTTGCGTTTTTCGGTTTCCAGGTTGGTCAACAGGCGCAGCGACTCCAGGGTATCCAGCGGCATCGCCTGGGCTTCGTCGAGGCACAGCAGCGTGCGCTTGCCCTGGCGCGCCAGGTCGAGCAGCCGGAAATTGATCGCCTTGAGCAGGTGGTATTGGTCCACTTCCTTGTCCTGCTGTATCTCGAGTTCTTCCGCCAGCGCCAGCATCAGGGTGCGCGGTTCGAGGTAGGGATTGGGAATGTAGGCGGTATGGAACTCGCCGCGCAGCGAGGACAGGAACGTGCGGCACAGCATGGTCTTACCGGTGCCCACCTCGCCGGTGATCTTGAGGAAGCCCTCGCCGCCGCGGGCGGCGACCAGCAGCGTATTGAGCGCCGCCTGATAGCGCGAACAGGCATAAAAGTAGCTGGTATCCGGCGTGATGCCGAAGGGCTGCTCGTTCAGGCCGAAGTGTTCACAATACATCGACCGCTACCGTTGACCCGCGGCGCCGGGGTCAAGCGCCTGCATGCGCTGCCGGCTTTGCAGGATATCCTCGGTCCAGTTGTTGCCGCCGCGGATCACCGTCGGCTTGAGCAGGATGACCAGCTCGCGCTTCTGGACCACCTTGCTGGTGTTGCGGAACAGCGCGCCGACCACGGGCACGTCTCCCACGCCGGGCACCTGCGAGCGATCGTCGGTTTGCGCCTGGCGCATCAATCCGCCCAGCGCCACCACGCTGCCGTCCTGGGCGCGCACGATGCTGTCGGTTTCGCTGATGTTGCTCGATGCCAGCGGCAAGGTCAGGACGCCGACGCCCGCGCCCAGATCGACCACCTTGTTGACGGTGGTCACCTGGCTGATGGAGGGATGCACGTGCAGGATGATGTTTCCGTCCTCGTCGATCTGCGGCGTCACGTCCAGCGCGATGCCGGAAAAGAACGGCTGCAGCGTGACGCTCGGCGTGGTGGTGCCCGTCGTCCCGGTCGTGGTGGTGGTCGTGCTCACGTTGGTGACGAAAAAGTCGTCGGTGCCGACCTTCAGCACCGCCTTCTGGTTGTTCAGCGTGGCGATGCGCGGGCTGGAGAGGACATGCACGGTGCCCTGGGTTTCCAGGAAGGAGAGCAGCGCGGCGAAATTGCTGGTCTGGAAGGCGAGGCCGATCAGCGTGCCGACAGCCGTATTGGCACTTGCCAGGGTTGAGCCCGGCGCGGACGAAACGGGCGTGCCGACGAGATTGCCGGAAGTGTTCAACGTCGATCCAGGCTGCAACAGGCCCAGTGAAACCCGACTGTTCGGCCCGGTCTTGAACGCCGCCCAGTTGATGCCGGTCTGGAAGCCATCGTTCAGCTGCACTTCCAGGATCTTCGCCTCCAGCATCACCTGGCGGTCGACCGAGAGCTGTGCCGCCTTGAGGAAGCGCTCGACATTGCGCAGTTCCTCGGGCATCGCGCGCACCGCCACGATGCCGGCCTGCGGGCTGACCACCACGCTGGTTCCTTCCTTGGCGCCGACGATCGCGGCCAGGGTGGTTTTCAGCTCGGTCCAGAAATCGCTGCTGGAGGTGGTGGTGATCTTGCTGCTGTCCTGGGCGCGGCTTGCGCCGCCCGGCGCGGTCGTGGTCGGCGCCGCCGTTCCCCCGGACGAGCCGGACGGGACGTCGCTCACCGAGCCGGAAATCACGCGGGTCGATGACGTTCCCTTGCGCTCGCCGGAAATGTAGTTCACCGTGAACACCCTGGTTCGCATCGTCAGCGGCTGGATGAAAATGCGCGTGCCTTCCACCTTGTAATCGTAGCCGTACAGCTCGCGGATCGCGTCGAGCGCCTCGAACACGGTGACGTCCTTGAGGTTGGCCGAGAGGGTGCCGCTCACATCGGGGTGGAGCAGCATGCTGTAGCGCGTGCCGGAGACGATGCCCATGAAAACCTGATTGGCCGGCGCATTGTTGACCACCAGATCGAATTTCTGCTCCAGCGGCTTGCCGGTCCTGGGCGCCTCGATCTTGAGCGGCGGCAGGAGCGCGGCGCTGACCGCCTCGGGCTGCACCGCCCCGGCCCTCGCCTTGTCGGCATCCTGGGCGAGCTCCGCGTTGATCCGGTCGTAAGTGGCGCGATCTTTGGCGGGTGTAGCACAGCCGTATTGCCCCAGCAAGCCGGCAGCGGCGATCAGCCCCATCGCGGCTCGCACGATGACGCTACGACTCCCCTGACCGCGCCTTTTTTTGCTTATTGTCATTTTGCCTCACCTTGCACTAGCCGCCCGGCCTGCGCTTTATCCGACGCCACCGCGCGGGAGGGCCTTTTCTCCACGTCGGGAAAAAGCCGGAGCGTTTCGGTGGCCGAACCGGTTTTCAGCACCACTTCTTTTTCGGTGATCCTGACCACCCGCGCGTCACCGTATTTTTCGCCCAATCCCACCGTTTGGCCGCCAATGATAGCCGATTTCCGGCTGCGGGAAATCAGCACGGATTGCAGCACCGGCCCGCTCGCCACGCCGGGCGACCCGGCCGCCGCACCCATTTCCGCAGACGGGCGGGTTGGGTCGGGCAGATTGTCGGCGGCGGCAACCGGGAGCCGCATGGCGAAAGTCAGGAATAATAAACCTGGCAAAAACATCTTAACCACGGAGGGCACGGGGAACACGGGGAAAAATCGCTTAATGCGATTTTCCACTCCTCTTCTCCACCCCTGCTCCATCAAGGCGAAGGAAGCCGCGGAATTGATTTGCGCTCCCCTTGTTTTCCCCGTGTCCCCCGTGGTTAACCGTTTTCTCACCATCATATCGACAACCATGTCTTGTCCAGGCTCAGCGTATAAAGCGTCAGGGACAGCGCCGCGCGGGGATACTCCTCCACCTTGAGCTCCACTTTCCCCCAGAACATTTGCCAGGGCAGGCTCTCCAGGCGCGCCAGGTATTGCAGCAAATCGCCGTAGCTGCCCGTCACCACCAGTTCGACGCCATGTTTGTACACCAGCGGACCGCCCGGCACGGCAGCCGAATCGGCGTCTTTCTTGTCGCCGTCCAGAATGCCGCCGACCGGCAGCGTCTTCATCGACACCAGTTGCAGTTGCCCTTCGCGCCGCAAGATATCTTCCAGCAGGCCAACCATCCGGTCGGGCTGTACCAGCCCTTTCTGCATGCCGCGCAGCGCTTCGTCCGACGTGGCGACGTCGTGCCGCAGCCGGTCCAGCTGGGCGCGTTTGCCCGCATCGGCATCGCCCGCGCCGGTCTTCACCAGCGTTTCCACCTGGGCGTGAATGGCCATGATCCTGTCCTCGTCCTGCCTCATCTGCGCGCCCAGCCGATTTTGCCTCTCCTGCAGCGGGGAAATCAGCACCGCGTTGATCAGCGCGATCGCCACCGCCGCCGCCATCAGAAAAACCAGCACGCGCTCGCGCAGGCTCATCGCGTCGATGCGGCCGGCGAGCTTGATCCAGTACGGCTTCATCGGGCCGCCTCCCGCTCCGCCGACATCAGCTTGAATTCGACGAAACGGGCCTGAGCCGGCGCCTCGTTCGCAGCCGCGCCTTCCGCCTTGGCGGGAGCGGGCCGGCCGATTTCCATCGCCGCGAAGGCTTTGCCCTGCATGACTTTTTCCTGGTTGAGGCGGCGGATGTAGGCCGGCACCAGCTCCGCCTTCATGGCGCGCCCGTCCAGTGTCATCTGGCTTCCCGCGCCGTGGATGGTGAAGCCGGTCAGCCACAGCCCATCGATCGCCTGGCGCGAGTAGGCGCGCAGGTATTCGGAAAAGCCCCCGGTATTGCCCAGCTCCCCGCCCTGCAGCACGGCGATCACCTTTTGGCGCGCGCCCAGCTGCGCCGTCAGCTGGGCGGCCTGGTTTTCCAGCAGCTTGCCGTTCTTCCCTGGCGCGAATTCCGCCGCCACCTTGGTCAGACGGGACTGCTCCAGCTCCAGCCGCTTGGCGGTTTCCGCTACGCTGGCACCGAGGTTGCCGACCTGGTAGCGGGCATAGGCGTAAAACACCAGCATGCCCAGCACGATCCCGCCCAGCGCCTGCACCATGGCGAGCGCGGAAAAGTGTTTTTTCTGCTTGAGGAAAATCGGGTTGAAGAGATTGATCTGCTGGCTCAAAGCGCCTTCTCCTCGAGGCGCAGCGCAGCGCCCAGCGTGGTAAAGCACTGCGCCTGACGCTCCGGCCGGGCGAGTTCCGGCACGGCGGAAAAGTCGAACAAATCGGCCAAATCGAGCGACTCCACCGGCAGGTACAGGTTGCCTGCGAGGTAGTCGCGCAACCCCTCGACGCCCGGCAACGGCGCCAGGACAAGCTTGGCCAGGGTGATGAAATGATACTGGCGGTCGAAGTGGTCAAGCGAGCGCTGCATTTCCAGCGTGATGCGGTCGAAATAGGCCGCCTTTTGCGTCTCGTCCGCCTCCGCCAGCTGGCGGGCGGTAATCTCGACGCGGCGGGCCAGGTACAGCTCGCCGGCGTAGGTCACGGTCAGCAGGCCGCCGGCACCGTCGAAGGAAAGCAGCGCCAGGCCGCGCTGCTCCGGCTCCAGCAGGGCGGAAATATTGCGCTGCGCCATTTCCGGGATATCGATTACCGCAAGCGGGATCTTCGCCTGCTCGAACCGCGCCTGGCTCTGGCGGATCGCCTGGTTGGGCGCGGCGACCGCATACATCGAATGGTTCTTGGTCGGCGCGTTCCTGTCGGGGGGAATGTCCAGCACGTCTATCGTCGCGTCGTCCACGTGATAGTCGAGCATGTCCTTGATGCGCCAGCGGATGGCCTTCCTGAGCTCATCGGACGCCACGCTGGGGGACTCCACCAGCAGCATCTGGTACTCGCTCGGCCGGAGCAGGGTCGAACAGCGGTATTGCGCCGCGCGCACCTCCTTCGCCAGGCGCTCCAGCGCATGATCGTCCGCCTCCCCCTCGAACGCCGCGCACAAGGAAACGGACGGTCTGGCGCCGGAGGTGCGCTGCACGTGGACGGCACAAACCCCCTGCGGCAAAAAGCCAATTGCCAGCCAGCCGGGTTTCTTTTGCGCGCCGCGGAATAATCGCATGATCTTCAACAAAAAATATTCGGCTTGAAATTATACGACCAACTCATTGTTGTCAATTGGTTTTTATCGGCTCCCGGTTTGCCCGGGAAGTCAATACATTTCACGCAAATAAATGAATTTGCTTTTGTAGATGCCGAAGGTAGCGCGGCCTTTCGCACAGGGTAGCCAGGGCTTCGAGCCGCCCCAGCCGAGCGCGACGTCCGCGCTGCCGTTGTTCCCGGCGCCCGGCGCGTTCAGCGTGATCGACCCCACGCCGTTGGCCAGGGTCACCGCACCGGCCGCCACCACGGGCTTGCAGTCGGGGGGAGGCGCGGCGTTGGCGAGATTTATCTTGCAGTTGGAAAACGCCACATCCGCGAGCGCCAATGGCGTGGTATCCGTAGTGCACGTCAGCCAGCGGGCGCCATTGTAATACTGCACCGCCACGTTATTGATCGGCAGCGTCAGCAGTTCCGAACCGTAGGCATTCGGCACCGCGACGCGCCCGCTCGCGATCTTGATTCCCCCCTCGACCGAACTGGCCGGAACCGCCGACTGCCGCGAGCTCACGCCATCCGCATCCTCCGCGCGCAGATAGATGGCGGTGGGCGCCGGCGGGGGCGTGGCGCTGGGATACGCATTGGGCAGCGTGTACTTGGGCGCGGCAGGCGTCGCGGTCACGCCGCTCGCGAAAGCGGTTGCCAGTACCGCATTGTCTGCCAGCGTGCCCGCAGATGGATTCTGTGTCGTGGTGCTGCCCAGCGCATCCCACGCGCTCAGGGTGACCGCCTTGGCGTAGCCCAGCCCGCCATCGTAGTTCACCGTTACCGCGCCGGCCGCGTTACGCGCGGTCACTTGCGTGCTGAATGGCTGGCTGGAATACGCACCGTTCGGAAAAAGTGCCCACGTCGGCGTCACCGCCGTCAACTCCCAGAATGAATTGTTGTCCAGCTGCCGCGCGATCTTGCCGACATCCGTGGCGACCAAGCCCGTGGCCGCCATGCGCGCCGCGGCATCGGCATATGACCAGGAAGGGCAGGGCACTCCGCCACTTACCACGGTATCGAAATGATCCGGAGTAAAACGCCCGAAGGCGCACGAGTTGGGGCTGCACGCGCCGATCACATCGTAAAGGCCGAAGTTGCAGCCGAACTTGCCGAAGTTGGGATTGCTGGCGAAGCTGCCGCTCAAGTCCCGCGTATTTCTGAAGCTGTTGGCGATGCAGTCGCCTTTGCTGCTGATGCTGTCCACACCGGTCCAGGTGGGCGTGCGCAGGGCGTCGCACTGGACGGCGGTGAGGGCGGCGCACTCGGTGGCCGACATGACGCCGTCGAACACGCCGCGGGCGGCGGTGGTATTGGTCGCCGGATCGTAGCCGAGGAAACGGAAGTGCCCCGCCTCGCTGTATTTGAACGTCGTGCCGGTCGCCGTCGCCGTGGGCGTGCCCGAGGTGGCCGCCGGAAACGTGGGCGCCGCGACGGCGCCAGTTACGACCGAGGGAGCCGCCGCCTGGGTGGCGTTCGGGTTGATCTTGAGCACGCCGGTGTAGCCGTTGGCGTTGCCGGTGATGCCGGCGACCGTGGCGGTGAGGTCAAAGTCCTCGCTGCCGGCCTTGAACCTGGGCGTCCCCGCCGTGCCCCCGTTGGTCGCATTGGAGGACGCCACCGAGGAGACGGTCAGGGGCCGCACCGCGAAGGCATCCGTGGAACAGGCCGGCGTCGTCGCCGTGAAGGCGGAACAGGCGCTGGTGGTGCACTCGCGCATCACCGCGGCCAGGTTGCGCCAGGCCGTGTTGAGGGTGAAATTGGCCGACTGTTTCTGGCCGTCGTCGGCGTCGGCGAAGGTCAATACCTGGCTCGCCACCGCCGCCTTGCCGACGCAGGTGGCGTCGTTTTTGCAATAGTTGGCCTGGCTGCTGTCGAGGACGCAACCGCCGTCGCCGTTATCCACCAGCTTGAGCTGCACATACTTGGTGTTGCCGATGCCCGCCGCGTAACCGGTCTGGATCTGGTTGTTGGCGAGCGCGGCGACATTGAACTTGAACGGCGTGCCCATCACCTTCGCGTAGATGTGCCCGCTCAAGTAGTTCTGCACCGCGACGGCGGGCGGCGTGCCATAGGCCTCGTCGATGGCGTTGAAGCCGCTGGCCGTGCCGCCGCTGGGCGGCCACACGGTGGAAGCGCAGATACGCACCTTGCTGATCTCGTGGATATTCGTCGAACCGCCGGTCGAGCCGGTGAACGAAATCTGCCAGTTGGCCGGCACCGGGTCCTGGGTGAAGCCCTGGGCCGTCGCCGCCGTGTAGACGTTCGGAATGCTGATGAGCGCTGCGTAGCTGGTCCCCGTCCCCGTGGTGTCCCGGTTGACGGCCACCGCCGTGCTGGTGGGCTCGTTGCGGGCATCGACGATCACCTGGTAGAAATAGCCGCGCGAAGGCGTCGTCGAAGTGCGGTCGTCCACGACCGGCGACAGGGAAGGCGTGCCGCCAAGCCAGCGATAACCCGCGGTGCCCGAGCCGCTGCCGCGCATGCCGACCGACTGGACGATGAAGCCAGGTCCGCCGATGCGCCCCTCCGTGGCATTCTGGTAGTTGCCGTATTCGTCCAGCGCCACGCCGAGCCAGCCGCCGGCGAAACCGTTGATGCCGGTCTTCTGCGCGTAGCCGAGGGAGCCGCCGAAGGCGCCCGGCACGGGCGGCACCGCGTAATCGGACAGGGTCACTGCGATGCCGTCGGCGCCGCTGCCGTTGTAGGCGAAGTGCTGGAACTCCACGGAAATGTAGTTGCCCGCAGCCGGGAAGATGCCGGGCACGGTCGCCGCCTTGGCGTTGTTGCCGGTGTTGTTGGTCAGGCGCAAGTAGCCCGAATTGGCGATGCTCGGCAGAATACCCGTGGAATCGCTGGTGGAGACGATCCAGTTGGAGCCGAAAATCGTGGAGGGATTGAGGCTCGCGCGGGCGAAGGTATCGCACTGGCAGGAAAGACCGGCGGGGCTGCCGGGGGGTGGCGCGCAGGAAAACGGCACGGCAACCGTGTAAACCTGGCCGGAGAAATTGCCGTTGCCGACGCCTGCGCCGCCGAGTGGCAGGCCGAGCGCATCGACAATGGTGTCGTTGTCGACCAGATTGAGCCCCAGGGTGCCGCCGCCGGAACCGGTATTCGCCGTCACGGTCCAGGTGGCGCCGCTGCCGGTGACCGAGGTGATACTCGCACCCGACACGGCGCCGCCCTGTACCAGTTGGAAGTCGCTGGCGTCGACACCCGTCACGCTCTCGCTGAAAGTGACCGTCCAGGAAACCGCGGACCCCGGCGAAGTCGGATTCGCGCTGGCGAGATTGATCGAGGAAACCGTCGGCGGCGCATTCACGACGACGGCGTTGGTCATCGTGTAGGTTGTGCTGGCACCGGAGCTACAGCCATTGTTGCTGTATGCGACGAAGTACGCGTTGTATGTTCCGGGAGCGACCGGCGCGGTAATGTTGAAGGTTTCGGCATAGGTTCCCGCGACGTTGTGGTTTGCGTGATCGACGTCGGTGAGCGTGCCGGGTGGTGTGGTTGCGATGCGCCAGGCTGTGCACTGCCAGTTGTCATTTAAATCGAGAAGCAGGCTGGTAGTGACGTTCACGACCGCGGTAATCGGCGCGCCTCCGGGCGCCACGGTGACACTCCCGCCGCCATCGAGCGTAGCTGAGTTTATGGTCCTGCTTGCATGAGAAAGCACGGGAAACAAGGTTCCGCCAGCGATGACGGCAAAGATCAAGCCGGTCCGAAAAAACAGCAGGAGCGAGAGAAATGGGGTCAGACTCCATTCTCTGGTGGCAACCTCGAGCTGCATGACCCTCATTTGGAGAAATATTCCTGCCGCAGTTTCTCCATCACCACGCCGAAGTCTTCAGCCGCCATTTCGCCCCGTTCATAGGCATGGAGAGAAATGGGAGAAATGGGGTCAGACTCCATTCTCTGCTCCCCTATGGAAGAGAGTTGGAGAGGCTGCCGCTCGCACGGGCGAAGCCCACAGATCTTGGCCACTTGCCTACGCACCCATCTTGCGCCGCCACAGCCGAGAAAAGTCGAAATCAATGGTGCATTTCGACAGGTCGAAGATGTGCTTCTCATCAACAAAATCGCCGACCTTGCGGTATTCGCCATCGACCAGCCGATAAACTTTCGCCTTGTGCGCTTCGGGATAAATCAGCACATAATGACCCACGCCTTCGGCGCGGTACAGATCGAATTTCGTGACTTCGTCGCGCCGGGCGGTGGTTTTCGAGAGCACTTCGAACACCAGGTCGGGCGCGCGCGTCAGGCGGTCGCCTTCGGGCTCGTAGCAGATGACGAGCACGTCCGGCCGCACGACGGTATTGTCCGAAAATTCGACATCGATCTCGAATAAAGGCTGGCAACGAGGACAGTCGCGAAGCGACGCATACAACTGCCCATGTATCTCGCCGGCAATCCGCTGATGCGTGATGAGGGGCGACGGCGCCATCGCCTGGGGCACGCCGTCGATCAACTCCCAGTCACCTTCCCAACGCCGGTAGTCTTCGACGGTGTAGCGCTCGATCTCGACCGCGTGACTCATGGAGCACCTCCAACAAGAAAAATCGGGACAAATCACGTTTTTCACGACACGCCGGGAGAGGGTTAGGGAAGAGGATTAGGCAGTAAAACCCGCCCAATCCGCGCTATGCCGCTGATGTCGTCATCCAAGTATATCGTGCAGGCACAAAAAGGTCATCCGAACCCGAGCCTGCCACATTTACTCCTCTATCAGAAGGTGACCTGCAGTTCCCGCTCGACGTAATCGACGCCGCCCGCCGCGCCGGGGCATCTTGGCTCCGCCGCGTTCGGATTGTTGCAGGCGTTCGAGGTGATCTGATACACGGTGTTGTTGCCGACGGTGATGTTGGGATTGGTTGTGGACGTACAGGTCACCGTTACGGTGAACGTGCCGAGCGACGGCGCCGGCGGCACGAAAGAGGTCGCGCCGGCACAAGAGGTATTGATCATCTGCCGGTAGGCACCCCACTCGATGCCCGTCCGTGCCGCCTGATAGGCGCGTGCGCCCTGCACGTCCAGCGCCGAGCTGGTGTGCTGCATCATCGAAACGTTGGCGATGGCCGCGCCCAGCCCGGCCAGGACCACCAGCAGGAAAATCGCACTGACGATGGTAAAGCCGCGGTGGCGGCGCATGGCGATCTGCCTGCGAGCGATGGTGGTGCGGGGATTCGTGGTCATGGCGTATTGTCCACGTGCACCTGGTGAAACAGCGCGACCGTTTCGGCGTTGGCGTTTTGCAGCGTAAGCCCCAGGCCGACCAGGGCGCCGCGCACATTGGGAAGGTTTGCATAGGAAAAGGTGCAGCCGGTTACTCCGGCGGCCAATATGGCGCTCGAAGCAGCGGACAGCGGCGCGGCCGCCACGTCGGTCGGCTGCGCCGCCTGGATGGCATAGCCAGCATAGCGCGTCAGCGCGCCGCCGACGCAGGCATAGGTCACCGGCGTGGTGACGACCTGGAAGCGGCGTTCCGGGGAGGCCATGGAAGGCGACTGAGCAGCGAAAGGGTTGGCGGCCAGGGTCACCGTCGGAGCGGCCGCCGCGCTGACCACCGCGCGATTGTTGCAGCCGGTTGCCGAGGCGCAATAGGCATCCGCCGGGCTCATGCCGGGACCAAGGTTGTACACCACGATGGAATCGCCGGCCGCAATCGCCGGCATCGGTCCCACGACATCGAAAGTCAGGTTGGTAGCAGTGGCGAAATCAAGGATATTGCCCGCGGTCGGGTTGTCCTCATCCGCCAGGTAGCGCCCGCCGGCGCTGGTCAGCAGAAATTCGACATAGCCCCCGCTGACGCGGACGCTGTTCGGCAACGCCAGCCGCAAGTCGCGCGACATGCGGCGCAGCGCGGTGTCGGCCACGTCGGTCAGGTCGGCGCGCGCGGCGCTGTCGAGATAGCCTTGCACCGGCAGGCGGATGAACATCGCCACCATCCCCGCCAGAACGCCGGCGATGACGATGACGATGATCGCCTCGACCAGGGTGAATCCGCGCTGCATAAGACGTGCGTCAATCGTCATGGCGTGAAATTGGGTGCGTACTGGGCGCGGTAGCCTTCCAGCGCGATGCTGTCGGCGCCGCCGTTATAGGTGACCGTCACCGTGATATGCAGCCCCCCCGCAGCGGGAACCGGCGTGCCCGCCGGACCGAAGGTTTCTTGAGCCACCACCACCGCCGCGGCGTAGCCGGCGGGCACGGTGACGTTCACGTCGCCGCCGATGTCGGTGCCGCCGCCCGCCAGGGCAAAGCCGTTGTAGTCGGCGACATTGTCGAATGCGGCAGCGAGCGCTCCGCGCGTTTCCCCCGCCCCGGCCGCCTGGGAGCCCAGCGGCAGCTTCGCTTCGTCGTTCACTCCATTGGTTCCGCCGGTACATCCGGCGGAGCCGGCAGCCGTGGCGGCATTCGGATCGTCCGGATCGCAAAAGGTGAAAGGCATCATCTCCACCTCCGCCAGCACCGCTTCGGCAATCGCCAGCGCCTGCTTGCGCAGCAGCGGATCGGCGCTATGGCGGGCGGTCAGGTTCATGACGCCGAGAACCCCGATCACGGCAATGCTGACCACCACGATAAAGACCACCAGCTCGATCATGGTCAGGCCGGCCATGCGGGGGATACCAGAGCGGCTAGCGAACATAGCCGGTTTCCGCCTCAACAGTAATGGTCGTGGCCAGCCCGTTTACCGACATGACCCGATCGGCCGCCAACGCAACGCCGGCCGCGTCATAGGTTCTGCCCAGCGCATCGAAACTGAGCGCCGCCGGGGTTGCGGTAAACGATGCGTTGGCACTGGCAACGAAATAGGGTGCGGGCTGCCCGTCAGGTCCGGCGAGACCGGCGCCACATGCGGCGGTTGCGCCGAAAGTCAGCGCAACGCTATTTGCGGTGAACGTGGCGCACACAAAACGATGCTTGGCAATCGCCGACTTCTGGGCATAACGCAAGATCGAGAGAGTCTGGTCGGAAAAACTGCGCGCGTCGAAGTCGCCGCGGTTGAAAAAACGGGGAATGGCGGTTGCCGCGAGCACGCCGACGATCACCATCACGGCGATCAACTCCACTATGGTGAACCCGGATTGCCTGGCAGGCATGCGGGAACCGCCCTTAACTTTGCCCATCCCCGTCAGTTCCGGACTTCCTGCCTGATGATTTCGATCTGGCTTGCGGACAAACGCATGGTTCCCCCTCGAAAGCACTGTGGACGGAGCTCCCATGGCCTCGCCGGCAACCCGCATCAGCGGCGGAATGCGGGGATCCTGGAGTCGGCGCACCATCCTGGATTGCGCGAAGCGCCATCCAGGCTATGCCAGCTGCCGGATAAACGCAAAACAGGGGAGCAAGCTCCCCCGTTTTTCATGCGGCGCAATGCCCGTTGGTTATTGCGCCCTACGCGAACTACGCAACTTAGTCGCAGCCCCCGGTCGTAGCGGCTACTGTCGGCGCCCCGCCGGCAGCGGCCTGGGTGTACATCACAAAGCAGGTAAGGCCGTTGGTCGTACCCGCCTCGCTGGCGGGAATGAATGCGACCTCGGTCGCGCCCGTCGCCGGAGAGTTGGCGGTGGCAGCACTGCTGGCAGGAATGGTAGTGTAGTCAGCGGCCGTAACGCCGGCCAATGGGCCAATGGTCAGGGTATTCGGATAGCCGTTTACCCAGGTTACCCCCTGACCCTCGATCGTAGCCGTCGCGGGCGTGATCAGCCAGGTGCCATGCGCGATCGAAGCCGCCGAACTCAATGACCCGCGCAAGCCATTCACGTTGGCCACAACTGCGTCACCTTTCAGGTTTGCAAATTTAGGCAGCGCGGTCGCCGCCAGAATACCCAGAATCACGATCACCACGATCAATTCGATCAGCGTAAAGCCGCCTTGCATCTTTTTCATGACACACTCTCCTCCGACTTACCAAGAAAAAACCCATCAAAAACGAACTTCACCAAGCCGCTCAGAACCATTGAAACGGCTCCACTTCCTTGAAAATCACGCCGCTGAATTCCTTCTCGCCGCCACGAGCGGACTCATACTCGACGGCGGCACGATACCGTATCCATTTTCGCCCCGGTTCACGGGGGACGAAATGGCTCCCCGAATTCACCAGATAAACCAGGCAGCCGTCCCGCAAATCATAATACCAGCTTCCTCTAGGAATTTCCCCTATTTTGGGGTCAAAAAATTCCCCAACGTAGCCCTTTGGTTTTTCCGCCAGCCACTCCATCGGATTCTGCTCCGCCAGGTGCGGAATCCGGTCCATCCTGTTCTTCGTGATCAGGGCGGCCATTTGCAGATGCAGGGCGCTGCGGATGATGCCGACCGTCTGCTCCATCGCCACCTTTTCGGCCTGCTCCTGGTAAAACTGGGCGCGCTTGAGGAACACGCCCGCCAGGATGGCGACAATGCTGACCACCACCACCAGCTCCAGCAGGGTGAAGCCGGTCGGTCCGGGCGCCTTGGCGCGCGCCGGAGCGGCGCACATCCGCCTCATCGATGCAGGGCCGCCTGGCCCAGATCCCACATCGGCAGGAACACGCCCAGCGCCAGGATCAACACCATGACGCCCAGCCCGACGATCAGGATCGGCTCGATCTGCGCGCCCAGGGTTCTGATCTCGTATTCGACCTCGCGCTCGTACATTTCGGCAATTTCCTGCATGAGATTATCCAGCTCGCCGGTTTCCTCGCCGACCGCGATCATCTGCAGCACCACCGGGGTGAACACGCCGGTGGTGACGGCGGTGCGCAAAATGCTCTCGCCCCGCTCGACACCGTCGCGCATCTGCTCGACGCGTCCGGCGATGTAGGCGTTGTCCACCACCTGCGCCACGACGGAAAGCCCCTGCACAACCGGGACGCCGCTGCGCGAGGCCAGTGCGAAGCTGCGGGCGAAACGCGCCAGCGTCGCCTTCAGCATGATCCGTCCGGCAATCGGGAGACGCAGCTTGAATTTGTCCCACGCATATTTGCCGCCGACGGTGCCGGTATACAGCCTGAACCCGACCACCGCCGAAACCAACACCGCCAGCATCAGCGGCCAGAACTGGATGGTGAAATTGGAAGTGCCTAGCAGGACGCGCGTCATCAGCGGCAATTCGGTATGGAAACCCGCGAACACTTTGGCGAAGGCCGGGATGACGAACAGGTTGATCACCGCCATGGCGGCAGCCATCGCGATAATCACAAAAGACGGATAGCGTAGCGCGGATTTGACCTGTTCGCGCATGAAGCGCTCGAACTCGAGATAATTGAACAACCGCAGGAAAACCTCTTCCAGCATGCCGGTCATCTCTCCCACGCGCACCATGCTCACGTAAAACGGCGAAAAGATTTGCGGATGCTGGCGCAGCGCCACGCTCAGTTCGCGGCCGCTGTCGAGGCTTTCCCGCAGGTTTTTCAGCACCTTGGCGAAGGACTTGTTGACGGAGGATTCCTGCAGCCCCGCCAGGCCGCGCATGATCGGCACACCGGACTTGAGCAGGGTGTGCATCTGGCGGCTGAACAACTGGACATCCATCGGCCGCACCTTCTCTTCGAACAGGTGGGCCAGCCAGCCCTCCGCTCCGCTGCCCGCGCCCCCCGAAGCAGGCGTGATTTCAAGCGGCGTGATCCCGCTGCTGAACAACTGGTCGGCCACCGCGCTGCTGTCCGCGCTTTCGAGCACGCCCTGGACCAGTTCGCCGCGGGAATTGCGGGCTTTGTAGGAGAAAAAGGGCATTTTAGTTTACAGTTGTCAGTGGTCAGTTGTCAGTTGTCAGTTGTCAGTTGTCAGTTGTCAGTTGTCAGTTGTCAGTTGTCAGTGGTTAGTTTTCAGTAAAAAAGCGGCGAAGCCGCACAAAAAAAACTGAAGACTGAAAACTGACAACTGAAAACTAAAAGCTTCACTCATCGGTTCTCAGTTTTTGAATCAAGGCTGCCAGCATTTTCTTCACTTCGACAACGTCGTTCGTCAGCATCTCATATTCACCGGCCCCCAATATATCCAGGTCATAAGCCAGTAATAAGTGATACTCAAGTTCGCTTGCCGAACCGTAGGCAATTTGAAAGAAACGGGCCAATTCCGCATTTCCCCTGCGTCCGCAACCTTCCGCAATGTTTGCAGCTATTGACGCACTTGCTCGCCTGATCTGGCTTGTCAGCCCATACAATTCGTCGCGAGGGAATATGCCACTGTGGCGGTAAATTGCCAATGTCAAAACGTGCGCTTTTTCCCACACCTTGAGCTTGCGAAAATCCTGCACCGCCACCCCGCCCTTTTACTGACCACTGAAAACTGACCACTGAAAACTGAAAACTAATCCTCAAACTGATTGCTGATCTTCATCGCTTCGGCCACGGTGGTCTTGCCCTGCGCGGCGAGTGCTACCGCACTGGAGCGCAGGGTTTGGCCTTCCAGCTGTTGGCGGGCCACTTTGAGAAAATGCGCGGGGTCATGGTGGCCGATCGCGTCCACCAGCGGCAGGTTCATGTCCAGCATTTCGTAGACGCCCAGCCGGCCGAAGTAGCCGGTGCCGTTGCAGCTGGAGCACCCGCGGCCATGCTTGAACTCGTGCCGGTCGACCTGGTCGGCGAGTTCCAGGCGCAGCCACTCGCGCTCGTGCGGCAAGGGTCGATAGGCTTCCGTGCAGCTCTCGCAGATCACGCGCACCAGGCGCTGCGCCAGGACGACCTGGAGGGAGGTGGCCACCATGTATTTCGGCACGCCCATGTCGAGCAGGCGCGACGGGGTGCTCAGCGCATCGTTGGTATGCAGGGTGGACAACACCAGGTGGCCGGTCATGGCGGCGCGCATGCCGATCTGGGCGGTTTCCTGGTCGCGCATTTCGCCCACCAGGATGACGTCCGGGTCCTGGCGCAAGGCCGAGCGCAGCACGCGGGCGAAGGAAAGATCGATCTTTTCGTTGACCTGGACCTGGTTGATGCCCGGCAAGCGGTATTCCACCGGATCTTCCACCGTGATCAGCTTGCTTTCCATGCTGTTCAGCTCGGCCAGCGCGGCATACAGCGTGGTGGTCTTGCCGCTGCCGGTCGGGCCGGTAACGAGCACCAGGCCGTTGGGGCGATGCAGGATGCGGCGGAATTTTTCCAGCATGGCGGGCGGCATGCCCAGGCGCTCCAGGCTCAGGGTTCCGCCGCTCTGGTTGAGCAGGCGCATCACCACGGATTCGCCGTACTGGTTCGGCATGGTGGAGATGCGCACGTCGATTTGCTGCTGCCTGACCTTGATGGCGAAACGGCCGTCCTGGGGCATGCGCTTTTCCGAAATATCCAGTCCGGAAATCAGCTTGAGACGCAAGGCCAGCGCCGAAGCGATCTTGCTGTCGGCCTCGGTCTGCAGGTGCAGCACGCCGTCGATGCGAAAGCGGATTTGCAGCTTGTTTTCCTGCGGCTCGATGTGGATGTCCGAAGCGCGCACCTGGGTGGCGTCGTCGAACACCGACTGCAGCAGCTTCACGACCGGCGCATCTTCCTGGCCGGTAGTGATGCCGAGGGTGCCGAAGTCCACATTGACGTCGCCCAGGTCCTGCTCCAGTTCGCGCGCCAGGCCGGAAATCTCTTCCGTGCGGCGATACAGGCGGTCGATCGTTTGCAGCAGCAGGCCTTCATTGACCACCGCCAGCTCGATGTCTTTCCTGACCAGCCGGGAAATCTCGTCGTAGGCGAACAGGTCGCTGGGATCGGCCATGCCGACCAGCAGGCGGTCGCCGCGGCGCTCCAGGATAATGGCGCGAAAGCGGCGCGCCTGGGTTTCCGGCAACAGCCGGATTATCTCGGCGCTGACGTTATAATACTTGAGGTTGATGTGGGGAATGTCGAGCTGTTTCGCCAGCGCATCCGAGATCTGCTCCTCCGAGACGAAGCCGTTCTCGATCAGAACCCGGCCCAACCGCCGCCCTGAACGCTTCTGCTCGCCCAGCGAAAAATCAAGTTGCTCCTGCGAGACGAGCTTTTGCTGCACCAAGATTTCACCGAGGCGGATTTTTTCCGGCCGTGGCATAGCCGCTTTCCCTTGGACTAATTTATCAGTCGCCGATTCTATACCACTGAAAGCGTTAAGGTAACCAAATGTTCGATATCGTCCTGTACCAGCCGGAAATCCCGCCCAACACCGGCAACATCATCCGCTTGAGCGCCAATACCGGCTGCCGCCTGCACCTGGTCAAGCCGCTCGGCTTCACGCTCGAAGACAAGCTATTGCAGCGCGCGGGGCTGGATTACCATGAATACGCCACGCTCGAAACGCACGAAAACTGGGAGGCATGCCTGAGCCGCCTGGCCGGGCGGAGGATGTTCGCGCTCACCACCAAGGGCAGCACGCGCTACAGCGAGATCGCATTCAAGCCGGACGACGTGTTCGTGTTCGGCCCGGAAACGCGCGGACTGCCGGCTGAAATCCTGCGGCAATTCGACGAACGCCACCGTATGCGCCTGCCGATGCAGCCCACCAGCCGCAGCCTGAATCTTTCCAACGCGGTCGCGGTGGTGGTATTCGAGGCTTGGCGGCAAATGGGGTTCGAGGGGGGTGTCTAGTTGTCAGTTATCAGTGGTCAGTTTTCAGTTTTCAGTTTTCAGTTTTTTTGTGCGGCTTCGCCGCACTTGTTTGGATACTGACCACTGACCACTGACAACTGACAACTGAAAACTGACCACTGAAAACTGATCACTGACCAAAATCAATTCTCCGCCTTCGGCTCCCGGTTGAGCAGCGCTTCCACCGCCTTGCCGGGCGCCATGCCGTCGAACAGCACGCGGCACACCGCCTGGGTGATCGGCATATCCACGGACAGGTTTTCCGCCAGGCGCAGGACTTCGCGCGCGCTGTTCACGCCTTCGGCGATGTGGCCGAGATCGCGCAGGATGGCGTCGAGCTTCTGCCCTTGCGCCAGGCGCAGGCCGACGGTGCGGTTGCGCGAGAGGTCGCCGGTGCAGGTCAGGATCAGGTCGCCCGCGCCGGTCAGCCCCATGAAGGTTTCCGAGCACCCGCCCATGGCCGCGCCGAGCCGGCCGATTTCCGCCAGGCCGCGGGTGATCAGCGCTGCGCGGGCGTTGTAACCGTAGCCCATGCCGTCGGAGATGCCCGCCGCGATCGCCATCACGTTCTTCACCGCGCCGCCGACTTCGACCCCGACCACGTCGTTGCTGGAATAAACCCGCAGCCGCGCGCTGTGCAGTTCGAGCGCCATGGCATGGGCGAAATCCTCGTCGCGCGACGCCAGGGTCAGGGCGGTCGGCAATCCCTTGGCGACTTCCTGGGCGAAGCTCGGGCCCGACAGCACGCCGCACAACGCCTGCCCGCCCAGCTCTTCCGCCACCACCTGGTGAGGCAGCCGGGCCGTGCCCGCTTCGAAGCCCTTGCATGCCCAAACCAGCGGGATGCCGGCGCCGGAGCCGGCGATCTGCCGCAGCACCGGCCGCAAACCGGCGGTGGGGACGACCGCCAGAATCAGGCTGGCCTGATCGAGCGCGCCGTCGAGCCGGTTTTCGAGCCGTAGTTCATCGGGGAAGGCAAAACCGGGAAGATAGCGTGGATTGCAGCGCGCTTCGGACATTTCGACGATTTGTGCCGGATCGCGCGTCCACAGACGCACTTCATGGCGGGCGGAAAGATTGATGGCGAGCGCCGTTCCCCAGGCGCCGGCGCCGAGCACGGCGATCTTCATGCGCCCCACACCTGGCTGGCCAGCACATAGCCGACCTGGCCGTCGCGGTGGCGCACCTTGAGCCAGCCCGCCGCGGCCGGTTCGACCAGTTCCAGCACCACGTCGCGCTCGGCCTGGAACGCCAGCGGCGCGTTGGCATCGGCGGCCTGGCGGACGTCGGCACGGGGAACCGTCACCACGACCATGCGCGCATCGGCCAGGCTCTTTTTCTCGATCCAGGCCAATCCGCCGGAGCTGTCGCGCACTTTGGCCCACTGATCGAGGTTGACGATGATCTCCACCGGGTAATACTTGCCGACCACGAACAGGGGCTTGGCTTTCGCCGACGGGGCGTCGTACATGACGGCGCGATCCACGGCGACGGAGCGGAAATCAAGCGCGAGGGCGGAAGTGGCGGCAAGAAGCAGGAGCGACGAGACGATGGCCGTCGAAAATTTCCATCGCTGTTCGCGGATGGTTCTAGCAAGCGTGTCGGAACAGGAGGCTCCCTCACCCCGGCCCTCTCCCGCCTGCGGGAGAGGGGGAAAACCGTCGCTTCGGTTTGAATTCATCCGATTGGGGCAATAAACAACCGCTTAGTGCGCGGTTTCCGCACCCTCGCCCTGCTCCATCATGCGCTGCTGGTACAGGACTTCGAAATTGACCGGGTTGAGCAGGACCGGCGGGAAGCCGGCGCGCGACACGAGATCGGAAATCACTTCGCGCACGTAGGGGAAAAGGATGTTCGGGCAGGTGATGCCGAGGATCGGCTCGACGTCTTCCTGGGGAATGTTGCGCATCTGGAAAATGCCGGCCTGGGCGGCTTCCGCCAGGAACATGGTCTTGTCGTCGGCCAGCTTGGCGGTCACCGTCACCGTCAGCACGACTTCGAACACCCCTTCTTCCATCATCCCGCCCTGGTTGTGCAGCTGCACGTCCACCTTGGGGGTTTCGCGCTGGAGGAAAATCTGCGGGGCATTGGGGATTTCCAGGGACAAATCCTTGACGTAGATTTTTTCGATGGAAAAGGCGGGTTGCTGTTGTTCTTCGGTCATGGTGGTTCCTAAGTTTGATTATCGGTGATTGGTGATCCGGGGCCGAAGCCGTGTTGGAAAGCTACGAATGCCGCATCAGCCAGTTTTTCAAATTTGCCGCGTCGAGGGCGCCGGCGACGCGGTCCGCCTCGGCGCCGTTCCTGAACACCAGCAAAGAGGGAATGCTGCGGATGCCATACTGCTGCGCCAGCTGCTGTTCCACTTCGGTATTGACCTTGGCGAAGCGCAGCCGGGTCTTCATCTGGTCGGCGGCCTGGGCGAATACCGGGCCCATCATCTTGCACGGCCCGCACCACGGCGCCCAGAAGTCCACCACCA
>JAQTMN010000033.1 GCA_028714315.1 Sulfuricella sp. | reverse complement strand
CACGAAAAAGACCGCCAGGCGGCATCGCCGCTCGAACTTGTGGACTGCTTTCATTCCCCTGCTTCTCCCCTGGAGCGTTCGACGATAGGCGTGTTTTTTTAACTATTGCCTTTTGTCATAAATTCCAAGGGAATAATAATTGACGGGCGAACGCCTGTCTATAGGGGAAAACCCTCGGCCAAAACAAGTGGAACCCCTTTTTGCAGGGGAGATGATCCTGGTGTTGGCGGGATTCGCCACGCATGGTCGGGCCGCTATTTTTCGGCATCATCCATCTCGGCCGGGCGCGATTTCTCGCGCTCAACCTCGCGGGTGCGCTGCTGTGGGCGATGGTGGTCGGCGGGGCGGGCTACCTGTTCGGCAGCCTCATGGAACTGCTGTTTGCCGACATGCGCCATTATGAGGAGGCGCTGTTCGGCCTGATGGCGGGCGTGGGTTTTGCGGTCTGGCTGGCCCATCGCTGGCGCCAGCGGCGCCGGTAACGCGATTGGCGGAGCCTGCTGATTGTGCAAATGAATTCGCACCTACATCGACGCCGCCAGCAGCCCTTTACTCCACCGGCCAAGCCGCGACTTGCGGCAGATGCCAGATATCGCGGTTGTAGTCGAGGATGGTGCGGTCGCTGGAAAACTTGCCGCTGGCGGCGGTGTTGAGGATGCTCATGCGCGTCCAGCGTTCCGTGTCGCGGTAGGCTCGGGCGACCTCGCGCTGCGCATCGACATAGCCGCGGAAGTCCGCCGCCGTCAGCCAGGGGTCGCCGGCGCTGTAGATGGACTGCACGATCGGGTCGAAGATGCCCGGCTCGAACAGGTTGAAATGGCCGCTTTCCAGGAGCAGCATGACGCGGCGCAGATCCTCGTCCGCCGCAACGATGGCGGCGGGATCGTAGCGGCCCCTGGCGGCGTCCACTTCCTCGGCGGTGAGGCCGAACAGGAAGAAATTGTCCGCCCCCACTTCCTCGCGGATCTCGATGTTGGCGCCGTCCAGCGTGCCGATGGTGAGCGCGCCGTTCATCATGAATTTCATGTTGCCGGTGCCGGAGGCTTCCTTGCCGGCAGTGGAAATCTGCTCCGACAGGTCGGTGGCGGGGCAGATCACTTCCATCGCCGACACGCGGTAATCGGGCAGGAACGCGAGCCTCAGCATGCCGTCGGTGTCGGGATCGTCGTTGATCACCTTGGCGACCGCCGTGATCAGCTTGATGATGCGCTTGGCGATCATGTAGCCGGGCGCGGCCTTGCCGCCGATCAGCACGCAGCGCGGCGTCCAGTCCGCCGTGTCGCCGCGCTTGATGCGGTCGTAGAGGTGAATCACGTGCAGCACGTTCAAGAGCTGGCGCTTGTATTCGTGGATGCGCTTGACCTGGACGTCGAACAGCGCGGCCGGGTCGAACTCGATGCCGCAGTCGCGCTGCACCAATTCCGCCAGGCGCGCCTTGTTGGCTTGCTTGACCGCGCGCCATTCGGCGCGGAACGCGGCATCGTCGGCACGGACGGCAAGCTCTTTCAGCCTGGGCAGATCGGTGATCCAGCCGTCGCCGATGGTGCGGGTGATCAGCGCGTTCAGGGCCGGGTTGCTCCAGGCCAGCCAGCGCCGCGGCGTGACGCCGTTGGTCTTGTTGTTGAATTTTTCCGGCCACAGTTCGTGGAAATCGTGGAACAGGTGCCGGCGCAGCAATTGCGAGTGCAATTCCGCCACGCCGTTGACCGAGGCGCTCGCCACCACGGCCAGATAAGCCATGCGAATCTGCGGCTCATGACCTTCCTCGATGATCGACATGCGCCGCAGGCGGTCGGTGTCGCCCGGCCAGCGCAGCGCCACTTCGGCGAGGAAGCGGGCATTGATTTCGCGGACGATGTCCAGCAGGCGCGGCAAGAGCCGGCCGAACATGCTCACCGGCCAGCGTTCCAGCGCCTCGGGCAGCAAGGTGTGGTTGGTGTAGGCGACAGTATTGCGGGTGATCTCCCAGGCGGCGTCCCAGCCCAGATCGTGCTTGTCCATCAGCAGCCGCATCAACTCCGGCACCGCGCAGGTGGGATGGGTGTCGTTGAGCTGGAAGCAGTTCCTGGCGGCGAAGTCGCTGAAGTCGTGGCCATGGCCGAGCACCCAGCCGCGCAGCACGTCCTGCAGGCTGGCGGAGGCCAGGAAATACTGCTGGCGCAGGCGCAGCTCCTTGCCGTTCTCGCTGGCGTCGTTGGGGTAGAGCACCATGGTGATGTGCTCGGCGGCGTTCTTGGCGGCGACCGATTCGGTGTAGCTGCCGGCATTGAATTCGCCCAGGTCGAACTCGTCGGTGGCGGCCGCCTTCCACAGGCGCAGGGTGTTGACGGTGCCGTTGCGGTAGCCCGGAATGGGCACGTCGTAGGGTACCGCCATCACGTCCTGGGAGTTGATCCAGCGCGCGCGCAGCGTGCCGTCGGCGCGGGTATGAAACTCGGAATGGCCGCCGAACTTGACCCTGACCATGAATTCCGGCCGCTCGATTTCCCATGGATTGCCGTCGCGCAGCCAGTGGTCGGGCTCTTCCATCTGGTTGCCGTTGTCGATTTTCTGGCGGAACATGCCATATTCATAGCGGATGCCGTAGCCCATCACCGGCAATTGCAGCGTGGCGCAGCTATCCAGGAAACAAGCCGCCAGGCGCCCCAGGCCGCCGTTGCCGAGGCCGGCGTCGTGCTCCTGCTCGGCGATTTCCTCCAGCACCAGGCCCAGCTTGCGCAGCGCGTCCTTGGTCGGCCCATTCACGTCCAGGTTCAGCATCGCGTTGCCCAGCGCCCGCCCCATCAGGAATTCCAGCGAAAGGTAATAGGTGCGCTTGCAGCGGGCTTCCTCGTAGGCGTACTGGGTGTTCTTCCAGCGCTCCACCAGACGGTCGCGCAGCGACAGCGAAAGCGAGGTATAGACGTGATAGGCCGCCAGGCACATCTTGTCGCGCCCCAGGGTATGGCTGAAATAGCGGCGGAAGTCGTCGACGATGCTGTCGGCGTCCATGCCCAGCGCGGGCAGCTCGGTAATACCCTGCACCGGGCGGCTGAGGATAAGCGGTTCGGTATGAATGATGGCTCTCCAAGAGGTTTAAGACTAGGCGAAATGACCATCCCCCCGTGGGTCAGGCTTCAGCCTGACGTGTACGGCTGAAGCCGTACCCACAGATTCAGGCCGACCGACTAGGATTCCGGCAGCAGCACGCCCAGCCACGGCAGCAGCTGGCCCAGCAACACCAACGCCAGCAAGGCGGCAATCAACAGCATCCAGCGCCGTTCGCGCGCGTCCCTGGCGCGCAGCTCCTCGCGCAGGCGGCGGATTTCCCCGTCGGCGTCGCTCAAGGCACGGTGCGCGAGCCGCGGCAGTTGCGGCAGCAGGGTTCCCCATCGCGGCGCTTCGGCCTTGATCGATTTGACCAGGCCGCGCCAGCCGAGTTGCTCGCTCATCCATTGTTCCAGGAACGGCTTGGCGGTTTTCCACAAATCCAGGTCGGGATCGAGCTGGCGGCCCAGGCCTTCGATGTTGAGCAGGGTTTTTTGCAGCATCACCAGCTGCGGCTGGATCACCACGCCGAAGCGGCGCGAAGTCTGGAACAGGCGCAGCAGGAAACGGCCGAAGGAGATTTCCTTGAGCGGGCGGTCGAAGATCGGCTCGGACACCGCGCGGATCGCCGCCTCGAAATCGTCCATCCGGGTTTCCGCGGGTACCCAGCCGGCCTCGATATGGGCCTGGGCGACGCGCTTGTAGTCGCGGTTGAAGAAGGCGAGGAAATTCTGCGCCAGGTAGTTCTTGTCGCTGTCGGTGAGCGTGGCCATGATGCCAAAGTCGAGCGCGATATAGCGCCCTTCCGGGCTGACCAGGATGTTGCCGGGATGCATGTCGGCATGGAAGAAGCCGTCGCGGAACACCTGGGTGAAGAAGATCGTCACGCCGTCCTCGGCCAGCTTCGGGATGTCCACGCCTTGCGTGCGCAGGCGCGCGACTTGGCTCACCGGCGTGCCGGCCATGCGCTCCATCACCATCACGTCGCTGTGGCACCAGTCCCAGTAGATTTCCGGCACCAGCAGCAAGTCGGAATCCTGGAAATTGCGCCGCAGCTGGCTGCCGTTGGCGGCCTCGCGCATCAGGTCGAGCTCGTCTTCCAGGTGCTTTTCGAATTCGGCCACCACCTCGCGCGGGCGCAGGCGCTTGCCGTCGGCCCACAGGCTTTCGACCAGCCCGGCGCCGGCATACAGCAGCGCGACGTCGTGGGCGATCACGGGCGCGATGTTGGGGCGCAGGATCTTGACCGCCGCGGCGCGGCCGTCGTGCAGGCGGGCAAAGTGCACCTGCGCCACCGAAGCGCTCGCCACCGGAACGGGATCGAATTCCGCGAATACTTCGCTGGCCGACTTGCCGTAAGCCTGCCGGATGGTGGCCAGGGCGATTTCCGGCGCGAACGGCGGCACCCGGTCCTGCAGCCGGGCCAGCTCGTCGGCGATGTCGGCGGGAATCAGGTCGCGCCGGGTGGACAGCACCTGACCGAACTTGACGAAAATCGGCCCCAGCGTTTCCAGCGCCATCCTGAGCCGCACCCCGCGCGGCGCGTCGAGCGGGCGCCAGAATAGCGCCACCTTGACCAGCGGGCGCAGCCAGCGGAAGCGCTCGCGGCCGAGGACGAATTCCTCCAGACCGTAGCTGAGGATGATATGGAGGATTTTGGCGAGGCGCAGGAGTTTCATGTCGGGAAGATATTATTGGCCGCGAAAAGGCGCAAAAAGCACAAGAGAAAATCCCGCACTGTTATTTTGTGCATTTTGTGCCTTTTCGCGGCCATGGTTTTTAGGTTTCATTGCAGATGATCGAGGCGATCGATTTTCCGTTCCAGCCGCTCGACCCGCTCGCACAGCGCGGCGACTTCGCCGCTGAAACCCCGCACGGCGGCGGGCTGGGCGAGCAGCGGACTGTCTTCCTGCCAGTGCTCGGCCCAGGCTCGGGCCAGCGTCGTGGCGGCGTTTTTGTGCCAGTCGAGCACGCCGTTGGCGCCGGAAACCAGTTTATGCGCCGCGATATCGCCGACGATCCGGCTCAGATCTTCTTCCGCGTCCCAGCGCAGTTGGCCGAATATGTCCGCCAGTTCCCGCGCCAGCCCGGCATTGTCTCCAGCGGCAACGAAGCGCGCGGCGGGGTCCGATGCCAGTAGCCAGGCCAGCGGGTTGGGCGTGAGGACGGCATCGATGGGCGCACCGCCTGTCGCCGGAGCGACGCTGCCGTCGGGCTGGATGGTCAACCCGGCAGGCGCGGGTGCCAGCCGCAGGGTTTTCCCGGCATGCGGCCGCAGCCGCGCCGCGGCCCAGGATTGCTGCTTGAGCAGGTGATTGAGAAACCCGGCCAGCGCGGCTCCAGGCAAGGCCGAAAGCGCGCCGCCGGGCTGTTTGCGCGGCGTTTCCCGGTTCAAGCGTCAGGCCTGCTGGATGCCCGAGATGAACCAGGTGGCATTGGGCTGCGACAGGGATTTCTGGATGTGCCAGATTTCGCTGAATGCTTCCGCCGGGGCATTGGCTTCTTCGCGGATCATGCCGGAAAAGCGCACGCTGGCGATGACCAGTTCGCCTTCGGTGACCACGTCGGCCATCTCGGCGTTGAGCGTCACCACCTCGGTCTTGTTCGGCTTGCCGCCGCGCTCCTGGATTTGCAGGCTGATCTCGGCATACATTTCGGGCATGACGAACTCGCGGATGTCGTTGACGTCGCCGCGGTCGTTGGCGTCCTGCAGGCGGATAAAGTTCTTTTTCGCCTCGCGCAGGAACGGCTCGTCCTCGAACCAGGCCGGGCGGGAGCCGGCGCTGGCCGCGGCCGGCGCGGCGTAGCCCGTCGGCGCGGCGATGTCGGTCACTGCCGTCCGTTCCGTGTGGCCGGCGTACCGCACCGGTTGCGGCTGGGGCTTCTTCAGCATGCGCACGATGAACATCACGCCGGCGGCCAGCGCCAGGATCATCAGGATGTTGCCCATGCCGGCGCCAAGCCCGCCGCCCATGAACATCGACGCGAGCAGGCCGCCCGCGGCCAAGCCGGCGAGGGGGCCGAGCCACTTGCTGCCGCCCGCCGGGGCGGGAGCCGCAGCCGGGGCTTGCGCCGGACGGGCCGGCGCGGGCGACATTTGGCGCTGCTTGCCGATGCTGCTGCCGCCGCCGAAACGCCGGGCGTCGGCATCGGGCGCCATCAGGCCGAAACTGAGTAATCCAACGAAAAACAGGGTGAGAAATTTGTTCATGGAAACCTCCGGTTGTTACAGCTTGAATCCCTTGTGCAGGGCGACGACGCCCGCAGTCAGGTTGAAATATTCGACGCGCTCGAGGCCGGCTTGTTGCATCATCTTTTTCAGCTCTTCCTGGCCGGGATGCATGCGGATCGATTCGGCGAGGTAGCGGTAGCTCTCCTCGTCGTCCGCCACCAGCTTGCCCATCACCGGCAGCGCCTTGAACGAATAAAGATCGTACAGCGGCTGCAGCGGCTTCCAGATCTTGGAGAATTCCAGCACCAGCAGGCGCCCGCCGGGGCGCAGCACGCGGTACATCTCCTTCAGCGCCGCGTCCTTGTGGGTCATGTTGCGCAGGCCGAAGGCCACGGTGACGCAGTCGAAATAATTGCTCGGGAACGGCAGCTTCTCGCCGTCGCACTGCGCCGCCAGGGGCACGATGCCGTCGTCCAGCAGCCGGTCGCGGCCGACCTGGAGCATCGAGCTGTTGATGTCGGTGAGGATCACCTGGCCGCTCTGGCCGACGCGCTTGGCGAAATGGCGCGACAGGTCGCCGCTGCCGCCGGCGATGTCGAGCACCCGGCTGCCTTCCCGCGTGCCGCTTTGCTCGATGGTGAAATGCTTCCACAACCGGTGCAGCCCGGCCGACATCAGGTCGTTCATCAAGTCGTAGCGCTCTGCCACGGAGTGGAACACCTCGGCGACTTTCTTGGCTTTTTCCGATTCCTCGACAGTCTGGAAACCGAAATGGGTGGTTTTTTCCATACGGATTAAGATGGGGCGTCTGGCTGGATTGAAAAGGGGAAATCATAACCGAGTTGGGGTAAAACATAAACCAGCCCGAACGCCATCGGGCCGGCCCGCATTTATTGTCATCAATACGTCACATTGACGGCATAATATCCGCTGTTTTAATTGAACTGGCTTACACAGGAAATCAGCCATGGCGGCAGCGATTCTGGTGGTGGAGGACGAACCCGCGATCCGGGAACTGGTGGTGCTCAACCTACAGCAGGCGGGCCATCGCCCGGTGGTGGCCGACAGCGCGGAGCAGGCGCTGGCATTGATGCGCGACGCGCTGCCCGACCTGATCCTGCTCGACTGGATGCTGCCCGGCATGAGCGGGGTGGAGTTCGCCCGGCGCGTCAAGGCCGATGCCTATACCAAGCAGGTGCCGATCATCATGCTCACGGCGCGAAGCGACGAGCAGGACAAGATCACCGGCCTCGAAACCGGCGCCGACGATTACATCACCAAGCCGTTTTCACCGCGCGAGCTGAATGCCCGCATCAAGGCGGTGCTGCGCCGTCTGGCGCCGCAGGTGGCGGGCAACCCGGTGGAAATGGCGGGTTTGCGGCTCGATCCGTCCACCCACCGGGTAGCCGGCAACGACCGGACGATCGAGCTGGGACCGACCGAATTCCGGCTGCTGCATTTCTTCATGACGCGGCCCGAACGGGTGCATTCGCGCGCCCAGGTGCTCGACCAGGTGTGGGGCAACCACGTTTTCGTCGAGGACCGCACCGTGGACGTGCACATCCGCCGCCTGCGCCGCGCCCTGGAGGCTTCCGGCCACGACGTATTGATCCAGACCGTGCGCGGATCGGGCTACCGTTTTTCGGCGCGCGCCGAAGATTGAGCCGGCGTCATAGAATTGTCATGATGGGCGGTCTACAATAGCGCCCATGCACGGTTTCCGATCTTTTCTTCATGTCTAGTTTCTGGCTGCGTCCTCTCGGCACCCTGTCCATTCTGGCCGCCTTTCCGCTGGTGCTGTGGGCGCTGGCTGGCGCCGTGCCGGCATTGTCGCTGGCCGCCGCGCTGCTGCTGCTCTATCTGCTGCACCACTTGCACAACCTGCGCGCGCTGGCCGGATGGCTGAAAAAGCCGGATGTGGCGACGGTGCCGCACGGCTCGGGCCTGTGGGAAGAGGTTTTTTCCGTGCTGTACCAGCGCGAGCGGCTGCAATCCTACAGCCGGCAGTCGCTTTCCACCGCGCTGGAGCGGTTCCAAAGCGCCGGCGAGGCGATGCCGGACGGCATCGTGATGCTCAACAGCACCGACCAGATCGAGTGGTGCAATCCGGTGGCGGAAGATCAGTTCGGCCTCAACCTGGCGCGCGACCGCGGCCAGTGGCTGACTTACCTGATCCGCCAGGCCCAGTTCACCGATTACCTCGCCGCGCACAACTATCGTGAGCCGCTGATTTTCAAGCCCACCCGCAACCGCGAACTGGTGTTGTCGCTCCAGCTGATTCCGTTCGGCGACGAGCAAAAACTCCTGATCAGCCGCGACATCACCAAACTGGAGCAAGTGGAGACCATGCGCCGCGACTTCGTTGCCAACGTGTCCCACGAACTGAGCACGCCGCTGACCGTGGTCGGCGGCTTTCTTGAAACGCTGGCCGACATGACCCACCTGGAGGAGGCCCAGACCAAGCATTACCTGGATTTGATGCTGGACCAGACCTCGCGCATGCAGCATCTGGTGAAGGATCTGCTGACGCTGTCCAGGCTGGAGAGCAACCATTCCGCCCATGCCGAAGTGAAAATCGACGTGCCGCACCTGTTGCACGCGCTGTTCCGCGAAGCGCAGACCTTGAGCGGCGGGCGCCACCAGCTGCGGCTGAATCTGGCCAGCGCGCGCGGGCTGCTGGGCAACGAGGCCGAGCTGCGCAGCGCCTTCGGCAACCTGATCAGCAATGCCATCCGCTACACCCCGGCGGACGGCGAGATCGTTTTGCAGTGGGAGGAATGGGAGGGCGAGGGCGTGTTCAGCGTGCAGGACAGCGGCATCGGCATCGAGCCGCAGCACATCCCGCGCCTGACCGAGCGCTTTTACCGGGTCGATCGCAGCCGCTCGCGCGAAACCGGCGGCACCGGCCTCGGCCTCGCCATCGCCAAGCACGCCCTGACGCGCCACCAGGCGCGGCTGGAGATCGAAAGCACGCCTGGCCGCGGCAGCACCTTCAGCGCCTGCTTTCCTGCGCGGCGGCTGATCGACGGGCCCAAAACGATTGACCGCGAAGAGGCGCAAGACGCGCAAACGTGAGGGGTGAGGGGGAAAAAGGAAAGGTTTTTACGCCTCCCCCCCACGGCGGCATTTAAACCCTGACGAACCCCACCCGCTCGTAATCGCTGCCTTTCTCGATCAGGCCGAGCAATTTGACGGTGTACCGCTCGCTGCCCTGGATTTCCAGCAGCTTGCCGGGAGCGAACCAGCCGGGCGGGACGATCAGGCTGGCCGTTTCGCGCAGAACCGGCATGTCCGGCAGCAGGAAGGCCTGGGCGAATTTGTGGGCAGTCGTTCCCAGCGCAACAGGCTGGGCGGCGATGGCGAGCGGCGCGCCGGGGAGGATGCGCACGCCGATATGGAAGTCCTCGCTGGAGGGAAGAATCAGCCATTTGACCGTGCCAAGGAGGTAGGCGGCGCTATCGGCGGGACGCACGGCGACGAGCTGTTTCGGGGCAATGCGCAAGCCCTCGCGGCCAGTCCGCGCCAGGCGGAAGCCCAGCGCGCTTTCGTCCAGGACCTGCCAGGTTTCAAGCGCGAAGCCCAATTGCGAGACATGCAGCTTTTCCGTCCGCTCGCTGATGCGGCCGTAGAATTGCAGATCCTCGATTTCGCGCTTGCTGAGTTTTTCCTTTTCGCCGGGCTGCTTGAACGGCTTTTCCCCGCCGACGAAGAAATGGATGGCGGCCATGCCCAGCACCAGTTGTGCCTTGTCCGCACCGTGCCGGCGGGTGAAGCCCCGGCGTTTGGGCGCGGCTTCGAACCAGTGGCGGTAAAGCTCGGCCAGCAACACCTCGCAGTCCGCCTGCACGCAGTCTTCGCCCAAACCCAGCGCCGCCGGCGGTTCGCCCTTCCTGAGCAGCTTGATGCGCTTGCGGAAAGTGGAGGCGAACCGGTCGGTGTCGAGATAGCAAGGATGGGCCAGGGATTGGCCGTCGAGGATGACCGGGCCGGCCGACCCGGCCAGATCGACGCCCACCCGCGCCAGCGTGGAATCGTCCGGCGGCGCGGCCACCACCGCGGCGCGCGCCGCCCATGTTTCCAGCCAGCGGTCGAGCTGGGCGAGCTGCTTCGAGGTCAGGCGGTAGGGATCGGCCAGGTCGGCGAGCAGGATCCGGGCGTAAACGGCGCCGCAGGTGATGGTGTCGGCCCCGGCGTGCAGGCTGTCCTTCACCGGGCGCCCGGCATAATCCAGCCGTTGGGCGAGGACGTACGATTCATGCGCCTGCCGCCACAGCGCGGGGTCGATCTCGCGATAGGCGCGATAGTGCTCCAGCATCTGCAGTCCGGTGTAGCGCAGGCAGCGCTGGGTGACCAGCGCGATATGCGGCGCCACTTCCTGGTCGTTTTCCAGACAGGACTGCAAGGAAAGGCGATATGCCGCGCCCATGGCCGCCCACAACGCGACGACGCTGTTCCAGGCATGCTGCTGGGCGTCCTCGAACGGCACCGGCTTGCCGAAGTATTTCTTGGCCATTTCGAGTTGCAGGAAGGCCACTGGTTCGCGCAGCAGTTCGCTGATCCTGAGCCGCTCCAGCGGCGCGATCGCGCTGCGGTTGAGGAATTCCAGCTGGGCGGTGAGGGTGGTGTGGGCCAGCGCGACATGCGCCAGCTGCAAGCTTTTCAGCCAGAGCTTGCAGCCGGCGGCATCGCTGAATCGGGGCGATGCTTGCGGAGATTCGGAAAGCGGGAGCGGGGTCATGAAGCCTCCGTAGTATTCAGTATTCGGTAGTCAGTTCCAGCCGGCGGCGGGTGGCTACTGACGACCAATCACTGACCGCTGGCAACCGCCTTACAGCAATACCCGCTCGATGCCGCCGTTGTTCGCTTTCGACACATAATCGGCGAGCCAGTCCTCGCCCAGGAGGTGGCGCGCCATTTCCACCACAATGTAATCCGCCTCTATTCCGGTGTCATCATTATAGCGGGCCAGCCCCTGAAGGCAAGACGGGCACGATGTCAATAATTTAATGTTGGCGGCGTCGCCGCCGATTTCGGCGGCAACCTTCTGAATTTCTTCCTGTTTGCGGGAGCGCACCTGGGTGGCGATGTCGGGCCGGGTCACGGCGAAAGTGCCGGACTCGCCGCAGCAGCGGTCGGACAATCTGACCCCGCCGCCAAGCAGCTCGTTCGCCACCTTGAGCGGATTGTAGGCCTTGATCGGCGTGTGACAGGGATCGTGGTACATGTACCGCACCGACACGGTACCGCGAAGCGCCGGTGCGGGAGGTGCGGTGGCCAGCTGCACCCCTGCCGGTTGATCCGCGTCGCCCGTTCGCAGCTGGCGGGCTCCGCTCGCGCCTTCCAGTTTCAACCCCTTCTCCATCATGTATTCGTGGATGTCGAGCAGGCGGCAGCCGGGGAAGATTTTGTCGAACTGGTACTTCAGCAACTGATCCATGCAGGTCCCGCAGGACACGATCACGGTCTTGATGTCGAGATAGTTGAGGGTGTTGGCGACGCGGTGGAACAGCACGCGGTTGGCGGTGGTGATCGCCTGCCCCTTGTCGTCGTTGCCGGCGGAGGTCTGCGGATAGCCGCAGCACAGATAGCCGGGCGGCAGCACGGTTTGCGCGCCGAGATGGAACAGCATCGCCTGGGTGGCGAGACCAACCTGGGAAAACAGCCGTTCCGAGCCGCAGCCGGGGAAATAGAACACGGCGTCGGAATCCTCGCTGAGCTTCGCGGCGTTGCGGATCACCGGCACCATGGTCGGATCGTCAACGCCAAGCAGGGCACGCGAGGTCTTGGTCGGCAGGCCTCGCGGCAGCGGCTTGTTGACGATGTGGATGACCTGCGCCTTGAGCGGCGCCTGGCCCACGGTCGCGGGCGGATGCCGGGTCTGTCCGCCGATCAGCCCGAAGCGCTTGGCCAACTGAAAGCCGAGGCGCTGGCCGGCATAGCCCCACTCGATCATCACCTTACGGATCGCCTTGATGGTGGTGGGGTCGGTAGCGTTGAGGAACAGCATCGCGGCAAAGCTGCCGGGATTGAATTTTTTCTTTCCTTGCTTGCGCAGGAAGTTGCGCATGGCGATCGACACGTCGCCGAAATCGATGTCCACCGGGCAGGGCGTGACGCACTTGTGGCACACCGTGCAGTGGTCGGCGACATCGTTGAACTCGTCGAAATGCTTGAGCGAAACCCCGCGCCGGGTCTGCTCCTCGTACAGGAAGGCCTCGATCAGCAGGCTGGTGGCGAGAATCTTGTTGCGCGGCGAATACAGCAGGTTGGCGCGCGGGATGTGGGTGCTGCACACCGGCTTGCACTTGCCGCAGCGCAAGCAATCCTTGATCGAGTCGGCGATGCCGCCGATCTCGCTTTGTTCCATGATCAGCGACTCGACTTCGAGCAGATTGAAGCTGGGCGTGTAGGCGTTGCGCAAATCCGCGCCCGCCATCAGCTTGCCGCGGTTGAAGTGGCCGTGCGGATCGACCTTGGCCTTGTAGGCGGCGAAGGTTTCGATCACCGCCGGTTCGAGGAATTCCAGCTTCGTGATGCCGATGCCGTGTTCGCCCGAAATCACCCCGCCCAGCTCGGTGGCGAGATGCATGATGCGCGCCACCGCCTGGTTGGCGGCGCGGAGCATTTCGTAATCGTCCGAGTTGACCGGGATGTTGGTGTGCACGTTGCCGTCGCCGGCGTGCATGTGCAGCGCCACGAACACCCGGCTTTTCAGGATTTTCTGGTGAATGGCATCGCACTTTTCCAGGATCGGCGGGTACTCGCGCCCGGTGAAGATGCGGTGCAGCCCGGCGCGCACCTCTTTTTTCCACGAGATGCGGATGGTGTGGTCCTGCAGGGCCTGGAAAACCGTTGCGTGAAAAGGGTAGCCCGGATGAAGCGCAGCGGAATCCGGGGAATCTCCCGGATTGCGGCCTGCGGCCTCCATCCGGGCTACCGGCTCGGGGCTGTCCAGGTTGTCCAGCAGCCACCGCCAGCGTTGGCGCGTGTCGGCGATCAGGGCCAGCGCGGCCTCGCGGCGGTTGCCGAGCAGCTCGGCGTCGGGCAGCACACCGGTGTCCTCGTCGCGGTACAGCGGCAGGTCGCCGCGCAGGAATTCCTCCAGCGCGTCCAGCAGCTTCAGCTTGTTCCGGGTCGAGAGCTCGATGTTGATGCGTTCGATGCCGTCGGTATAGTCGGCCATGCGCGGCAGCGGGATGACCACGTCCTCGTTGACCTTGAAGGCGTTGGTGTGGGCGGCGATGGCGGCGGTGCGGCCGCGGTCGAGCCAGAATTTCTTGCGCGCCTCGGCGCTGACCGCGATGAAGCCCTCGCCGCCGCGCGCGTTGGCAAGCCGCACGATATGCGAGGCTGCCGCCCCGGCCTCGGCCTCGTCGTCGCTGGCGATATCGGCCAGCAGCACCATTTTCGGCCGCTCGGCGCGGTTCGCCTTGGTGGCGTAGCCGACCGCCTTGACGTAGCGTTCGTCGAGGTGCTCCAGTCCGGCCAGCACGGTGTGGGGATGAGCGTCGAGATAATCCTTGATCTCGACGATGGCCGGCACCGCGTTGTGCATCTGGCCGAAGAATTCCAGGCATACGGTGCGGACCTGCTTGGGCATGCGGTGCAGGATGAAGCGCGCCGACGTGACGATGCCGTCGCAGCCCTCCTTCTGCACGCCGGGCAGGCCGGCGAGGAACTTGTCGGTGACGTCCTTGCCGAGGCCGGCCTTGCGGAAATGGCTACCGGGAATTTCGAGGATTTCCTCGGACCTGGCGGTCTTGCCGTCGGCGCCGTAGCGGCTGATGCGAAAGCGCGCGGTTTCAATGTCGTGGATCTTGCCCAGGTTGTGGTCGAGGCGCGCCACTTCCAGCCAGTTGCCGTCCGGGTCCACCATCCGCCACGAGGCCAGGTTGTCGAGCGCGGTGCCCCACAGCACCGCTTTCTTGCCGCCGGCGTTCATCGCCACGTTGCCGCCGATGCAGGAGGCGTCGGCCGAAGTCGGGTCCACCGCGAACACGTAACCGGCCGCGTCCGCCGTTTCCATCACGCGCCGCGTGACCACGCCCGCGCCGCAGCGGATGGTCGGCACCGCCTCCGCCACGCCGGGCAGGCCGAAGAGCTCGACGCCGTTGTGGCGGTCGAGCTTTTCGGTGTTGATCACCGCCGACATCTTGTCCAGCGGCACCGCGCCGCCGGTGTAGCCAGTGCCGCCGCCGCGCGGGATCAGGGTCAGCCCGAGCTCGATGCAGCAGCGCACCAGCGGGGCGATTTCCTCCTCGGTGTCGGGATGGAGCACGACGAACGGGTATTCGACGCGCCAGTCGGTGGCGTCGGTGACATGCGACACCCGCGCCAGGCCGTCGAACTGGATGTTGTCGCGGCGGGTGTGGTGCAGCAGTTTTTTCAGCACCTTGCGGCGCAGGCGCGCGGTATCGGCGAAGTCGGCCTCGAACCGGTCCACCGCCGCGGTGCCGCGCTCGAGCAGCAGCTTGACGGATTCGTTGTCCTGGCGGCGTTCCTCGATCGCCCGCAGACGGTGGCGCAAAGCGCCGATCAGCGCGTCGCGGCGCTTCGGGTTGGCGAGCAGGTCGTCCTGCAGATAGGGGTTGCGCGAGACCACCCAGATATCGCCCAGCACCTCGAACAGCATGCGCGCCGAACGCCCCGTCTTGCGCTCCGCGCGCAGCCGGTCGAGCACGTCCCAGGCCTCCTCGCCGAGCAGGCGAATGACGATTTCGCGGTCGGAAAAAGAAGTGTAGTTGTAAGGGATTTCGCGAAGGCGTGCGCTGGTCATAGTCACTGGATGGGCGTCTTGTGCCGTAAACGATAAATTCTAGCTCAATTCGGCGGCCAAGTCTTATATCAGACTCAGGCATTAACGTGAAACTCGCGAAGCGAGCCCTCGTCCCCCTCTCCCGCGGGCGGGAGAGGGTTAGGGGTGAGGGAAACGGTCATGACACATCGCCGTTTCATGATTTGGGAGGGGCGATGCGCCATGACCGTTAGAGCGGAGTTCGCCCGCCAAATCGCGTGGCGAAGATGACAAAGCCGGCAAAAATCCAGACAATAGCGGCGGTCACGAACTGATAAAACGGATGAACATGAATACGACAACCTCCCCCCGCCGCAACAAGCTGATCGTCGCCGCGCTGGCCATAGTGGCGCTGGCCGGCGTGCTGGCCCTGCTCTTGGGGCAAAAACCCGCCGCGCCGGCGGCGGTATTCTCGACCCTCACCGGCGACAAGATCGCGCTCGACAGCCTGCGCGGCAAGGTGGTGCTGGTGAATTTCTGGGCGACCAGCTGCCCCGGCTGCATCAAGGAAATGCCCGACCTCGCGAAGACCTACCAGAAATACCACGGCCGCGGCCTGGAGACCATCGCCGTGGCGATGAGCTACGACCCGCCGGAATACGTCCGCCAGTTCGCGGAAAAAAACCGCCTGCCGTTCACCGTCGCGCTCGATGCCGGCGGCGCGGCCGCCCAGGCGTTCGGCAACGTCAGCCTGACGCCGACCTCGTTCGTCATCGACAAACAGGGACAGATCGTTCAGCAATATGTCGGCGAGCCGGATTTCGCCAAACTCCACGCCTTGATCGAAAGCCTGCTGTAAAACCGGATGATCCATTTGGGTTGAAATAAAAAAAGGGGCGCACGAGGCGCCCCAATTGGGTTGCTGCAGGAGAGTTTATGGTTATTCGACGTGTTCGCCGTGCAGGGCGACGTCCAGACCTTCGCGCTCTTCTTCTTCGGACACGCGCAGGCCGATGGCCACATCGATGACTTTGAGGATGATGAAGGTCATTACCAGGCTGTAGCCCACGGTGGCGCCGACGCCCAGCAACTGGGTGACGACCTGGCCGCCGTTGCCTTCCAGCATGCCGGCGGTGCCGCCGATGTCCTTCACCGCAAACACGCCGGTGAGGATGGCGCCGACGATGCCGCCGATGCCATGCACGCCGAAGGCGTCGAGCGAATCGTCATAGCCGAGCATCCGTTTCAGGCTGGTGGCGCCCCAGAAGCACACCACGCCGGCGGCCAGGCCGATGATCAGCGCGCCCATCGGGCCGACGAAGCCGGAGGCGGGGGTGACGGCGACCAGGCCGGCCACCGCGCCTGAGGCGATGCCCAGCACGCTCGGTTTGCCTTTGCCCATCCACTCGGCGAACATCCAGGACAGCGCGGCGGCGGCAGTGGCGATCTGCGTCACAGCCATCGCCATACCGGCACGGCCGTCGGCGGCCACGGCGGAGCCGGCGTTGAAGCCGAACCAGCCGACCCACAGCATGGCCGCGCCGACAATGGTCAGCACCAGGTTATGCGGCGCCATCGGCTCGCGGCCATAGCCCAGGCGCTTGCCCAGCACGATCGCGGCAACCAGGCCGGCGATACCGGCGTTGATGTGCACCACGGTGCCGCCGGCGTAGTCGAGCACGCCCATGGTGAACAGCCAGCCACCCGGCTCCCACACCCAGTGCGCGATCGGCGCATACACTGCCAGCGACCAGATGCCCATGAACCACAGCATGGCGGAGAACTTCATGCGGTCGGCGAAAGCGCCGGCAATCAGCGCGGGGGTGATGATCGCGAAAGTCATCTGGAACATCATGAACACCGATTCCGGAATGTTGGCGCCGTCGGTGCCGGCCATCCCGTTCACTCCCATGCCGGACAGGAACAGCCGGTCGAAGCCGCCGAGCAGCGGGCCGCCCGCGCGGAATGCCAGGCTGTAGCCCGCGACCATCCACAGCACGGTGATCAGGGCGGTGATCGAAAAGCTTTGCATCAGCGTCGCGAGCACGTTTTTCTTGCGCACCATGCCGCCGTAGAACAGCGCCAGGCCGGGGATGGTCATGAACAGCACCAGCGCGGTGGAGGTCAGCAGCCAGGCGGTGTTGCCGCTATCCAGCTTCTGTGCCACCGGCGCCGGCGCGGCAGCGGGTTCCGTGGCCGGGGCAATGGCGGGCTCCGCCGCCGGGGCGGCCGCTTCAGGCGCTGTGGCGGCTGGGGCTGCAGCGGGAGCGGCTGCTTCCTCGGCCAGCGTCAGGCTGGAGAAACTCAGCATTCCCAGCACGGCGAGCATACTCAACATTTTTTTCATTATGGCTAGCTCCTTTTTATTAAAGTGCGTCCGGGCCGGACTCGCCGGTGCGGATGCGGACGACCTGTTCCAGGTTGAAGACGAAAACCTTGCCGTCGCCGATTTTCCCGGTCTTGGCGGATTTCTCGATGGCCTCGATCACCTGGTCGACCATGTCTTCCTTGATGGCCGCCTCAATTTTGACTTTCGGCAGGAAATCGACGACGTATTCCGCACCACGGTAAAGCTCGGTGTGACCTTTTTGCCGGCCGAAACCCTTGACCTCGGTGACGGTGATGCCCTGTACGCCGATGGCGGAAAGGGCTTCGCGCACCTCGTCCAGCTTGAACGGCTTGATGATTGCGGTTACCAGTTTCATGTCAGCTCCTTACGTACGTGGATCAGAAGGTTTTGCCGAAAGTCAGCAGCAGACGGCTCTTGCCGGCAGCGTAGGTGTCAAGCGGGCCGGACTGTTTGGAATAGCAGTAGGGATTCGTCGCATCGGTGCCGCCAGCAACGCCGGCAGCAACGACGGCATCACAGCTGTCCTTGGCGTTGGTTGCCGAATAAGCCAGGCCAACGGTGCCGAAGCCCAGATCCTTGGTCACCCCGACTTTGTAATCGCTGTAGGAGGCGTCGCCATAGCCATTGACCTTCTGATGGCCGACATGGCCGTTGATGCCCCAGCCATCGCCGAGATCATAGGCGGCGTTAAGTTCGAGATAGCCGCTGCCCGTGGTTTTGTCGAGGGTGGTGCCGGTCTTGGCCCAGCCGAACAGTGCCGTGGTGGAATGCGAGTACTTGAGGGTCAGCCATTTCCAGGACAGGGCGGCGTAAAGCTCGGTGGTGTCCTGGTCGAGAATGGTGCCGCCCAGCGTTTTTCCGGTGCCGGGGTAATTGTAGGTCAGCACGCCCAGGTCGTACCCCAGGTCGTCGCCGAGGCTGCCTTTGTAGCCGCCGTAAGCATCGATTTCGACATTGGCGCTGGCGCCGGCGACTCCATCGCCAATCCAGGAGATGCTGGAACCCCAGACGCCCGCATAGAGACCGCTGGCGTGGGCGTAATCGAAGCCGCCTTGAATCGCGGGTTTGCCGCGGGTTTGGGCGATGCCGCGATAGATGTATTCGGATGCGAGGGTGACGTTGCCGGTAACAGTGTGCACCGGGGCCGCGGCCGCGGCTTCTTCGGCGCCGGCCGACGAAGCGATCATAAAGGAAGGCAGAACAAAGGCGCTGGCCAGAACCAGGGCGGAAGTGTTTTTACGCATAATTTTTCCCTTTCGAGTAATAATTGAGATAAGCCTCGCGATACACCCAGCATTTGTCGTGCCAGAACTACAATTTCACGCAAAATCATATAGTTAATATTTGAATATGCTGTCGTATTGGGCGGCAGGCACCGCTTTGACTCATCCATGAAATGATATGCACTAAAATGGTGCGCAACTTTAACTGAATGAATTTTGTTACACTCTGTAAGCACTTAACTATAGGGAGAATTCGTCATGTTGGGACAGAAAGTTTTCGAGGAAATCAGCGGCAAGCTCGGCGAAGTGCTGGGAGAAAACCCGGCCAAGGATATCGAGAAAAACCTGCGCGCCATGCTGCAGGGCGTATTCGCCAAACTGGACCTGGTGACGCGGGAGGAATTCGACGTGCAGCAAGCCGTCCTGTTGCGCACCCGCGAGAAGCTGGATGCGCTGGAGGCCAAGGTGATCGAGCTGGAGTGCCGCGCCGGCCTGGATGCCGGGGAAGAAGATTCGGGGAACATGGCGTTGTGATCCGACTACGCCAAGCCGGATGGCGGTGAGGCCACAATTCCCGCTTTCGCCGCCAACTAAATGAGCCTCGCCGTCGTCTACAGCCGCGCCCTGGCCGGCATGGAAGCGCCGCTGGTGACGGTCGAGGTGCATCTGTCCAACGGCTTGCCCAGCTTCAATCTGGTCGGCCTGCCCGAGATCGAGGTCAGGGAAAGCAAGGATCGGGTGCGCTCGGCCTTGCTCAACGCGCAATTCGAATTTCCGGCGCGGCGGATTACCGTCAATCTGGCCCCCGCCGATCTGCCCAAGGAAAGCGGCCGCTTCGACCTGCCGATCGCGCTTGGCATCCTGGCGGCGTCGGGGCAGATTCCGGCGAATGCGCTCGATCGGTACGAATTCGCCGGCGAGCTTGCGCTGACCGGCGCCCTGCGGCGCATCCGCGGTGCGCTGGCGATGACTTACAAGGCGAGCCGGGACGGCCGCGCCTTCATCCTGCCGGTGGAAAACGCCGCCGAAGCGGCATTGGTGGAACAGGCGGCGGTTTATCCGGCGGATTCGCTGCTGGAAGTATGCGCCCACCTCACCGGCCGCCAAGCGCTGACGAGACGGCAGGAAACGCCGCTAAACGGCGCGCCGAGCTATCCCGACTTCAGCGAGGTGAAGGGGCAAGCCCACGCCAAGCGCGCCCTCGAAATCGCTGCCGCCGGCGCCCACAGCATCCTGATGGCAGGTCCGCCCGGCACCGGCAAATCCATGCTGGCGTCGCGTCTGCCCGGCATCCTTCCCGCCATGACCGAGGAGCAGGCGCTGGAATCCGCCGCCATCCAGTCTTTGAGCGGCGGTTTCGGCATCGAGGCATGGAAGCAGCGCGTCATCAGAAGTCCGCATCATTCGGCATCCAGCCCGGCGCTGGTCGGCGGTGGCGGCAATCCCCGCCCCGGCGAGATCTCGCTGGCGCACCATGGTGTCCTGTTCCTCGACGAGCTGCCGGAATTCGACCGCAAGGTGCTGGAAGCGCTGCGCGAACCGCTCGAATCCGGCCGCATCACCATTTCCCGCGCCGCCTGCCAGGCCGAGTTCCCGGCGCGATTCCAGCTGGTGGCGGCGATGAACCCCTGCCCATGCGGCTATCTCGGCCATGCCAACGGCAAATGCCGCTGCACGCCGGACCAGGTGGCGCGCTACCGCAACAAGATTTCCGGCCCGCTGCTCGACCGCATCGATTTGCAGATCGAAGTGCCCGCCCTGCCCGAGGCCGACCTCACCCGCCAGGCTGTCGGCGAATCCAGTGCGGCGATCCGTGCGCGAGTGGAGGTCGCCTACCACCGCCAGCTGGAGCGCCAGGGCAAGGCCAACGCGGAGCTGGGCACCAGGGAAATCGACGCCCTGTGCCAGCCGGATGCCGCCGGGGCTGCCCTGCTGCAGCTGGCCATCGGCCGGCTCAACCTTTCCGCGCGCGGCTATCACCGGGTGCTGAAGGTGGCGCGCACCATCGCCGACCTGACCGGAGCGGAAAACATCGGCAGCGGGCATATCGCCGAGGCCATTCAATACCGGCGGTTTACGCAGAGCTGACGCGCTCCCAGGGGAGGGCATTCTCCCTCAATCCATTGCCGCGTCGCCACCAGTAGGAAAATGCTGAAGCTGAATATTGAAGCCCCGCCTTTCCCACGCAAGCGGGAGTCCGGTAAAGATCCTTCCCTATTCAAACCGACCTGATCAGGTAGAGAAGAATTAGGGCTTCCCCCGTTTGCACTTGGCATTTCTGATGCTAATATCCGTCGTATCTGACAAAATCGTCGAATCATATTCAACAAATCACTAGATATTGAACTTTGTTTGCGATATTTTCAGATTTTCCATTTGCAGGCGACCCATTTGCTGCCCGAGTCGAGCAGATAAAGATGAATTCGCCAAGGCTGGCGTCTGGCGGAAACGAAGCTGGTTGAAAGAAAGGAAACATCATGCCTGGTGCCTACGCCCATATCACTTTGGTCAACCTGCTTCGCGTTCCCGCTCAACTGGATACGATCCCGGGCCTCGCCACGGGAGCCAAGATCGCGGTGATGCGGTTTTTCAAGTTTTGCGAACTGGGCGCCGTGAGCCCGGATTATCCCTACCTTGCCATCGGTGATTCCGGAGCGGCGAAATGGGCCGACCTAATGCACTACGAGCGAACCGGCGACATCATCCAGGCAGGCATTCGCCTGGTCGCGGCCATGTCGCCGGGAATCGAACGCGACAAAGCATTGGCTTGGTTGCTCGGCTATTCCGCTCACGTGGCCACCGATGTGACCATCCACCCGGTCGTTGAGCTCAAGGTGGGGACTTATGCCGAGCACAAGCGCGAACACCGGGTCTGCGAGCTGCATCAGGACGCCTATATTTTCCAGCGGCTGAACCTGGGCCAGATCGGCCTGGCCGAGCATCTCGATGCGGGTATCTGGGATTGCTGCGATGAACCGGGAAGCGGGCGGCTGGATCCGGTCATCGCCGCGCTCTGGAAAGAAATGCTGCAGGCGTGCCATCCCGCGGCCTATGAAGCCAATGAGCCGGATCCGCACAAATGGCACGCGGGGTTCAGAGCTGTCGTGGACAAGGTGGAAGAAGGAGGGAAACTCTTCCCCGCTGCCCGCCACGCGGCGGTAGATTGTGGTCTCACTTATCCCGATCCGGGGGAAATCGATCCCCAGTTCGTTGCCGACCTCCGGGTTCCCGGACCGGTGGGCCGCTTACACTATGACGCCGCCTTCGAGAAAGCCCTTTCCAGCGTCAAAATCGTCTGGTCCCTCGTCGGGCGAGGCGTTTCCGGGGAGGATCAGGCCTATGTCGCGGAAATCGGCAACTGGAACCTGGACACCGGCAAGGATGAAGATAACCGTTACGTCTTCTGGAGTTGAGCCATGAACAACCATTTTCGGCTGCCCCTTGCGGGTTTCTTCATTGCGCTGGTGTTTTCACTCAACGCATTCGGTGAAGAAGCTTTTTCGGAAGAGGCGATGATGATCAAGGCCTCCGAACTCACCAAACTTTCCACCGCGGTGGAATCGGCGGTCCACTATGAAAGCGGCCGCTCGGCAGGACTGGAAGGTCCGGCGCTGCTGCAATTCGCCACAGGACACGATCCCGACTTGCTGTCACGGTTTTCAGGCTACGACGTGAGGGTTCTCGCCAGGGACGGCCATGCCGCGGTGCTGATCTGTACGGCCGGCGGACACCGCGCCTTGCTTGAGGATGCGGGCTGCACCGCTTCGATGGATCGTCACGCATGGAATGAGGGCGCGGACACGCCATGCGAGTTCAGGCTGAACCTGTCGGTCCTATGCGCTGCCCCTGCCGGCGGCATCGAGCCCACGCCGGAGGCCAAGGCGATTCAGATACCCGCGCCGACGCCGATTGCTCGTTTTGTCGAGATCGATAAAGCGGTTTGGACAACGGGGGTAAATATGGACACCAAGCAGCCCGAATCAGATATTTCCGGAAGCACTGTCGGTAGCCGCCTAATGCTCTGGATGCGCGTAAAAGGTACCGGGGAAGCCCTTTCCAAACTATCCGCCGAAGGCAAGCTGCCCATTCGCCACAAGTGGTTCCGTGGAACAATTACGGGTTTCCGCGCGGAGGGGGTGGCCAAACCAACCGATGAAATCGAGATTCCCGCAGGCAAGCGCGGCGCGGTGGAAAAACTGGCTACCGAAGTACGCACGCAGGGATATTTCAGCTGGCGCACCTGGAGTTCCAAAGAGAAACTGGCCCGCGGACATTGGCGCGTGACCGTCGTCTATTCCGACAACACCCCTGTGCTGTGCGCGGCATCGTCGGGATGGAAGCCCTGCGAATACAAGATCGAGGTAAGGTAAATCATGAGCGACGGCGGCGAAAACAGGGGAAACGTCTCTTTCGATCCACCCATCGAGGAAGCAATCCGTGATTCCGAATTGCTGCTCGCCCATGCCGCCAGCCATGGCATCCCCCTGTCGCCGGAACTGGTGAAGATCGTCATCTCCTCGAAGCAGCTTTTGGCCGCCGATCTGGCGAATCCTTCGACCTTCGATCAACAGGTACTGTTCTGGGGCGCCCGCAACCAGTTGGGAAAGGCGGTTCATCCCGTTACCACCGCCAGCCTGAAGGCATCGACGCAGACCGGCCCCCTGGTGTCGTACCGGAGCCTGTTGGGGCTGATTTCCCGTTCGATCCGAACCGCCCAACCCATCAGCTCCGCCGAGCGGTCGGTGCTTTGGTTCCGCGTCTTGGCGTTCATTGCCCTGTTCTCGCTGCTTACCGTGCAGGTCTATTGGGTGGTGGGTTCCCGCGTTCTCGGCGAAACCGCGCAGATCGTCAAACAGGTGGAGGAAAATTCCGCCGCTTTGGATGTGCTCGGCGCCGACGACCCCAAGGCGCAGGCTCTCGAAGCCAGAAAAATGGCCCTGGAAAGTGAGATCACCATCCGCTATGACATCCTGGAGCGGTGGAACATGGTCTGGAAAACGCCGCTTCAGTGGTTCGGTTTTGCGAAGAACGTGCCGCCGGCAGAGAGCCCCGGCTATGACGACCTGCAGCGGGTCCGGCTGGTGAGCGAATTCGTATCCCAGGCCGTCGAGCTCTATCTCCTGCCGTTGCTCTACGGCTGGTTGGGAGCGTGCCTGTACGTGCTCCGGATGCTGGCGCAGGACATCAAGGCGCTGGCGTATACCCCGGAGCAGGACATGCTCTATCGTTTGCGACTCTACATGGGCACCCTGGCGGGGTTGATCGTGGTGTGGTTCCTGCCGGTGGCGCAGGCAGACCCGAACATCAAATCCCTGTCGGTCTTTGCGGTAGCGCTACTTGTGGGATATAGCGTGGATTTGCTGTTCGCCCTGATGGACCGGATCATTGCGGCGTTTACATCGCCGCGATGATTTTTCGGGCAGGCTCCACACTTTCGCGACCGCGAACACCGGACCATCCGCAAGCCGATGCACGCCCTCAGCGTAACGGGTTGCCAATTGGATTGGCGTGTTCAGCGCCGAGGTCGAAGCCGGAAAAATTGGACAGCGTGTCCGCATCGATCGGGCTGCCGGCCGGGGAGGCGCCGGCGTCATCGCGCTTGGCGTTGTTGATCAGCCAGGACAGGTTGGTGGGGGAGTCGGCGTTGGCGAGGGCTTCGTCCAGGCTGATCCGGCCTTCCTGGTAGAGGCCGACCAGCGCCTGCTCGAAGGTCTGCGAGCCGGGCGTCAGGCTTTGCTCCATCGCTTCCTTGATTCTTTCGGTTTCGCCGCTCTTGATCAATTCGGCGACATGGGACGAATTCAACAACACTTCGACCGCTGGCAGCCGCTTGCCGTCCTTGCCGCGCACCAGCCGTTGCGAAACCACGGCCTTGAGACTGATCGACAGGTCTTGCAGCAGGTGGTTGCGTGCTTCATGCGGGAACAGGTTGATGACGCGATTCAGGGTGTGGTAGCTGTTGTTGGCGTGCATGGTGGCCAGCAGCAGGTGGCCGGTTTCGGCGTAGATCATCGCCTGCAGCATGGTTTCGCGGTCGCGGATTTCGCCGATCATCATCACGTCCGGCGCTTCGCGCACGGCGTTGAACAGGGCGGCGGAATAGGTCTGGGTGTCGATGCCGACTTCGCGCTGGTTGACGATGCATTTCTTATGGTGGTGCTGGTATTCGATGGGGTCCTCGATCATGAGGATGTGGCCGCCCTTGCTGCCGTTGCGGTGGTCGATCATCGCCGCCAGGGTGGAGGATTTGCCGGAGCCGGTCTGGCCGACCACCAGGATCAGGCCGCGCTTTTCCATGGCCAGGCCTTTCAGCGACTGCGGCAGGCCGAGGGTCTCGATCGAGGGGATGGCGTGGGGAACGTAGCGCGCCACCAGGGCGACGGTGTCGCGCTGGCGGAACACGTTAATGCGGAACTTGCCGATGTTCGGCGCGCCGAAGCCGAAATTCAGCTCGAAAGTATCCTCGAAAATTTTGACGTCCTTGGCCGACATCAGCGAATAGGCGATTTTCCTGACGGTTTCCGCATCCAGCGCCTGGTTGTTGATCGGCAGGGTTTCGCCTTCGATCTTCATCAGCACCGGCGCGCCGGCGGAGATGTACATGTCGGACGCCCGCTTGTCCGCCATGAATTTGAATAGCTGAGTCAGGTCCATCATTGTCCCGTTTTTTGCCAGCCGGAAATATCCAGGGCGGTTTCGAATTGAGGGGTGCCGCGCATGAATCGCGCCAGGGCGAAGGCCGCGGTGGGCTGCATGTGGACACACACCATCCGGACGTTGACGGCCTGGCCGGCGCGCGCCAGCGCATCGAGCCAAGCGTAGTAAACCGGGTCGATCAGCGCCTGTTCGGAAAGGTCGTAATACAGGCACGAAGCCCTGGCCTGCTGCAGGCGCTCGGCGATCTGCTCAATCAGCAAGCCCTGGTCGCGGATGTTCAGGCTGCGCGACGGTTCCAGCAGGAAATCGCCGCTGCCGATCTGGGTCAGGTGCAGACCGAGGATGGCCACGTAATCAGCCGGCCTTGTGGCTGACCTGGATGCCCATGCGGCGGAATGCCTCTTTCAGCCCGTCGGACAGGCTGGCGCGGGTAGTGACGCCGCTCAGGTCGATGTTTAGGCTGGTCAGGGCGCGGGCGATCTCCGGGCGGATGCCGGTGATGATGGCGTCGGAACCCATCAGCTGCACGGCGCGCACCATCTGGATCAGGTGGTGGGATACCTGCGAATCGATATTTTTTACGCCGGTCAGATCCATCACCACGGCGTTGGCGTGATCCTTGGCAATGCGGTTGAGCAGCGCCTCCATCACCAGCATGGTGCGGCTGGAATCGAGGGTGCCGATGATCGGCAGGGTGAGCACGCCGTCCCAGATTTCGGTGATCGGGGTGGCCGTCTCGCGCAGCTCGGCCTCCTGGGCATAGATGGTGCGCTCCTTTTCGTCGAGGTAGGCCTGGAATACCGCGAGGATCAGCTCGTTGAAAATGCCGGAGAGAAACAGCAGGATGGCGCGAGCATCCTCGACGGTGATTTTCTTGTCGTTGTCCAGCGCCTCGATCAGCGTGCGCTGCATGAACTGGATATAGCGCACCAGGTCTTCCACCCGGCCGCCGCGCACCAGGATCTGTTTCGACAGGTTGTTGAAATACATTTCCAGGGCGTGAAATTGGGGCGAAGCGTCGTCATGCGGATCCCTGGATTCAAGCAGGGCGACCAGCAACTGCAGGAATTCGATACAGAAATCGGTGATCTCGTCGGTGCCGAGCAGGTTGTTGCTGCCGCCGAAGATGTTCTGGCCTTCGTTTTCGATGGTCTGCGAAATGTTGCCGATCTGGAGCTTGAGCAATTCCGTCAGTTTCGTGCTGGCACTGGTTATTTTCTGCTGAGCCATGGTTTCTCCCTGGATTATTCTTGGATATTCTTAACGGCCGTGACGAGGGACATAAGGTCTCGCTTCGCGAGCTTCACCCTAATCAATGCTGACGACGCACAGCGACTGGTCATCGGAAATCCTGCCCATGATATTCCCCAGCGTGTAGGCGATCAACTGGGGATGCTGGTGGAGCAAACCGGGAAAACTGGACGCCTCCCAGTTCCGGCGGATGCCGTCGGTGGCGGAGATGGCCAGGCCGCGCGCATCGAAGGCAAACCGGATCCGGGCCGGATTCTTGTGCTCCTTGCCCAGCACCCCCGGCGCGAAAGACAGGCTGTGCAGCTCTTCGTTGTCGAGGACGTGGGCATGCATGTCGCCGACGCCGAGGATGTCCAGCGTCCTGCCCGCCCGGCCGATCTCGCCGACGATGGCGACGGCGCCGCGCGTGCCGTTGAGCTGGCGGTCCGCGGCGGCAAGCAGCGATTCGGGGGTGTCGCAATGTGACAGGTGGGCGCCGAGATTGGCCGTGGCAGCCTGCGCCGGCTCGCCGTGGCCGAGGCCGTCGAGGTGCAGCCAGCGCAGTTTGCCGCCCGCTTCCTGCAGATAAACGCGATCGCCGTTATGGCGCTTGTCCGACAGCGAGCGGGAGAACAGCCCCACTTCCAGCCCGGCGGAAAAGGGCGAGGCGCCGCCCCCGCCCGCCGCCGCCCCGCCGTTCGAGCTGCCGGGATGGAAACGCGCCAGGAAAACCGTCCCGCTCCATTTTTTCGCCGGGCCGCTGTTTTCCTGCCGCGTGTAGACGAACGCTTCGTCGCTCAGGCGGCGAATGCTGCCCAAGCCCTTGCCCAGGGTGGAGACGCTGGAATAGCCGTCCTCCTCCGCGCGGGAAAGGTTGGCGATGCCGGGACCATAATCCAGCGCGAGCAGATCGAGCACCGGCCCGGGCTGCTGCCAGACCTGGATCAGGCCGCGCCCGTAGGCGTGCTTGACCTGGTTGCTGACCAGCTCCGAGGCAACCAGCGCGATATTTTCCCGCTTCCGGTCCGGAAAGCCGAGGCGCTGGACGATCGCCGACAGGCGCGAGCGCAGCAGGATCAGGGCGCTTTCGTTCTGCACCGGGCTGTTGTACAGCAGCCGGCAGTCGAGCGCGCTATCGTAAACCTTAGTCACCGCAGCCGGCCGATTTCGGGCAGGGGAAGACGCAGTCGCCGCTGTGCGGCGACGGGCAAAGATCGACCACGGCGCGGCCGCGGCCGCGGCGCTTGGCCTCGTACAAGGCCGTGTCGGCGTGGTGGATGAATTCCTCCAGGGTGAGCGAGTCGGGGGTATCCGCGTTGACGGCGGTGATGCCGATGCTGATTTTGTTCTCCATCATCCGGAGCACTTGGCGCGCCTTGTCGCAGGCAAGGGGATAGTCGGCGAAAATCACCATGGCGAATTCGTCCCCGCCGAAGCGGAAGGCAAAATCCACGTCCTGGCGGATAACGCTGCACAGGGTGTGGGCGGCCTTGTTGAGGTAGGCGTCGCCGAACTGGTGGCCGTGCTGGTCGTTGATGTCCTTGAAGTAGTCGAGATCGAGCATGATCAGCGTCAGCGGTTCGTTTCGCTGCCGCATGGTATGGCGGAACGCCACGCCGAGCTTTTCGTCGAAGGCACGGCGGTTGAGGAGGCCGGTGAGCGGGTCGGTTTCGGCCTGGCGCACGGATTCGCGCAGTTCTCTCTGGCGCCGTTCCAGCGCCTGTTGCATCGATTCCAGTTCTTTCTCGGTGCGGGCGCGGGTTTCGTCGAGATGGCGCGCCATCTCGGCATTGCGCTGCAACAGGATGGCCGGGTCGGCGGCAGCGGTCGATTGCGTCAGTTGCCGGCGCAGCTGGGCGACGGCCTCTGCCGGCAACGGCTGGTCGAAAGCGACGATTTTGGCGCGCTCCGCCCGTTCCCCCCATTTGGCCGACAGCTGCTGGCCGTGCAGCTGCAGGGTGACCGGTAGGGGATAACCCGTGCCCGCGCCGGCATTGCGCAGTCGCTGCATCAGATCGAGCGAGGCGATGCTGGCGGCAAAAGCGTTTCCGCCGAGTTTGTTCACGCTCGCCAGGACAAAACCGATAAAATTTTGTAAATCCGGCTCGATCGCCAGATTCTGCTTCAGCAATTCGACAGGTTCCAAAATGTCCGTGCCCGGTTTTTTCGCCAATCGGGCATTATGCAACGGGCCGAAAAAAATGAGAAATAAATAATGGATAACAACGCGCTGCCTGGGCGCGCCGCCGGGAAAAACGCCATGCACGAACTGGAAAGCTGGAGCGAGGAAAAGCGCTCCGCATATTTGTACCGGATGATTTCCGATGCCGAGTCCGGCACGCCGCGCCAGATCCTGTTTCTCGAACTGGCCCGCGCCGCCGACAGGCAGGCCGAATTGTGGGCCGCCGAGGCGATCAAGGCCGGCGTGGCGCTGCCGGCGGCGTATCGGCCGGACCTGCGCAGCCGCATCGTGATCCGGCTGCTGCGCCGGTTCGGCCCGCGCCGGCTGCGCGCCGTGCTGGCGGCGATGAAAGTGCGCGGCATGTCGATCTATGCGCCAGCCGGCTTTCCGCCGAGCCCGCCGGCGGGGCACGAAATGCCGCACCGGTTGGAGGATGTCGGTCGCCGCCACCGCGGCGCGGGCGGCAACGGCAACCTGCGCGCGGCGGTGTTCGGCGCGAGCGACGGGCTGGTCTCCAACGCCAGCCTGATCCTGGGCGTGGCGGGCGCGGTTTCCGACGCCGGGGCAATCCTCCTGGCGGGTGTGGCGGGACTGTTGGCCGGCGCGTTCTCGATGGCGGCGGGAGAATACGTTTCGGTGCGCTCGCAGCGCGAGATGTACGAATACCAGATCGGCCTGGAGCGCGAAGAGCTGGAGGAATATCCGCAGGAGGAAGCTGCCGAGCTGGCGCTGATCTTCCAGGCCAAGGGACTGGGCGCCGAGGAAGCGCGAAGGCTCGCCGACCGGATCATCGCCGACCCGGACCAGGCGCTGGACACGCTGGCGCGCGAGGAACTGGGCTTGAATCCAGCCGGGCTGGGCTCGCCGTGGGATGCGGCGCTGTTCTCGTTCTTTTCCTTCGCCGCCGGGGCGCTGGTGCCGCTCTTGCCGTATTTCTTCGCCACCGGCATGGCCGCCCTGTTCGCGACCATCGCCTTGACCGGCGTGGCGCTATTCGGCATCGGCGCAACCATCAGCCTGTTCACCGGCCGCCGCGCCCTCTTCGGCGGATTGCGCATGCTGGCGATCGGCGGCGGCGCCGGAGCCGCCACTTACTTCATCGGCAAGCTGGTAGGAATGGGACTATTGATCCGGCCCGAATAAATATTTATGCGGCATAGCACACTTTCGGGTCTTGGAAGAAAGCCTTGACCCGTTCGGGCGATTTTTCAAGTTCAGTCATGTGATCGGTAGCCGCGTTGCGGAGCT
>JAQTMN010000032.1 GCA_028714315.1 Sulfuricella sp. | reverse complement strand
AGGAGCCGATGGCGGCGGCGATCGGCGCCGACCTGCCGGTGGCCGAGGCGACCGGCTCGATGGTGGTGGACATCGGCGGCGGCACCACCGAAGTGGGCGTGATCTCGCTCGGCGGCATCGTCTACGCAGCATCGGTGCGGGTCGGCGGCGACAAGTTCGACGAGGCGATCATCAACTACATCCGGCGCAACTACGGCATGCTGATCGGCGAAGCCACCGCGGAAAACATCAAGAAACAGATCGGTTCGGCCTTCCCCGGCTCCGAAGTGCGCGAGATGGAAGTCAAGGGCCGCAACCTGGCCGAAGGCATCCCGCGCAGCTTCACCATCTCCAGCAACGAAATCCTCGAGGCGCTGACCGATCCGCTCAACAGCATCGTCAGCGCGGTCAAGTCGGCGCTGGAGCAGACCCCGCCGGAACTGGGCGCGGACATCGCCGAAAAAGGCATGGTGCTGACCGGCGGCGGTGCGCTGCTGCGCGACCTGGACCGCCTGCTGATGGAAGAAACCGGCTTGCCGGTGATCGTCGCCGAAGATCCGCTCACCTGCGTGGTGCGCGGCAGCGGCCGGGCGCTGGAAGAAATGGACAAGCTCGGCGGCGTTTTCACCAACGATTAACCGTTGTCAGTCATCGGTTATCAGTTATCGGTAAGCATCATGGCGATATTCGGCGTTTTGCTGAAAACTGATGGCTGAAAACCGATAACTCCATATGGATCATCAACCGCCACCGTTTTTCAAGCTCGGCCCCAGCCCGCGAACCCGCTTCATATTCTTCGCCATCATTTCGGTGGTGCTGATGGTCCTGGATGCCCGCCAGAACGCGATGACCGGCCTGCGACAGGTATTGGCGGTCACGATCAGCCCGTTGCAGCGCCTGGCCAATTCCCCCGCCGAACTGCTCGACCAGACCGGCAGCTTTTTCGTCACCCAGGCGCGCATGCAGGGCGAAAACGCCCAGCTCAGGCAGCGCCAGCTGTTGCAGGCGGCACAGCTGCAGCGGATGCAGGCGATGCAGGCGGAGAACGCCTATCTGCGCAAGATGCTCGATGTCCAGCCGCCGCGGCGGGAAACCGTGGTCGCCGCCGAAATCATTTATGCCGGCCGTGATCCGTTCTCCCAGAAAATCATCGTGGACAAAGGCTCCATCCAGAACGTCAAGCCCGGCCAGCCGGCGATCGACGACATCGGCGTGATCGGCCAGGTCACCCGCGTCTACCCGTTCAGCAGCGAGATCACCCTGTTGACCGACAAGGACCAGGCGATCCCGATCGAGATCGTGCGCAACGGCACCCGCGCCATCGCCTTCGGCCACGGCCAGGACGGCACGCTGGAACTGCCGTTCATGGCGGCCAACGCGGATGTGCAAAACGGCGATATCCTGGTCACTTCCGGTATCGACGGCGTCTACCCTGCCGGGCTGCCGGTGGCGGCGGTGTCGAAAATCGAGCGCAACGCGTCCTTTGCCAAGATTTCCTGCACGCCGAGCGCGGGAGTGAACCGGCACAAGCAGCTGCTGATCCTGGGCGGAGCCGGGCGGGAAATCCAGGCTCTCCTGCCCGAACCTGCCGTCGGCGCGGATCAGGCCGGCGTCAAGCCCGCCGGCAAGAGGCGGAGGAACTGATGGCATTGACTTCCGCCCGCGCGCCCGAACTGCTCAAGCCCGCCAGTTTCGGGTTCATCCTGCTGACGCTGGCCGGCGCGCTGCTGCTCAACCTGCTCCCCTGGCAGGGGTTGGTATTGTCGTTTCGCCCCGATTTCGTCGCGCTGGTGCTGCTGTTCTGGGCGATCCACGAGCCGCGCAAGCTGGGGATCGGCCTGCCCTGGCTGGCGGGCCTGCTGATGGACATCGGCGATGGCGCCATTCTGGGCCAGCACGCCTTCGCCTACATCCTCGCCGTGTATGCGGCCATCGTGCTGCACCGGCGCATCCAGACCTTCGGCCTGTGGCAGCAGGCTTCGCATGTGCTGGTGCTGCTGCTGCTGGCGCAGGCGGCCATGCTGCTGATCCGCCTGTTCGGCGGCGCGGCGGCGCCGGGCCTGGGCTATTTTCTCGCCTGCCTGACCGGCGCGGCGCTGTGGCCGCCGCTGAGCCTGCTGTTGCTGTTGCCGCAGCGCGGCCGGCCCGATCCCAATACGGTGTATTCCGCAGGTCACAAGTGAATCGTCCGGCGGAACTCAGGGACCACCAGAGAGAGCTGTATTATTTCCGCTGGCGGCTGGGCGTGGCGGCGGTCGGCGTCGTCCTGCTGTTCACGCTGCTGGTGGGGCGATTTTTCTTCCTGCAGGTGGTGCAGCACGAATACTTCCGCACCCTGGCGGAAAACAACCGCATCACCATCGTGCCCATCGTGCCCAACCGCGGCCTGATCCTCGACCGCAACGGCGTGGTGCTGGCGCACAACTATTCGGCCTATACCCTGGAAATCACGTCGAGCAAGGTGAAGGACCTGGAAGCGACGATCAACGACCTGTCCAGGCTGGTGGATATCCAGCCGCGCGACCGCAAGCGCTTCAGGAAATTGCTGGAGGAATCGCGCAATTTCGAGAGCCTGCCGATCCGCGCCCGCCTCAACGATGTCGAGGTGGCCCGCTTCACCGCCAACCGCTACCGCTTCCCCGGCGTGGAAATCAAGGCGCGCCTGTTCCGCCACTATCCCAAGGGAGAACTGGCTTCCCACGCCATCGGCCATATCGGCCGGATCAACGATGCCGACCTGGAAATGCTGGAAGATTCTGACGACATGGCGAACTACCGCGGCACCGACCACATCGGCAAGCTCGGCGTGGAGCAGAGCTATGAGAAGCAGCTGCACGGCATCACCGGCTTCGAGCAGGTGGAAACCGATGCCGGCGGCCACGCCCTGCGCACCCTGAGCCGCCGCGCGCCGGTATCCGGCGACAACCTCACCCTGGCGCTCGACAGCCGCTTGCAGGAAATCGCCGAGAAGGCGTTCGGCCAGTACCGCGGCGCCATGGTGGCGCTCGATCCCGCCAACGGCGAAGTGCTGGCCTTCGTCAGCAAGCCGGGCTTCGATCCCAACCTGTTCATCGACGGCATCGACCCGACCAGCTGGGATGCGCTCAACAACTCCATCGACAAGCCGCTCAACAACCGCGCCCTGCGCGGGCAATATCCGCCGGGTTCGACCTTCAAGCCGTTCATGGCGCTGGCCGGCCTGGAACTGGGCAAGCGCACGCCGTCCTACACCATTTCCGATCCCGGCTATTTCATGCTGGCGGGCAACAGCCACCATTACCGCGACTGGAAGCAGGGCGGGCACGGTTCGGTGGACCTGAAAAAATCCATCATCGTATCGTGCGATACCTATTACTACGGCCTGGCCAACGATCTGGGGCCGGACAATATCTTCAATTTCATTGGCCAGTTCGGCTTCGGCAAGAAAACCGGCATCGACATCGAGGGCGAAACCACTGGCCTGCTGCCGTCGCGCGAGTGGAAAACGAAACGCTACAAGCAGAAATGGTATGCCGGCGACACCGTCAGCGTCGGCATCGGCCAAGGCTACAACCTGGCGACGCCGCTGCAGCTGGCGTTTGCCGTTTCGATCCTGGCGAACAAGGGCGTGGTGGTCAGGCCGCACCTGGTGCGCTCGATCCAGGATAGCGCCACCAGCCAGCTCAGGGCGGTGCAGGCCAGGCCGGATGCGGCCCTGGACCTCAAGCCGGAAAACCTGGAGCTGGTGAAGGAAGCCATGATCGGCGTCACCCAGCCGGGCGGCACCGCGGCGAGCGTGGGTGCGAACGCGCCCTACCTGATCGCCGCCAAGACCGGCACGGCGCAGGTGGTCGCCATCAAGCAGAACGAAAAATACGTGGCGAGCCGGATCGCCGAGCGCCATCGCGACCACGCCCTGTTCATCGCCTACGCGCCGGCGGACAAGCCCAGGATCGCCATGGCGATCCTGGTGGAAAACGGCGGCCACGGCGGCTCGACCGCCGGGCCGATCGCCCGCCAGGTGATGGACTACTACCTGCTCGGCAAGGTGCCGCCGGTGCCGGTGGCCGAAGGGCCGGACGCGGTCGAGGAGGAGCATGATTAACCGCTTGTGGATGCGGCTCACCGCGCACATCGACAGCCTGCTGCTGGGGTTCATCCTGCTGTTGTTGCTGATCGGCCTGGTGGTGCTGTACAGCGCGACCGACCAGGACCTGGGCAAGACCACCAGCCAGATGGCCAACATGGCGGTGGCGCTGGCCTTCATGTGGGGCATCGCCAACGTCCCGCCGCAGCACATCGCCCGCCTGGCGCTGCCGATGTACGCAGTCGGCCTGCTGCTGCTGGTCGGGGTGGCGCTGTTCGGCGACGTCAGCCACGGTGCGCGGCGCTGGCTGCATGTCGGCGTCACCCGCATCCAGCCGTCGGAAATCATGAAGCTCGCGGTGCCGCTGATGCTGGCCTGGTACCTCGACAAGCGCGAAAAAACCCTCAACCTCAAGGATTACGGCGTCGCCGTGGTGCTGCTGGCGGCGCCGGTGGGGCTGATCATGAAGCAGCCCGATCTGGGCACGTCGCTGCTGATCTCCGCCTCCGGCTTCTATGTGCTGTTCCTGGCCGGCCTGGGCTGGCGCATCATCCTAGGGCTGGCCGGGATATTCGCGGCGAGCGCGCCGATCCTGTGGTCGCTGCTGCACGACTACCAGCGCCAGCGCATCCTGACCCTGCTCGATCCGTCCCAGGATCCGCTCGGGGCGGGCTATCACATCATCCAGTCGTCGATCGCGCTGGGTTCGGGCGGGGTTTTCGGCAAGGGCTGGTTCAACGGCACCCAGGCGCATCTCGATTTCCTGCCCGAACGCACCACGGATTTCGTGTTCGCGGTGTTTTCCGAGGAATTCGGCATGGCCGGCAACCTCATCCTGCTGGTACTGTACCTGCTGGTGATCGGCCGCGGCCTGGTCATTGCCGCCAAGGCGCCGACCCTGTTCAGCCGCCTGCTGGCGGGCAGCATCACGCTGACCTTCTTCACCTACGCTTTCGTCAACATGGGCATGGTGAGCGGCATCCTGCCCGTGGTCGGCGTGCCGCTACCGTTGATCAGCTACGGCGGGACTTCCATGGTGACACTGCTGCTCGGTTTTGGTATGTTGATGAGCATCCAGACCCATCGGAAACTGGTGCAGTCGTAAGGTCGGTGAGGAGTGAGGAGTGAGGGGTGGGTAAAATGAAGCTGCGCGCGGGGTGCATTGTTTGTCTCGTGCCCGCATTTTTTGCCGGTTGCGGCGGCGTCGCGCCGCGCCACGATGCCCCGGTGTCCGTTTGGAAGCCGTCTGCTTCGGCGCCTGCTGTCGTGGCGAAAAAGGGCGGCGGCTATTACCTCGACGACGGCCCGGGCGAAAATCCGCCCGCCAATCTCGACGCCATTCCCGATGCGGTTCCCAAGGCGGAGCCGCTGCACCGCGCCGCCAGCCGGCCCTACACCGTGCTGGGGCAGTCCTACACGCCCGCCACCAGCCTCCAGCCCTACAAGGAAACCGGCGTGGCATCGTGGTACGGCCGGCGCTACCACGGGCAGAAAACCTCGATCGGCGAAACCTACGACATGTATGCAATGACGGCGGCGCACTGCACGCTGCCGATCCCGAGCTATGTCCGCGTCACCAACCTGAAGAACGGCAAATCGGTGGTGGTGCGGGTCAACGACCGCGGCCCGTTCCATAGCGACCGCCTGATCGACTTGTCCTACACCGCAGCCTACAAGCTGGGCGTGTTGGCCGGCGGCAGCACGCCGGTCGAGGTGGAGGCGATCGATCCCGCCAATTACGTCCCGGCCATGCCGGCGCAGAGGCCGGAGGAGGCTCCCGTGCCGCAGGCGGATGCGAGCCCGGCGGCGGCTTTGGACGCGCCGGCATCGGCTCTCGGCGGCGGCCATTACGTCCAGCTGGGCGCGTTCAGCGTGCGGGAAAACGCCGAGCAATTCCGCGGCAGGCTCAAAATCGAGCTGGCCCAGCTTGCCGACAAACTGCAAATCCTGCCGGGCGACGGGCTGTTCCGGGTGCGCGCCGGGCCGTACCAGAGCCTGGCCGAAGCCAGCCAGGCCGCCGCCGACATCAGAAATTCGCTCAACATCAAAGCAGTGTTGAGCACCCGCTAATTTTTGGAGCACCAATCCCACGATGAAAAAAACCTTGTTTGCATTGCTATGCCTTGCCCTGCCCGTTGTTGCCGCCGCCCAGCCGCCCGTGCCGGAAATCGCGGCCAGAAGCTTTCTCCTGGCGGATTTTTACAGCGGCCAGACGCTGGTGCAGCGCGGCGGCGACGAGAGGGTGGAGCCGGCGTCGCTCACCAAGCTGATGACCGCCTACCTGACTTTCGCCGCCCTGCGCCAGGGAACGATCCAGACCGCCCAGACGCTGCCGGTGTCGGAGCGCGCCTGGCGCGCCGAGGGTTCGCGCATGTTCATCCAGCCGAAGACGCCGGTAACCGTGTACGACCTGATCCGCGGCATGATCGTGCAATCCGGCAATGACGCCTGCATCGCGCTGGCCGAAGGCATCGCCGGCAGCGAAGAGGAGTTCGTCCGGCGCATGAACCGGGAGGCCCAGCGCCTGGGCATGAGCCACACCCATTTCACGAACGCCACCGGCCTGCCCGACCCGCAGCACTACACCACGGCGTATGACCTGTCGCTGCTGGCGCGGGCGATCATCCGCGATTTCCCCGAGTACTACCCGCTCTATTCGTTGAAGGAATTCAAGTACAACAACATCACCCAGGCCAACCGCAACCGCCTGCTGTGGCAGGATCCCACCGTGGACGGCATGAAGACCGGGCACACCGAAACCGCCGGATTCTGCCTGATCGCCTCGGCCAGGCGGAATACGCGGCTGATCTCGGTGGTGTTGGGCACGGACTCGGACAGCCTGCGCGCCGGCGAAAGCCAGAAACTGCTGAATTACGGCTTCCAGAATTTCGACACCCACCGCCTGTACCAGAAGGGCCAGGCGGTCGCCACCCTGCCGGTGTGGAAGGGCGGCGAAAATGCCCTCAAGGCCGGCGTGACCCAGGATTTTTATGTCTCGCTGCCGAAAGGCCTGTATCCACACCTGAAAGCCACCCTGGTCAGCAAGCAGCCGCTGCTGGCGCCGATCTCGGCCGGCCAGACGGTCGGCACCATCCGCCTGGCGCTGGACGACAGGCCCTACGCCGAAACTCCGCTGGTGGCGCTCGAGAACGTGGAAACGGCGAACTTCTTCAAACGCGGCTGGGACAGCATCAAGCTGTGGTTCAAGTGATCTATCTCAACGGCGAGTTCATGCCGGTCGAGCAGGCGCGCGTGCCGGTGCTCGACCGTGGCTTCATTTTCGGCGACGGCGTCTACGAGCTGATCCCGGTTTACTCGAGCCGCGCGTTTCGCCTGCGCGAGCATCTGCGCCGCCTGCAGCACAGCCTGGACGGCATCCGCATTCCCAACCCGCACAGCGAGGAGGAATGGGTCGGCCTGGTCGAAGAACTGATCGCGCGCAACGCGGACGAGGACCAGTCGCTCTACCTGCACGTCACCCGCGGCGTCGCCAAGCGCGACCATGCCTTTCCGCCCGGCGTTCCGCCCACGGTGTTCATGATGAGCAACCCGCTGGTGACGTCGCCGCCGGAACTGGTGGACAGCGGCGTGGCGGTGGTGAGTGCGGCGGACAACCGCTGGCTGCGCTGCGACATCAAGGCGATTTCCCTGCTGCCCAACGTGCTGCTGCGCCAGCTGGCGGTGGATGCCGGCGCGGCGGAAACCCTGCTGCTGCGCGACGGATTCCTGACCGAAGGCGCCGCCAGCAATATTTTCGTGGTGCGCGACGGCGTCCTGCTGGCGCCGCCGAAGGACAACCTGATGCTGCCCGGCATCACCTACGACGTCATCCTCGAACTCGCGGCGGCCGCCGCCATGGCCTGCGAAGTGCGGCGCATCGCCGAGCAGGAAGTGAGAACGGCACAGGAACTGTGGTTGACTTCCTCCGCCAGGGAAGTGCAGGCAATCACCGCGCTGGACGGCCAGCCGGTCGGCGACGGCAAGCCGGGGCCGCTGTTCCGGCGGATGTACCGGCTGTATCAGGATTACAAGACAACGGTCATGCGGAAAGGCTGAACGCGATGAGCGAATCCACTACCCTGCTCGAGTTCCCCTGCCCTTTCCCGGTCAAGATCATGGGCGAGGCGAAAGACGGCTTCGCCGACGCGATGCTGGAGGTCGTGCTGCGCCACGCGCCGGACTTCGACGCAGCCAGCATGGAAATGCGCGCCAGCCGGGCCGGCAAATACGTTTCCCTGACCTGCACCATTACCGCCACCTCTCAGGCGCAACTCGACGATCTGTACCGCGAGATCAGCGCCCACCCGATGGTGGCGATGGCGCTTTGAGCCGTGAGGAGAGAAGAGTGAGGAGTGAGGAGTGCGACGCGGGGGGAGGGGTGCTCCTCACTCCTCACTCCTTACTCCTCACCAGGCCGCTAGGCCGGGTGGACTACCTGCCGGCCTGGCGCGCGATGCAGGATTTCACCACGGCGCGGGGGCCGGACACGCCGGATGAATTGTGGCTGCTCGAACATCCGCCGGTCTATACCCTGGGCCTTGCCGGCAAGCCCGAACACTTGCTGCGCGCCACCTCGATTCCAGTAGTGAAGATCGACCGCGGCGGCCAGATCACCTACCACGGGCCGGGACAGGCCATCGCCTACCTGCTGCTGGACCTGAAGCGGCGCAATCTCGGCGTCAAGGAACTGGTGCGGCGCATGGAGCAGGCGGCCATCGACGTCCTCGCGGAATACGGCGTGAACGGGGAACGGCGCGACAAGGCGCCGGGCGTCTACGTCGGCGGCGCCAAGATCGCGGCCCTCGGCCTGCGCATCCGGAACGGCTGCTGCTATCATGGTATAAGCTTCAATGTGGATATGGACCTGGCGCCATTCGCCGCGATCAATCCGTGCGGCTACGCCGGACTGGCGGTGACCCAGGCGAAGGCGCATGGAATCGACGACGGGCTGGAAACAATAAACAACAAACTGGCGCAGCATCTCGCCGAGCTAATAGCCACGGCGAGCCGCCACCCCGAGTCTTGAAACAGCAATTCGCCGTGACCATTCCCTCACCCCTAACCCTCTCCCGCCTGCGGGAGCACCCGCAAGGAGTGTCCCCGCCGGGATTGGCGGCAAAGCCGCTCAATCCGGCGAGAAGGGGGACGAAGTCTCGCTTCGCGAGTTTCAATTTAAAGGACTAAAAGATGGCTGAACGCCAAACGGGCGAAGCTAAAACCGCACGCATCCCGATCAAGATCATCCCCTCCGAGCCGCTCCGGAAGCCGCGCTGGATTCGCGCGCAGGCGCCGACCTCGGCCAAGTACCAGGAAATCAAGCAGATCCTGCGCGAGCGCAAGCTGCACACGGTGTGCGAGGAAGCCTCCTGCCCCAACATCGGCGAATGCTTCAGCCACGGCACCGCCACCTTCATGATTCTGGGCGACCTGTGCACGCGCCGCTGCCCGTTCTGCGACGTTGCCCACGGCACGCCGCTGCCGCCCGATCCGCAGGAACCGGCGCAGATCGCCAACTCGGTCGCGGTGATGGGCCTCGAATACGTGGTGATCACCAGCGTCGATCGCGACGACCTCCGGGACGGCGGCGCCGGCCATTTCGCCGCCTGTATCCGCGCCATCCGCGCCGAATCGCCGCGCACCCGGATCGAAACCCTGGTGCCGGATTTTCGCGGCCGGCTGGAAACCGCGCTGGAGGCTTTGAGCGGCGATTTGCCCGACGTCCTCAACCACAACCTGGAAACCGTGCCGCGCCTGTACAAGGAGGCCCGCCCCGGCGCCGACTACGCCCACTCGCTCAAATTGCTGCACGAATTCAAACGTCGTTACCCGCGGATATCGACCAAGTCCGGCCTGATGGTGGGCATCGGCGAAACCGACGACGAGATTCTGGCAGTGATGCGCGACCTGCGTGCCCACGGCGTGGAAATGCTCACCATCGGCCAGTATCTTCAGCCGACTCGACACCACCTGCCGGTGACGCGCTTCGTCGAGCCGGCCCAATTCGAGCGCTTCGCCGCCGCCGCCGCGGAAATGGGTTTCAGCAACGCCGCCTGCGGCCCGATGGTCAGGTCGAGCTATCACGCCGACCGGCAGGCGCAAGGAGCGGGACTATGAAAATCATCCCTTGCTCCATTCCCGACGTGCTGCTCATCGAGCCCCAGGTATTCGGCGACGAACGCGGTTTTTTCTTCGAAAGCTACAACCAGAGGGCGCTGGCCGAGCAGGCCGGCATCACGGCGCAGTTCGTCCAGGACAACCACTCCCGCTCGGCAAAAAACGTGCTGCGCGGCCTGCATTACCAGGTCCGGCAGCCGCAGGGCAAGCTGGTGCGCGTGACCGCCGGCGAGGTGTTCGACGTTGCGGTGGACCTGCGCCGGGACTCGCCCACGTTCGGCAAATGGTGCGGCTATAACCTGTCGGCGGAAAACAAGCGCATGGCCTGGATTCCGCCCGGTTTCGCGCACGGCTTCCTGGTGGTGTCGGACTATGCCGAGTTTCTTTACAAGACGACGGACTACTGGGCGGCCGAGCACGAGCGGTGCGTGCGCTGGGACGACCCCGACCTGGCGATAAGCTGGCCGATTCGGGAAACGCCGATTCTTTCCGCCAAGGACCAGGCCGGCAGGGCATGGCGGGAAGCCGACCTGCAAACCGCTGGATAATCAAGAAACCTGCCCAATGAGACTGACGCCGCCACAAGCAGAGGCGATCCGGCTGACGGTCGGAGAGGTGTTCGGCAAGGACGCCGAAGTATGGTTGTTCGGCTCCCGTGTGGATGACGGCGCCAGGGGCGGCGACATCGACCTGTACGTGGAAAGTCCGGCACCGCTGGTGGACGCGATGGCAAAAATCAGCCGGATGTACGCCGCCCTGCAGGCGAAACTGGGTGAACAAAAAATGGATATCGTAGTATGGAGCCCCGCCCAGAAATGGCTGTCCGTCCACGAAGAAGCGAAGCGTACAGGAGTGAGACTGTGAATGCGCTCATTGAGACAAAACACTTGAACCGTTTTTTGCAGGTGCTGGGAACGGTCAGCCGGGAAGCCTCCGTACTGGCGGAGGTGCGCAAACGCCTCAGCCAGGCCGGGCCGATTGACGCGGGCTGGGTTTCCGCCTTGGCGGGCGATCCTCAGCGTGCCGACATGGTGGAATCCTTTGCCGCCAAATTCGGACGTATGCAGGATACTATCGGCGATAAGCTTTTGCCTCTGTTTTTGCAGCTGGTCGGGGAAAAAACCGGTGCCGCGATCGACAACCTCAACCGGGGTGAACGGCTCCGTCTGGTTCCGGATGCGGCCCGCTGGATGGGCATGCGCGTTTTGCGCAACCAGCTGGTGCATGAATACATGGAAGATGCGGCGCAATTTGCGGCTGCGCTCAATATGGCAAATGAAAGGGTGGAAGACTTGTTGGCGACCTACAGCAATTTATGGCGATATTGCGCCGACAATTTACATCTGGAAGCCGGCCAGCTGCCGGCAGAGTTTCCGGTCCCCCGCTCATGATGAAAATCCTGCTCATTGGCAAGAACGGTCAGGTCGGCTGGGAGTTGCAGCGCACCCTGGCCACGCTGGGCGAGGTGGTCGCCGTCGGCCGCCAGGGAATGGATCTGACCGACTCCGATTCAATTCGGCATGCGATCCGCTCTGCCGGGCCGGATCTGATCGTTAACGCGGCTGCCCATACCGCCGTGGACAAGGCCGAGAGCGAACCGGACCTGGCCATGGCGATCAACGGCGTTGCGCCCGGCATCATGGCGGAAGAGGCCGGGCGGCTCGGCGCCGCGATGGTCCACTATTCCACCGACTACGTGTTCGATGGCGCCAGGACTACGCCCTATACCGAGGAAGATGCGCCCAATCCGCTCAGCGTCTACGGCAAGACCAAGCTGGCCGGGGAACGCGCGGTGCAGGCCGCGGGCATTCCGCACCTGATTTTCCGCACCAGCTGGGTGTATGGCCTGCGCGGCCGGAATTTCCTGTTGACCGTGCTGCGGCTGGCAAAAGAGCGGGATGAGTTGAAGATCGTGGACGACCAGTTCGGCGCGCCGACCTGGAGCCGCATGATCGCGGAAGCCACGGCGCAAATACTGGCGCAGCGAAAGGATTTGAATGAGGTTGGCGGCCTGTACCATTTGACCGCGGCCGGCCAGACTTCCTGGCACGGCTTCACCCGGGCGATTCTCGATCATGCCGCCAAACCTTCGCCGCGGCTGGTGGCGATTCCCACCGCCGACTATCCGCTGCCGGCTCCACGGCCGCGCAACTCGGCCCTGGACAACACCAAAATGCGGCAAGCGTTCGGGCTGGCTCTTCCGGCCTGGGATGCCGCATTGGCGTTGTGCAGCCAGGAGTTAACCTGAAAACACCGCATTTGAACCACGGGGAACACGGGGAATGGCGCGGGATTTTGAATTTCGCTGGCGTACCCAATGGGTGAGAGCCCAATGAAGCGTAAGCCTTCCTGATTAGCCACCAACCTCAGCTAAAGGATGGACCGCGTCGAAACGTTGCGCAACGTAGGAGCGGCCTCCCGGCCGCGATACCGTTTTTCGCGGCCGGGAGGCCGCTCCTACAGGCTCCGCTGAACATTGTGGCATTAGGTAAGCCTTTGAATTCCTCCGCGTCCTCTGCGTCCTCCGCGGTTCAAATGAGGTTTATAGTTTAATTTTACCCCGTGATCCCCGTGGTTAACTGTTTTTTATAGGATTAATCCCCAGCTAAAGCTCAGGCTTCGGCCGCTTGCAAAGCCTGGGCGATATACCACGCCGCTGCTTCATCCAGCCCTTGCCGAAGCGAATGAGTGGGCGAATAGCCCAGCAGGCTTTTTGCCTTGCCGATATCCGCCAGCGAATGCCGCACGTCGCCGGCCCTGAAATCGCGGTATGCCGGCGTTGCGTCCGCCGCCTCCGGACAGGCGGGGGCGACTCGCGCCCGGATCAGCTCGAACAGCTCGTTCAGGGTGGTGCGCTGCGAGTAGGCGACGTTATACACCTGCCCGCCCGCCACCGGGTTTTCCGTACAGGCGGCAAGCAGGTTGGCCTGCACTGCGTTGTCCACGTAGCAAAAATCCCGGCTGGTTTCGCCGTCGCCGTTGATATAAATGGTTTCCTGCCGCAACAGGCCGGCGAACCATTTCGGGATCACGGCGGCATAGGCGCCGTCGGGATCCTGCCTGCGGCCAAAAATATTGAAGTAGCGCAGGCCAATGGCGCTCGAGCCATAGCAGCGCCCGAACACGTCGGCGTAAAGCTCGTTCACGTATTTCGTCACGGCATAGGGAGAGAGCGGCCTGCCGATCTCGTCTTCCACCTTGGGTAGGCCGGGGTGGTCGCCGTAGGTCGAGCTGGAAGCGGCATAGACGAAGCGTCTTACACCGGCATCGCGGGCCGCGATCAGCATGTTCAGGAAGCCGGTGATATTGGTATCGTTGGTCAGCAGGGGATCTTCGATCGACCGCGGCACCGAGCCCAGCGCTGCCTGATGCAGTACAAAATCCACGTCGGCGCAGGCGGCGCGACAATGCTCCGGCTCCCGGATGTCGCCCTCGATGAAGTTGAAATTCGACCATTGCCGCGCGGGAACCAGTTGTTTCACCTCATCGAGGTTATGCCGGTAGCCGGTGGAGAAGTTGTCCAGCCCCACCACGTTCTGGTCCAGCTTCAGCAATGTTTCGAGCAGGTTGGAGCCGATAAATCCGGCCACGCCGGTTACCAGCCAGGTTTGCGGATTTTGCGCGAGCCGGGTTTTGAATTCCTGGTATGAGTTTGTCATCGCTTCCCTACAGCCGCCAAAGGCGGATATCTGCGGCGCGAACGGCGTGCGGGTCGTAGATCCCCTTGACGTCGATCAGCACCGGGTTCGTTCCCATCAATTCCTTGAGCTGCGCGATGCCCATTTCGCGGTAAGCGCGGTGGGAAACCGCCACGACGACGGCATCGGCCGGCCTGAGCTGTTCCATCCTGACCAGGCGGACGCCGTATTCTTCGAGGGCCTCCTCCTCATCCGCCAGCGCGTCGTGCACTTGCACCGTGATGCCGTAATCGCGCAGCTCGCGGTAGATGTCGATGACGCGGGAATTGCGCAGATCGGGGCAGTCCTCCTTGAAAGTGAGCCCGAGCAGCGTGACGGTGCCGCCCAGTATGTTGTGCCCGGCCCGGATCATTTCCTTGATCGCCCGCTGTGCGACGAACCGGCCCATGCCGTCGTTGATCCGCCGTCCGGCCAGGATCACCTGCGGAATGTAGCCGATTTTCTCGGCCTTGTGCGTCAGGTAATAGGGATCGACGCCGATGCAGTGACCGCCCACCAGGCCCGGCCTGAATTTGAGAAAGTTCCACTTGGTGCCGGCGGCTTCCAGCACTTCGTTGGTGTCTATCCCCATCTTGTCGAAAATCAGCGCCAGCTCGTTCATCAGGGCGATATTCAGGTCGCGCTGGGTGTTCTCGATCACCTTGGCGGCCTCCGCGGCCTTGATCGAACCCGCCCGGTGAACGCCGGCGGTGACCACCGATTCATACACCTGAGCGACGATTTCCAGGGTCTCCCTGTCTTGGCCGGAAACCACTTTCCTGATCCTGGTGAACGTGTGCTCCTTGTCGCCGGGGTTGATCCGCTCCGGGCTGTAGCCGACCGTGAAATCGACGCCGCAGGTCAGCCCCGACATGCGTTCCAGCACGGGCACGCAGTCCTCCTCGGTGGCGCCGGGGTAAACCGTGGACTCGTAAACCACGATGTCCCCCTTCTTCAGCGCCTTGCCCACGGTTTCGGATGCCTTGAGCACCGGCGTCAGATCCGGCTGATGGGCGTCGTCAACCGGCGTCGGCACGGCGATGATATGGAAATCGGCCTGCCTCAGTTCTTCGATTTTGTCGGTATAAAGAATATCCGTGGTGTTAAGATCGGCGTCGTCCACTTCGCCGGTATGGTCATGGCCTTTTTTCAGGGCCTCGATACGCCGGGCGTTGATGTCGAAGCCGATGGTCCTGGCGTGCTTGCCGAAGGCCACCGCGACCGGCAAGCCGACGTAACCGAGACCGATGACGGAAATGGTTCGTTTTGAAGTTTTCATTTTCACCCACTATGACGAAACGAGGATTGTCGAAAGCCGAAATACCCGCGCCGGCCCGTTGCCCGAAGACCAATGCTCGCGGTCTGAAAATTCGTGCGTCGGGTTTGTTGATATAATGCCTGATACGCAAGGTATGTAGTCACTATAGGATAAAAGTTCAACAACTCCAGTCATGCTCATTCCCATCATCCTTTCCGGCGGCGCCGGCACGCGCTTGTGGCCGATTTCGCGCGAATCCCACCCCAAGCCCTTCATGAGACTGCCGGACGGGCAAAGCCTGCTGCAAAAGACTTTTGCGCGTGCTGCGGCGCTGGATGGCGTCAGCGAAATCCTGACCATTACCAACCGCGAATATTATTTCAAAAGCAAGGACGAATACCAGTTCGCCAGGAAGCGGTTCCCCGGCGTATCGGAGGCGTTCCTGCTCGAACCGTTCGGGCGCAACACGGCGGCGGCGATCGCGCTGGGCGCCTTGAAAATCGCGCACGATCATGGCGGCGAGGCGATCATGCTGGTGTTGCCGGCGGATCACCTGATCGACGACCAGGAAGCTTTTGCCGCTGCCGTGGTACAGGCGTCCAGCCTGGCCGGGCAAGGCCGGCTGGTGACCTTCGGCATCGTTCCCGAATCGCCGGAAACCGGCTTTGGCTACATCGAGGCGGAGGGCAACGTCGTCAAGCGCTTCGTCGAAAAACCCGCCTATGAAACCGCGGTGGAATACGTCGCATCGGGACGTTATTTGTGGAATTCCGGCATGTTCTGCTTCAAGGCGGGGACGGTGCTGGAACAGCTCAAACTCCATGCTCCTGCCATTCATCGACAGGCGCTGCTATGCTGGGAAGCAACCCGCGGCAAAATCCCGGATGGCAAGCCGATGATGGAAATCGACCCGGACAGTTTTGCCGCCGTCCCGGAAAATTCCATCGACTATGCCGTGATGGAAAAATCGGATGCGGTCATGGTCGTGCCCGGCCGTTTCGGCTGGAGCGATATCGGGTCGTGGAACGCCATCTGCGCCCTCGCCGCGCCGGACGAGGCGGGCAACCGCGTCATCGGCGAGGCCGTGCTGGTCGATGTGGGCAACACCTTCATCCAGAGCGAAGGACGCATGGTGGCGGCGATCGGCCTCGACAACCTGCTGATTATCGACACCCCGGACGCATTGCTGATCGCCGACCGGGAGCGTGCCCAGGACGTCAGGAAGGTGGTGCAGCAGCTCAAGCTGATGGACCATGCCAGCCACAAGCTGCACCGCACGGTGGCGCGCCCCTGGGGAACCTATACCGTGCTGGAAGAGGGCAAGAACTTCAAGATCAAGCGCATCGTCGTCAAGCCGGGCGCGTCGCTGTCGCTGCAAATGCATTACCACCGCAGCGAGCACTGGGTAGTGGTGAGCGGCACGGCCAGCATCGTTAACAACGACAAGAACATGCTGGTCAGGACCAACGAATCCACCTACATCCCCGCCGGCCACAAACATCGTCTGGAAAACCCCGGCATAACGGATCTGGTGATGATCGAGGTGCAAAGCGGCGAATATCTCGGCGAAGACGATATCGTGCGCTTTGATGATGTATATGGGCGGACATGACCCAAAACCTGCTTTTGGAGAGATTAAATAACTCATGAATAAAATCGCTCTCATTACCGGCATCACCGGCCAGGATGGCGCCTATCTGGCCGAGTTCCTCCTGAACAAGGGCTATGAAGTGCACGGCATCAAGCGCCGCAGCTCCCTGTTCAACACCGACCGGATCGACCACCTGTACCAGGATCCGCACGAAAAAAACCGCCACTTCGTTCTGCATCACGGCGACATGACCGACTCCAGCAGCCTGATTCGCATCATCCAGCAAGTGCAGCCGGACGAAATCTACAATCTGGCCGCGCAAAGCCACGTCGCGGTCTCGTTCGAGGAGCCGGAATACACCGCCAACTCGGATGCGCTGGGCGCATTGCGCGTGCTGGAAGCGATCCGCATCCTCGGCCTGGAAAAGAAAACCCGCTATTACCAGGCATCCACCTCCGAACTCTACGGCTTGGTGCAGGAAACACCGCAAAAGGAAACCACGCCGTTCTACCCGCGTTCGCCTTACGCGGTCGCCAAGCTCTATGCGTACTGGATCACCGTCAATTATCGCGAAGCCTACGGCATGTATGCCTGCAACGGCATCCTGTTCAACCACGAATCCCCGATCCGTGGCGAAACCTTCGTCACCCGCAAGATCACCCGCGCCCTGGCGCGCATCAAGCTGGGACTGCAGGATTGCCTGTTCCTCGGCAACATGGATGCCAAGCGCGACTGGGGCCACGCCAAGGATTACGTCGAAATGCAATGGCTGATGCTGCAGCAGGAAAAACCCGAGGACTTCGTCATCGCCACCGGCGTGCAGTACAGCGTGCGCGATTTCGTCAATGCCGCCGCCAGGGAACTGGGCATGGAAATTCGTTGGGAGGGCCAAGGCGTCGATGAAAAAGGCTACTGGGTGAGGCACGGTATTGCAGCCGACTCCGCGCCGGTTGTGGCCGTTGACACCCGCTACTTCCGCCCCACCGAAGTCGAAACCCTGCTGGGCGACCCGAGCAAGGCCAAAGCCAAGCTGGGCTGGACCCCCAGGATCAGCTTCGACGAACTGGTGGCCGAAATGGTGCGCGAAGACCTGAAAGCCACCGAACGCGACGAACTGGTCAAAAAACACGGCTACTCGATCCTGAATTGCCATGAGTGACAGGGCGCTGCCGGAATCCATGGCGGTTGAATTGGCGGCTTTTTTCGCGAGTCGAGACGAAATCGAGCTGGCGTTGCTGATCGGCAGCCAGGCACAGGGCGAGGCCGACGAGTCGAGCGACTGGGATTTTGCCATCCAATGGCGCCGGGATATTCCATGGCTGGACATGCTGGCCCATACCGAAACGTTACGCACGGAGCTTGCGCGACTCTTGCGGAAGGCTTCGGACAAAATCGATCTGGTGGATATTCCTACCGCGCGACTTGCCATGCGCGCCGTCGTTGCAGAAGAAGGCGTCTTGCTCAAGGGCGACAACACCCTTCCATGGAGTCATTTCCTCCTGCGCACCTGGCGCGACCTCGAAGATTTCTATTGGGAGAAGCAGCATGCGGCTTGACGTCTACCAGGAGGAAACAGCACAAATCGCGCATTATCAAATGGAAACTCTGGAAGAAGCCAGGAAGAAGCTGGACTCAGGCGAAAAGCTCTCCAGCCTGGAACAGAACGGCGTATTGCATGCGCTGCAAGTGCTGGTGGAAAATGCCATTGGCAAATCCAAGCATTTACTTAAGGCCGCGGGGTATGATATTCCAGTATCGGCCCATGACACTTTTGTATTGCTGGCCGAGGCCGGGTTGATACGGCAGGATCGCCTGAGCGACTGGAATCGTGCCGTCGGTCTTCGCAATCGCATCGTTCACGACTACATGAATATCCGTATCGATGTCGTTTTGGAACTGGTTGGAAACAGACAATACGATTTTATCGTGGATTTCTTGTTGCAACCCATCGCGCGGACCGAATAGCCATGTTACCCCAATCCACAATCTACATCGCCGGCCATCGCGGCCTCGTCGGCTCCGCGCTGATGCGGCGCCTGCTTTCCCCGCTGTCCGGGGAAGAACAGCGATCCGCCCGCATCATCACCCGCACCCACGCCGAGCTCGATCTCACCGACCAGCATGCGGTCCGCGCATTCTTCGAGCAGGAAAAGCCGGAATATGTCTTTCTGGCCGCGGCCAAGGTGGGCGGCATTCTCGCCAACGATACTTATCCGGCGGAGTTCATCCACCAGAATCTGGCCATTCAGACCAACGTCATTCACGAAGCCTACCGGGCCGGCGTCAAGCGCCTTTTGTTCCTGGGATCCAGCTGCATCTATCCGCGCGACTGCCCTCAGCCGATGAAGGAAGAATACCTCCTCACCGGCCCGCTGGAGCCGACCAATCGCCCGTACGCGGTGGCCAAGATCGCCGGCATCGAAATGTGCCATGCGTACAACCGGCAATACGGCACCCAATACCTGGCGGTGATGCCGACCAACCTATACGGCCCCGGCGACAGCTACGGCCTGCAAAACTCCCATGTATTGCCGGCGTTGATCCGCAAGATGCACGAAGCCAAACAGCGCGGAGACAAGGAAGTGGTGGTGTGGGGAACGGGTACGCCGCGCCGCGAGTTTCTTTACAGCGACGACATGGCGGATGCCTGCGTATACCTGATGAACCTGCCCGACGAACGTTTTTGCTCCCTTCTCACTCCTCACGCCTCGCCGTTGGTCAACATCGGCGTCGGGGAGGACCTGACCATCCGGGAAGCGGCCGAACGGGTGAAAGAGGCCGTCGGCTTCCGGGGCGAACTGGTATTCGACACCAGCAAGCCGGACGGCACGCCGCGAAAATTGCTGGACGTTTCCCTCCTGCACCGGCTGGGATGGAAGGCGCGGATCGGCATGCGCGAGGGGGTCGGCCTGGCCTACGCCGACTACCTGGCGAACGTGGCGGACAAATGACAACTCTGCAAGAGATAAATCTATGAAAGCAGTAATACTGGCTGGGGGGCTGGGGACGCGGATTGCCGAAGAAACATCAGTACGCCCGAAGCCCATGGTCGAGATCGGGGGGAAGCCGATCCTTTGGCATATCATGAAAATTTACTCTTCCCATGGCATCAACGACTTCATCATCTGCTTGGGCTACAAGGGCTACATGATCAAGGAGTATTTCGCCAATTACTTCCTGCATACCTCAGACGTCACCTTCGACATGATCGGCAACAGGATGGAAGTCCATCAGAACAGCGCCGAGCCGTGGCGGGTGACCCTGGTGGACACCGGCGACGACACCATGACCGGAGGGCGCCTTAAGCGCGTGCGCCAATATCTGGGCGACGACGACTTCTGTTTCACTTACGGCGACGGAGTCGGCGATATCAACATCTCGGAACTCACTGCCTTTCACAAGGCGCAAGGCCGGCTCGCGACGCTGACCGGGGTGCAGCCGCCCGGCCGTTTTGGCGCGTTGGACCTGCAAGGCGATCGCGTCGCCAGCTTCGAGGAGAAGCCCCACGGCGACGGTGCGTGGATCAATGGCGGCTTCTTTGTATTGTCGCCCAGGGTCATCGACCTCATCGATGGCGATAGCACCATCTGGGAGCGCGGGCCGATGGAAAAGCTGGCGCGCGACGGCCAGCTCTCCGCCTATCTGCATTCCGGCTTCTGGCAGCCGATGGACACGCTGCGCGACAAGAACCATCTGGAAGCGCTGTGGCAAACCGGCAAGGCGCCGTGGAAGGCATGGCCGTGAATCCCGCGTTCTGGCACGGCAAAAAGGTCTTTCTCACCGGGCACACCGGCTTCAAGGGAAGCTGGCTCAGCGTGTGGTTGCAGCAGCTCGGCGCCGAAACGACAGGCTATGCGCTATCGCCCCCGACGAATCCCAGCCTGTTCGAGGTGGCGAACGTCGCGCAGGGCATGAAATCCATCATCGGCGACATCCGCGACGGCGTAGCGCTGGCCAAAGCGATGCGGGAAGCTTCGCCCGACGTCGTCATTCACATGGCGGCACAGCCGCTGGTGCGCCGCTCTTACGTCGATCCGGTGGAAACTTATTCCACCAACGTGATGGGCACGGTGCATGTGCTGGAGGCCGTGCGCCAAACGCCATCGGTGCGCGCGCTGGTCAACGTCACCAGCGACAAATGCTACGAGAACAGGGAATGGCCGTGGGGCTACCGCGAGTGCGAACCCATGGGCGGCTTCGACCCTTACAGCAGCAGCAAGGGCTGCGCCGAACTGGTGGCCGCGGCGTACCGCAACTCGTTCTTCAACCCGGAGAAATACGGAGGACATCGGGTCGCGCTTGCCTCGGTGCGTGCAGGCAACGTCATCGGGGGCGGCGACTGGGCGGAGGATCGGCTGATCCCCGATATCCTGCGCGCCATCGGCGAAGGCCGCCCGGTGGTGATCCGCAATCCGCACGCCATCCGCCCCTGGCAGCATGTGCTGGAACCGCTCGCCGGCTATTTGCAGCTCGCGCGAAAGCTGGTCGAAGACGGCACCGTCTACGGCGAAGGCTGGAACTTCGGCCCGAACGACGAAGATGCCCGGCCGGTGCAATGGATTGTTGAGCAACTCACGCAACAATGGGGTGATGGCGCAAGCTGGCAGCTCGACCGGGCGAACCACCCGCATGAAGCGCACTACCTCAAGCTGGACTGCTCCAAGGCCAGGGCGCGCCTCGGTTGGCAGCCACGCTGGAATCTGGCGCACACTTTGGAAATGATCGTCGCCTGGCAACGTGCCTACCTTGCGCGGCAAGACATGCGCGAGATCACCCTGGAACAGATCAGGACATACAGCCAATAAAGGAAACCATGAGCACGAACCGGAAAGAAGAGCTGCGCGCGCAGATCGCCGACCTCGTCGGACAGTATGCCGACCTCGCCTATGCGCCCACTGCATTCGAAGCGGGCCGGAACGCCGTGCCGCCTTCCGGCAAAGTCATCGGCGCGAAAGAGCTGCAGAACATGGTGGAAGCCTCGCTTGACGGCTGGCTGACCACCGGGCGCTTCAACGACGCCTTCGAGAAGCGTCTCACCGAATTCCTCGGCGTGAAACATGCGCTCACCACCAACTCCGGCTCGTCGGCCAACCTGCTGGCATTCTCCGCGCTCACCTCGCACAAGCTCGGCGAACGCGCGATCCGGCCAGGCGACGAAGTCATCTCGGTGGCGGCCGGGTTCCCGACGACGGTGAATCCGATCCTGCAATATGGCGCGGTTCCGGTGTTCGTGGACGTGCACCTGCCCACCTACAACGTCGATCCGGCCAGGGTCGAAGCGGCAATCGGCCCCAAGACCAAAGCCATCATGCTGGCGCACACCCTAGGCAATCCCTACGAGCTCGACACCATCACCGCGCTTGCCAGGAAACACAACCTGTGGCTCATCGAAGACTGCTGCGATGCGCTCGGCTCCACCTACAAAGGCAAGCTGGCGGGCACCTTCGGCGACATCGGCACCCTGAGCTTCTACCCCGCGCACCACATCACCATGGGCGAAGGCGGCGCCGTGTTCACCAACGACGACCAGCTCCGGCAGATCGTCGAATCGTTCCGCGACTGGGGACGCGACTGCTATTGCGCGCCGGGCAAGGACAACACCTGCGGCCAGCGCTTCTGCCGGAAACTTGGCGACCTGCCGCAAGGCTACGATCACAAGTACACCTATTCGCACCTCGGCTACAACCTGAAAATATCCGACATGCAGGCCGCCTGCGCTCTGGCGCAGATGGACCGCGTCGAGGAATTCATAGCCGCGCGCAAAGCGAATTTCGCCTACCTGAAAGCCGGCTTGAGGAATTGCGAAGAATTCCTGCTGCTGCCGGAAGCCACCCCGGACAGCGACCCGTCATGGTTCGGCTTCCCCATCACCATCAAACCGAACGCCGGCATCAACCGCGTCGATTTGCTGCAATACCTCGACCAGCATAAGATCGGCACGCGCCTCTTGTTCGCCGGCAACCTGACGCGCCAGCCCTACATGAAAGGCCGCAACTTCCGCGTCGCCGGCGAGCTGACCAGTACCGATACGGTGATGAACGATACCTTCTGGATCGGCGTGTATCCGGGCCTGAACCGGGAGATGCTGGATTTCGTCATCGCCAAGCTCGAAGCGTTCCTCGGCGTGAATTTCTGATGCCGATGCTGCGCACGCCCATCGTCGAAGAAGACATCCGCGCGGTCATGGCGGCGTGCATCGACGAACTGCGTGCACTGTCCGGCAAGACCCTGCTGCTCACCGGCGGCAGCGGCTTCGTCGGCAGCTATCTGGTGGAAAGCGTCATCGCCTTCAACCGCGCGCACAGCGGCGAACCCTGCCGGCTGCTGCTGCCGACCCGCTCGCTGTCCGCGACCCGCTCAAAATGGCCGCATTTCTTCGATGTCGAGGATGTGGTCTGGTTCGAGTGGGATGGCAGCAGCCTGGCACCGCCCAGCGATGAATGCGACTACGCGATCCACGCCGCGTCGCCGGCCGACCCCGCGAGCTATCTTCATGCGCCGATGCAAACGATGGAAGACATTGCAAACGGAACGAGCGCCGTGCTGCGCTATGCGCGGCGGGCAGGCGTGCGCACTTTGCTGTATCTCAGCAGCGGCGCGGCGTATGGGCGGCAAAAATTCGATGTGGACGCGCTTGCGGAGGACGATCCGGGCGCACCCGATCTAGCCGAACTTTCGTCTTGTTACGGCGAAGCAAAACGCTATGCGGAGCTGTTGTGCCGAACCTCCGGCGTGCCCGCCGTCATCGCCCGATTGTTCGCCTTCGTCGGCCCCTACCAGGATATCGACGGCAGTTTCGCCGTGCCGGAGTTCATCCGGCAGGCCATGTGCGACAAAACAATTCGCATCCACAGCGATGGCTCGGCGCTGCGTACTTATTGCTATGCGTCCGATCTGACCATCGGCTTGTGGAAACTGCTGCTCAACGGCAAGCCGGGCGAGCTTTACAACGTGGGAGCAGATGCGCCGCGCGTTTCCATCCGCGAGCTCGCCGAAACGATCGCCGGACAGGTCGGCGGCGTTGAGGTCGTCGTCGAAGGCGCGACCGGTGCCGGGCCACGCTCCCGTTATATTCCGGACACGACCCGGTTCAAACAATTCCATTCCGCCCGGATCGACCTGGCGGACGGCTTGCGCAGAACGCTGGCTTCCTATCGACAATCACTTCCCGTCCCCGCATGAAAGCCTCCGACGCCGTCGCCAAATTCCTCGCCGCGCACCACGTCCACTATTGCTTCGAGCTGGTGGGCGGGATGATCACGCACCTGCTGGACAGCCTCGCGCAAGACGGCCGCTTCAACATCGTCTCCATGCATCACGAGCAATCTGCCGCATTCGCGGCGGAGGGGGTCGCGCGGCAGGCGATGGGCCGGCGGATCGCGGTGGCGATGGGCACCAGCGGACCGGGCGCGACCAACCTGATCACCGGCATCGGCAGCTGCTGGTTCGATTCCGTCCCTTGCCTGTTCATCACCGGGCAGGTGAATACCCACGAGCTGAAGGGCGAGCGCGGGGTGCGCCAGCAAGGCTTCCAGGAGCTCGACATCATCCCGATGGTAGCCTCGATCACCAAGCATGCAGCGCAGGTGACCGATCCGGCCAGACTGTTGCCGGAACTGCATTGCGCCTTGTCGGCGGCGTTTTCCGGACGCCAGGGTCCCGCGCTGATCGACATCCCGAACGACGTGCAGCGCATGGACATTCCCGATGCGGTCGTCGAGGAATGGCTCCGCAAGCCGTTGCGGACGGCCGGCTCGGCGCCGGTTGACGAGGCGGCGCTGGGCGCCCTGGCCGAACTCTGCCGAACCGCTCGCCGGCCGCTGATCTGCCTCGGCGGCGGCGCGCGCTGGGCGGCTTCGATGGCGGACTGGGTCACGGCGCTGGAAGAAAACGGCATCCCCTACGTTTCGACACTGATGGGGCACGAGCGCGTCGCCGCCGGCGCGCATTACTTCAACATGGTCGGCAGCTACGGCAACCGCGAAGCCAACTGGGCGGTGCAGAATTGCGATCTGCTGATCGCGATCGGCGCGCGCCTGGACGTGCGCCAGACCGGCGCGGACATCGACGACTTCGCGCGCAGCGCCCGGGTCGTGCAGATCGACATCGACCCCGCCCAGCTGAACAACCGCATCCATGCCGACCTGTCGATCCGGAGCGATGCGGAGTCTTTCTTCCGCCGCTTCAGGATCGATGGCGGCACCTTCCGCGCCAAATCCTCCGACTGGGTGGCACACCTCGTCGCATGGAAAACCCGGTCGGCCGCGGACGAATATGCGGATTGGGAAATCAGCCCCAGCGCGCTGTTCGGGTTGCTCAATGAGGCGATGGCGGGCAAGCCGGTGGATTATGTCTGCGATGTCGGCAACCACCAGATGTGGGCCGCGCAGAGCCTGCGCCTGGAAAAGAATCAGGCGGCGCACTACAGCGGCGGCATGGGCGCGATGGGATTCGCCCTGCCTGCCGCGCTGGGGATCGCCCTCAGCTCCGGCCACAAGGCCATCGTCATCACCGGCGACGGCAGTCTGCAGATCAATATCCAGGAACTGGACACCCTGAGGCGCCAGCAACTGGATGTCGCCATCATCGTGCTGAACAATCACTCGCTGGGAATGGTAAAAAACTTCCAGGACATGTATTTCGACGGCAGGAACCAGTCCACCAGGGAAGGGTACAGCTGCCCCTCGTTCACCGATCTGGCGCGGGCATATGGGATCGGCAGCCTCCAGGTGTCGAACCGGGCCCAATTGGCGAAGGCCGTCGAAAAGATCGCCCTGGCGGCGGGGCCGGTCCTGCTGGAAGTGGCGATGCCCTACGCCACGGAATGCCGCCCCCGCCTGGCCTTCGGCAAAAAACTGGATGAGCAGTTTCCGTTTGTCGAATAATCCTGAAAAAGCGTTTGACCACGGAGGACACGGAGGCTAGGGAGAAAAATCAAGACATTGCGTTGGGCTTGCGTTTCACCCACCGGGTAAGTGCCCGATATTTCTCGAACGCTTTGTTTTACTCCGTGTTCTCCGTGGTTCAATTGAGCTTTTTAGGATAATCCTAGAAACCTCAGGAAAACCGAACCTGATTCCCCTCCCGATCGAAGGCCAAAAAGTTCGAAACCGCGCCGTTCTGAACCGCCTCGACCATTTTTTCCAGCGGCACCCGCGCATCCTCGCTGCTGGGCATGACCCCGCCGCGCCCGTCCAGGGCGGCGACGAACACGATTTTCCAGTCCTGCCCGGTCTGGCGGGATTCCTCGACCAGGTCGGCAAAATCGCCCAGTTCGTCCAGCGCCTTGTCGGTGCACATTTTGGGGGTCAGCACGCCGCCCCGGCCGGCGTGGAAGCGGTCGATCTGCGCCTGCGTGTAGCCTTCGGGCAGTTCGGGCTGGGTGAAAACGAACAGGAGCCGCTGCGGCTCGGGCTGCTGTCTGGCGGCTTGCAAGAGGTCTTGGTAACTTGAAATGTTCACGCTGTCTGTACCTTATTCAATTCCGTATTGCGAATATTCGACAAAAAAACCTTTCGAGCTGTTGTGGGTACGGCTCTTGTGCCCTTTAGGGCGCAGCCGTACACGTCAGGCTGCGCCCGCAGGGAGTGTCCCCGCCGCGACCGGCAGCAAAGCTGCTCGCACGGGCGAGAAAGCCTGACCTACAGATTGTTCGCAAGGCAGGGCTTTGATATCGAAGGAAAATTACAGCCCGGCGTCGGCCTTGAGCGCTTCCGCCTTGTCAGTCGCTTCCCAGCTGAATTCCGGCTCTTCCCGGCCGAAGTGGCCGTAGGCGGCGGTCTTGGCGTAGATCGGGCGGAGCAGGTCGAGCGACTGGATGATGCCCTTGGGGCGCAGGTCGAAGTGGGCGGCGACCAGCTTGGCGATTTTCTCGTCGCTGATCTTGCCGGTGCCGAAGGTGTTGACCATCAGGCTGACCGGTTTGGCGACGCCGATGGCGTAGGCGACCTGGACTTCGCACTTGTGCGCCAGGCCGGCGGCGACGACGTTCTTCGCCACATAGCGGCCGGCGTAGGCGGCGGAACGGTCCACCTTGGACGGGTCCTTGCCGGAGAAGGCGCCGCCGCCGTGGCGGGCCGCGCCGCCGTAGGTATCGACGATGATCTTGCGCCCGGTCAGGCCGCAGTCGCCCATCGGGCCGCCGACGACGAAGCGGCCGGTCGGGTTGATCAGGTAGCGGATGTCGCCGCTGCGCAGTTTTTCCGGGATTACCGGCTTGACGATTTCCTCGATCACCGCTTCGGACAGCTCGGCGTGGGACACGTCGGGGTGATGCTGGGTGGAGATCACCACGGTGTCGATATGCTCGGGCCGGCCATCGACGTAGCGGATGGTGACCTGCGATTTCGCGTCCGGGCGCAGCCACGGCAGGCGGCCGTCCTTGCGCAGCTCGGCCTGGCGCTGCATCAGGCGGTGCGCGTAGTAGATCGGCATCGGCATCAGCTGCGGCGTTTCGTCGCAGGCATAGCCGAACATCAGGCCCTGGTCGCCGGCGCCCTGTTCGAGGTCGATTCCCTGGCCTTCGTTGACGCCTTGGGCGATGTCGGGCGACTGCTTGTTGAGCGCGGTGAGCACGGCGCAGGTGAAGTAGTCGAAGCCGATTTCCGAGCTGTTGTAGCCGATGCGCTTGACCGCTTCGCGGGCGATGTCGATGTAGTTCACCACCGCATGGGTGGTGATTTCGCCGGAAATCACCACCAGGCCGGTGCTGACCAATGTCTCGCAGGCTACTCGGGCATGGGGGTCTTGCGCTAGAATGGCATCCAGCACGGAATCGGAGATCTGGTCCGCGACTTTGTCGGGATGGCCTTCGGAAACGGATTCAGAGGTAAAAAGGAATTCTTGCAAGATTTCTGCTCCTGAGTTGAGATAGTCCCCGTTTTGCTGCCGGCGCGACTGGCTCCGGGGAAGGAAGCAGACGACGCTTTAGCCGAATTTATATCCCGCCCGCAAGTTGTCTTGTTAACACGGCGGCTCACCAATTGTATTTTTATAGCGCGCATTCCGTCAAATTTCAAATTCTTTACATGATCCGCAACGCCACCCAGCTGCCATTTCCAGGATGATCCACCTTCTGCGCTTTTTCGCTTGCCTGCCCCTGTGGCTGCTGCACCTGGTCGGCGCGGCCATGGGCTGGGCCACTTACTGGGCCTCGCCGCGCTACGCCGCGCGCATGCGGGAGAACCTCTTTCTCAGCGGAATCTGCGCGCCGGCGGATCAGGCCGGGATACTGCGCCAGGCGGTGTCCGAGGCCGGCAAGAGCGTGACCGAACTGCTCGCCGTCTGGCTGCGGCCGGAGCGGCGGGCGCTGCGGCTGCTGAAATCCTGCCGCGGCTGGGAGCATGTCGAGGCGGCGCATGCGCGGGGCAAGGGGCTGATTTTCCTGACGCCGCACATGGGCTGCTTCGAGATCACCAGCCTGTATTACGCCGCGCGCCACCCGATCACCGTGCTCTACCGGCCGCCCCGGCTGCGCTGGCTGCAACCGTTGATGGAAGCCGGCCGCAAGCGCGGCCAGGTGACCCTGGCACCGACCGATATCGGCGGCGTGCGGGCGCTGTTCCGGGCGCTGCGCCGCGGCGAGGCGATCGGCATCCTGCCCGACCAGGTGCCGAGCCAGGGCGAAGGCGTGTGGGCGACCTTCCTCGGCCGCCCCGCCTACACCATGACATTGGTGGCGCGCCTCGCCCGCTCCAGCGGCGCGGCCATCGTCCTGGCCTTCGCCGAGCGTCTGCCGCACGGAGCCGGCTACGACTTATGGCTGGAGCCCTTTTCCGCGGAGTTGCCGGAAGACCCGGCGGCCGCCGCCAGGCTGATCAACGAGGCGGTGGAAAACGTGATCCGCCGGAAGCCGGCGCAGTATCTGTGGAGCTACAACCGTTTCAAGGTGCCGAAAGGCGCCGAGAGGGGTGAGGCATGAAAGCGGCAGTTTTCGTAGGGCGGATTAGGCGGCGTAGCCGACGTAATCCGCCGCATGGTAATGAACTGAAGCTGAATTCGGCGGGTTACGCTACGCTAACCCGCCCTACAGTAGCATGATGGCCCGGCTCGGCATTTTCCTCATCTGGCTGCTGCATTTTCTGCCGCTCGGCGTGCTGGCGCGCTGCGGCGAGGCGTTCGGCTGGCTGCTTTATGTTCTTGGGCGCGAGCGGCGGCGGGTGGCGCGCATCAACCTGCGCCTGTGCTTCCCGGCGCTGGCCGACCGGGAGCGGGAAAAGTTGGTGAAGCGCCATTTCCGGGTCTTCGGCCGCAGCTTGCTGGAGCGCGGCATCCTGTGGTGGTCGCCCGAATCGCGCATCCGCAAGCTGGTCCGCGTCGAAGGCCTGGAACATTGGCGGGCGGTGGCCGACCGGCCGGTGATCTGGCTCGCGCCGCACTTCGTCGGCCTCGACATGGGCGGGGTCAGGCTGACCATCGAGCGCCAGCTGGTCTCGATGTACAGCCGGCAGAAAAACCCGCTGTTCGACGCCTTGCTGCTGCATTCGCGGACCCGGTTCGGCAATTCGCCGATGGCATCGCGCCAGGACGGCCTCAAGCCGGTGGTGCGGGCGATGCGCCAGGGGCTGCCGTTCTACTACCTGCCGGATATGGATTTCGGCGCGCGCGACGCCTTGTTCGTGCCGTTTTTCGGCGTGCCGGCCGCCACCATCACGGCGCTCTCCAGGCTGGCGAAAATCACCGGCGCGGCGGTAGTGCCCGCGGTGACCCGCCAGCTCCCCGGCGGCGGCGGCTACGTGCTGAAGTTCTATCCGGCCTGGGAGAACTTTCCCGGCGACGAGGTGGAAAGCGATACCCGCCGCATGAACGCTTTCATCGAAGACCGCGTGCGGGAAATGCCGGAGCAGTATTTCTGGCTGCACAAGCGCTTCAAGACGCGGCCGCCGGGGGAGAAAAGGTTTTATGGGTAGCCTTGTTTTTACCTAAAAACGACACCGCAAAGGCGCAAAGACGCCAAGGGGCCGCAAAGAAAACCCACGTAAAATCAAAAGGATTTCCTTTGCGTATATACTTTGCGCCTTCGCGCCTTTGCGGTGAATTCTTGAATTTTTCACAACTCTCGCTCAAACCATGCAGCGCATCCCCGAACCCGATCTGATGGACGATCCCGAGCAGGCCGAGGCCTACGCGCGGGCCGATTTCTCCGAGCCGCACGATGCTTTCGTCGCGCACTTCCGCCGCCTGTTCCGGGAGTTTCAGGCGG
>JAQTMN010000031.1 GCA_028714315.1 Sulfuricella sp. | reverse complement strand
TCGTTGAGCCAGTTGCGGAAATCGCCGATGTTGTCCGACAGATCGCTGCGCCAGGCGCTATACGCTTCGAAATGCGCGACCAGATCGTCATGTGCCATGGTTCCCCCTGAGGGCATATTATTCGAGTAGCTCAAACTTTATCATGAAACATCAACGAATCAACGCGATGTGACGATAATTTAATGCGGCCCGGCGTTACTTCTGACAGCCGGGGCAGTAGAAAGTCGAGCGCTGTCCCTGCCGAATCTGCCGGATCGTCGCGGCGCAACGCGGGCAGGCCTGGCCGGCGCGGCCGTAGACCCGGTATTGCTGCTGGAAATAGCCGGGATTGCCGTCGCTGCCGACGAAGTCGCGCAGGGAAGAGCCGCCCGCCGCGATGGCGCGCGCCAGCGTCGTTTTGACGGCTTCCGCCAGCCTTGCGCAGCGCGTCTGGCCAAGCCGGCCGGCGGCCGTTTTCGGATTGATGCCGGCGTCGAACAGCGCCTCGTTGGCGTAGATGTTGCCGATGCCGACGACGACGTGGCTGTCCATCAACAGAGGCTTGATCGCGGTTCGGCGGCCGCGCGTGGCGCGATGGAGAAAGTCGCCGCCGAACGCCGCGTCGAGCGGCTCCACGCCGAGCTCCGCCAGCAGCGGATGGGTCTCCGGCTCCGTCGTCCACAGCACCGCGCCGAACCGGCGCGGGTCACGCAGCCGCATGCAATTGCCGCTTGCCAGCACCAGATCGAAATGGTCGTGTTTTTCCGCCGGCGTGGATGCGGGAACGATGCGCAAGCTGCCCGACATGCCGAGGTGAAGCAGCAGCCAGCCGGCGCCGCAGTCGAGCAGCAGATACTTGCCGCGCCGGACGATGCCGTGGACGGCGAGGCCGGGGAGGATACGCCGCAGATTCTCCGGCACCGGATGGCGCAGGCCGGCGTGGCGCACGACGGCCGCCTCGATGCGTTGGCCGACGAGGTGGGGCGCGAGTCCGCGGCGGGTGACTTCGACTTCGGGCAGTTCAGGCAAGGGTAGTCGTCAGCTGTCAGTCGTCAGTTGTCAGCGGCCAGTTTTTGGGCGGCAAAGCCGCCCGCCGTTGCTGACGACTGAAAACTCAATGCGTTTCGACCGCTGGCTCATCCTGGCCCTACCCCGCGCATCAGCGCAATCAGGTCGTCGGCCGACGGCAGGGCGGCTGTTTCGTCGCCGGACAGCACGCTTTCGGCCAGCGCGCGCTTGTCGTGGTGCAGCTCGACGATGCGCTCCTCGATCGAGCTTTTCAGCACCAGCCGGTACACCGTGACGGGGCGCTGCTGGCCGATCCGATGGGCGCGGCCCATGGCCTGGTCCTCGGCGGCGGGGTTCCACCAGGGATCGGTGATGACCACGTAGTCGGCGGCGGTGAGATTGAGCCCGAAGCCGCCAGCCTTGATGCTGATCAGGAACAGGTCGCCCTCGCCGGCCTGGAAGGCGGCCACGCGGCGCGTGCGCTCGGCGGCGGGCGTGGCGCCGTCGAGGTACTGGTAGCGGATGCCGGCCTCGTCCAGCGGTCCGCGCAGGATTTGCAGGAAATCGACGAACTGGCTGAATACCAGCGCCTTGTGGCCGTTGGCGACGAGTTCCGCCGCCAGTTCGGCGAAAGCCTGCACCTTGGCACCCGGCGCGGGCGATTCCGGAGTCACCAGGCGCGGGTCGCAGGCGGCGCGGCGCAGCCGGGTGAGCTGGGCGAGGATGTTGAGGTGCGCCTCGCCCGCCGTTCCCGTAGCGAGGGCGCGATCCGCCTCGGCCACGGCTTGCCGGCGCAGGGCTTCGTAGTGGGCGGCTTCGGCGGCTTCGGGAGCGATGCCGAGGATCAGCTCGGTGCGCGGCGGCAGTTCCGGCAGCACTTCTGCCTTGGTGCGGCGCAGGACGAAAGGTGCGATCAGCCGCCGCAGCAGGTGCTGGGCGTCGCGGTCGCGGTTGCGCTCGATCGGCGCGGCGAAGCGCTGGTTGAAGTGCGGCAAGGTGGAAAGCAGGCCGGGGTTGGCGAAGCGCATGATGGACCACAGCTCGGCGAGGCGGTTTTCCACCGGCGTGCCGGACAGCGCCAGGCGAAAATCGGCGTTGAGCTCGAATACCGCCAGCGAGCGCTTGGCGCCGGCATTCTTGATCGCCTGTGCTTCGTCGGCGACCACCGTATGCCAGGCGCGCGCGGCGAAGCGCTCCTGCGACTGCTGCAGCAGCGTGTAGGAAACGATAACGACATCCGCGGCACCCGCGCCCACGACCTGGTTTTCGCGGTCGCCTTCGCCGTAAATCTGCACGTTGAGGCCAGGTGCGAAGCGCTGCGCCTCGGCCTGCCAGTTGCCGCACAGCGAAGTGGGGGCAATCACCAGCGTCGCGCCGCCGGAAGCGCGGGCCAGCATCACGCCGAGCGCCTGCACGGTTTTGCCCAGCCCCATGTCGTCGGCCAGGCAGCCACCAAGCCCGGCGGACGCCAGCCGCATCGCCCACTGAAAGCCGTCTTCCTGATAGGGACGCAGTTCGGCCTGAAGGGACTTGGGCAGTGCCGGCGTTTCGCCCTGGGCAACACGCAGGCGTTCGATGCCGGCATGGAATTCCGCATCGGTTTTCGCGGACATGCCTTCCATGGCTTCGTCCAGCCAGGCGGCGGCAAGCCGCGGAATGCGCGCGCCGTCCTTGCCGGATTCAACTACAGCCGCAAGGTCGGCGAGTTGTTCCTTGAGCGTGCGGGTGAGCGCCGCATACACGCCATTGCCCATCGGGATAAAGCGGCTGCGGCTTCGTGCGGCGTCGAGCAGGGCGTTGAAATCCAGCACCAGCCCCTCGTCCAGCGCGGCATTGCCGCCGACACGGAACCAGTCGCGCTCGCTCTTGACGGTCAGGCCGACCTGCGAGCGGTCCACCGTGACGACGCGCACGCTCTTGCCCTTGGGCCAGTCCACCGCCGCCACATCGGGCAGTCCGGACAGGGATTCGACCATGGCCAGTGCCTGCTCCGGGTCCTCCATCAGCCACTCGCATCCACCCTGGATTTCCGGGTCTTCGAGAAATGGGAGGGCATCGAGCACAGCATCGAGATGGACGCGTTCGGCATTGAGATCGCGCCGGGTGCCTACCGTTTCGTCGCCGATGGAGGCCATCAGCCGGGTGCGACCGGTGGCGGGCGGCAGGCGCGGGCCGTCGGGGCCGAGCGGGGCGGCGACCAGACGCAGCAGCAGATGCTCGCCGGCGGGTGAGAGCTCGGCGCGCAGGAGCGATTCCGCCGGGATCTCGCGCGCCCCCTGGGCGCTGTCCGCGTGCACCTGGAAGTGGCGGGCAAGCGCGTGCACGGCTTGCTCCAGCTCGTTTTGTGCGCTCGCCGGCACTTCGAGCCGCCCGGAGACGAGCTGCGCGGCACGTTTCTGCGCGGCGCTGAGGCGGATGACGCGCACCCGCTGGGGTGTGTCCTGGATCAGCGTGATCAGGCGCAGCGCTTCCTCCTCGCGGCGCTCGTCGTCGTCCAGGTAGTAGCGGTCGTCCGATTGCTTGTCCGGGCGCGGCGCCGGGGTGATGCGCATGCGATAGTGCCCGCTTTCGCGCACCACTTCCAGTTCCGGCGTGCCTTCGACCAGGTCCACCACCTGGCCGGGCGCGTCGGCGAGCACCACGGCCGGATGGCCGATCAGCGCCATGATGCCGGCGGCGCGATCGAGCGTATAGCGCCGCGCATAGGCGCGATCTTGGCGGACGGCGCGGGCGACCTTGGCGTCCCATGGCGCCAGGCGCTCGTTGCCGGCGATTTTCGCCAAGCTCAGCGGCTTGGCCTTGCTCCAGCCGCGCGGGCCGCGTTTCTGTTCGAGCGCCACGATCTCCTCCAGCGCGCCGTGCTTGCCGATCCGGATCGACCAGACGATGCGCGCGGCTTCGCCCGCGCCGGCCGATTCGGCACCCTCGCCGCCCAAGGCCTGCAAGGCGGCGAGCACGTCGCGCCATTGTTCGCTGCGCGCGGCGACGAAAAATCCGGCGGGCGGCTCCTTGCCGCGCAGGATATCCCAGGCTGCGCCGGCTTGCGCGGCGAGCCAGTCCAGGCGGCAAGCCAGCAAGTGTGTTCGCATCGCCTCGACGAATTCGGCGAGTTTCCTGTCGTTGGGGCGGATGCCGAGCGCTTCCGGCCCGAGCCAGGCCGCCAGGAGAATCCGCCACAGGCTGGAGAGCCAGGCATGGTTACCGAGTTCTGGCAGGAAAGCGCCCTTGTCGAGTGTGGCGTCGCCCAGCCGCACGGACGCGGCATGCACCCAGCTGCCCCACGGGTCGTAGGGATGGGGTTCGCGCTTGCCGGCTTCGCCGATGCAGAATTTGCGGGCGAGCTCCAGGTGTTTCGGGGTTTGCTGGGCGATCAGCGCGAGCGGATAGTACCAGGTCATGCTGGCGGGAAAGACGCGCTTGCGTGCGCTCACTTCGGTTTGCCGGCGCTTGACGGCGGCTTCGAAGTCGGCCTGCGCTTCGGCGAAACGCCCTTGCTGGACCAGCAGGCAGGCGCGCATCGCATCGACGGCGCCGCCGTCGAGTCCGTCCAGCGCCCGGTTGACGCGCGCGGCATCGCCGCGCTGCAGCAGCAGGTCGGCCAATCCCAGGCGCAAATGCGGCGGTAGGGCATCCGGTTGGCGATCCAGCTTGCCGAGCGCCCATTCGCATGCCGGCAACAGATCGGGTTTCCAGAACTGGTTCAGATGAACGGCGGCATTGTAGAGCAGCTGCGCCTGAAGTTCGGGACCTATTCGCTCGAAAGTCGGGCCGTCGAAGCCCTCGAAGATGGCGGTATCGAGAATGGTTTCCCAGTCCATCAAGTTTTGCTCGATCAACCCGGCCAGGCGGGAAAACTCCGCGATCGGCGTACCGGTGAACACCATCAGGCGCAGCAGGGAAACCGTTGCCGCGCGGTCGTACAAAGGCCAGCGGTAGCGCGCCTGATCGGGCCGGAAGGCGTCGAGCCGCTGCAGGGCGGCAAGCAGCGTCGGCGCGGGAATTTCATCCAGCAGGCGGCGATACAGCGGAATGCGCAGCTCGTCGCGCAGGCGGTAATAACCATCACGCCCCGGCTGGTCGTTCAGCATGCCGTGGTCGCGCAGTTCCCGCTGGGCGGTTTTGATATCTTCCTGCGTGAAATTCTTCCCGTCCGGCCGTTTCAGCCCCAGCAACGGCAGGAGGCCGTAGGCGGCCGAGCGCGGGCGGTATGTCCACAACAGCGCCATGGCGAGCGAGACCTGGAGGGCGGGTTCCGACAGCGGGCAGGGCAAGTCGGCGTGAGCGGCGGTGAGCGTCATGGCGGTGTTCGATGGGTTGGCGAAGTTTTTGTTGTTGCAGCCGTTATGGGTCGCTTTTTCCTGGTGCCTGATTGTAAATCCCCGGCAGCAGCAGCCGCCTCCCGACCTCGGCCGGAAAATGGTATTGCAGGTTTTCGTCTTCGCGCAGCAGCACCAGTTCCGGCTCGCGCCGCAGGATTTTGCCGGACAAGGTCTTGCCGCCGCGCAGGTGCAGGGTGAATGCCGCCACCGGCGGCGTGCCGTCGTAGGGCTGGGTGATCAGGCTCGACGCGTGGCGCCATTCGTCCGCCCAGCGGTTCAGGTCGTCCTGGCTCCATTCCGGGTGCGCCGGCGAGGACGACCATTTGCCGTCCTGCGCCTGGCTGAGCGTCAGGTTGTCCGATTCGAAGCCGGCCAGCCGTTCGTCTTCGGCGAGGAAGGCGTGGGAGGCGAAATCGGCGGGCAGCCTCAGTGCGCCGGCGAGGTGGCGCGGCGCGATCAGGAACACGTTGCCGCCGGTGGCGACGTACACGCCGCCGGTGAGCGGATTCTGCGTGCCGAAGCTGAACTGCTGCCCGCCGAGGCTGAGGCGCAGCAGCGGCCGGTCGAGTTGGAAGCGGCCAAGATCGGCGGCGGGGAAGCGCTGCGCGCTGGTGGCGGCGAGCGTTTCGAGCACGCGTGCGACCGCTTCGCCGTCGGCGCGCGCCGGGAAAGGCTGCGCCAGGCGCCATCCCGACGGATGCTTTTCCAGCACGATGGGGGCCTGGCCGGGTTTTTCGACTGCGATGCGGCCGATATCGGCGGCGGAAAGCGTGGACAGCCGATATTCGGCCGGTCCGGCGGGTTTCGGCTTGAGCCAGACGAACAGGGCGAGGGCGGCCACCAGCGCAGCCAGCGCCAGGTTGAGCAGGATCCGGCGCTTCACGCCTTGCGCCGCCGCCACCAGGTGCCGACGCCGATGGCCACGAACGCCAGCGGCAGGACGAGCAGGAAGCCCAGCGCGATCGCCGCGGCGGCGGTCTTGCTCAGGGTCAGGCTGGTGTCCGGGGTCGCCTTGGTCGGGATGGTGATGAGGTTGTCGTCGCGGGCGAGCCAGTTGAACAGGTTAAGGCCGAGGTCGAGATTGCCGCCGTTGCCCAGATAGGTGTTGGAGAGGAATTCGCCGTTGCCGATCACGACGATGCGCTGGTCCTTATTGTTTTCCGCGCTGCGCTCGGGGCTTTCCACGTTGCGTTCGAGCGCGACGGCGATGGTGACCGGGCCGGGAATGTCGCGCTTCTTGTCGTAAACCAGAGGCGCGTCGAGCTTGCCGGTTTTTACCCAGCCCTGCGGCGCCACGTCGATCAGCGGGGTAACCCGCCAGTCCTTGCTGTCGTTGACGCCGATCTGGCGCGCGAAGGGGAAGGCAGTGACGAGGTTGAAGCCGTCCGTCGCCGGATGGCGGCCGTAGATCGCGCCGAGGGCGATGGTCGGGCTGGCGTTGAGCTGCTGCGCGGCCGGGTCCACCACGACGCCGGGGGTCAGCACCAGACCCAGCATTTCGGCGATGGGCTGCAAGCCGTGCAGCGGTTCGGGGTCGATCAGCCACAGCAGGTTGCCGCCGTCGTTCAGGTATTTTTTCAGCTTTTCCACCTCGCCCGGCATCAGGTCCACCTGCGGGCTGGCGATCACCAGCAGGCTGGCGTTGGCGGGGACGTCCTGGGCCAGCGCGAGGTTGAGGGGCGCGCTCTTGAAGCCCTTGCTTTCCAGCTTGCGGCCGAAGTCGCCGAGGTCGTGGTTGGCGATGCCGTCGAGCTTGCGTTCGCCGTGGCCGTCCAGGTAGAACACCTGGCGTTTGCCGGCGCGCGCCAGCCGGGTCAGCAGCGAGGTCAGCGCCGGCTCGTTGAGGGTGGAAAGATGCTCGCTGCGGCCCTGGTATTCAACCACCATTTCGCCGTTGGCCTGGATGCCGGCGGCGCGGGTTTGCTGGGGCTGCTCGGCGGGATCGACGAACTTGAGCGTGAGGTCGGGCTTGGCGCGGGTGTAGAGGCCGACGAATTCGCCGATGATCTTGCGGATGTCGCCCAGGCGCGGGTCCTGCTGGGTGGCGTAGGCGGTGATGTTGACCGGGCCGGGCAGGCGCTTCAAGGTGTCGAGGCTGGCCTGGCTGAGCGAGTTGCGGGCGTTGCGGGTGATGTCCCACTGCGCCTGGTGGTCGCGCGCGAGGTAGACGAGCAGGCCGACGGCGACGAGGAACAGGGCGAGGAAGAGGGCGCTGTGGAGGCGCAGCCGGAATCGGTATTTATCGTTCATTCTCACGCTTATCCCCGCAGCCGTTGGTTGTCGAGCCGGCGTACCGCGAGCACCAGGAACAGCACGGTGAACAGTACGAAATAAGCGGCATCGAAGGTATTGATCGTGCCGCGGTTGAACGACTCGAAATGCTTCAAGAGCGACAGGGTGTGCAGCCAGCTGGCGGGATCGCGCGCCGACAGGTTGACGATCCACAGGCCGAGGAAAGCGCCCAGGCTGCCGATGGCGGCGGCGATCGGGTGCGCGGTGAGGCTGGAAATGAACAGGCCGAGCGCCGTGAAGCTGGCGGCGAGCAGGATCAGACCGAGCACGTTGCCGGCGAGCAGGCCGAGATCGATGGCGGCGCCGGCATAGAGCGAGAGCGACATCGCCACGAGCAGGCCGACGATCAGCCCGAGAAAGGCCATCAGGCCGAGGAACTTGCCGAGCACGATTTCGGTGATGGCGATCGGCGCGCTCAGGAACAGGGTCAGGGTCTGGTTGCGCCGCTCTTCGGCGATCAGGCGCATGGACAGGAGCGGCACCGCCATCAGCAGGACCATGGCGGCATTGCCGAACAGGGGGGCGACGACGAGTTCGGTGAGGCCGGGCGGATTGGCGAAGGCGGCGAGTTGCGACTGCACGGCGAGGAAGGCATCGACCTGGCCCAGAAAGAAATAGGCCAGGATGAACTCCAGCACGGCCAGAATGATCCAGGCCAGCGGCGAGCTGAACAGGGTTTTCAGCTCCTTGGCGGCGATGGTGAAAATCATGCGCTTTCCTCCTGCTGCTGGGTGAGCCGGATGAATGCGTCTTCCAGGCTGGATTGCGCCGGGTGCTGCGCTTTCAGCGCTTCCCAGTTGCCGCTGAACACCAGCTGGCCCTGGTGCATGATCTGGATCCGGTCGCACACGCTTTCCACTTCCGGCAGGATGTGGGTGGACAGGATCACGCTGTGCTCGCGGCCCAATTCGCGCACCAGACTGCGAATCTCGCGGATCTGGATCGGGTCGAGGCCGACGGTCGGCTCGTCCAGGATCACCACGCGCGGGTTATGCACGATCGCCTGGGCGATGCCGACGCGCTGCTGGAAGCCCTTGGACAGGTTGCCGATCAGGCGCTTGCCGACTTCGGTCAGGCCGCAGCGCCGTTTGGCGCTTTCGACCGCTTCGGCGACAAACGGCTTGGCGACGCGGCGCAGACGGGCAGCCAGGCCAAGATATTCGTCCACCGTCAGTTCGCGGTAAAGCGGCGGCGTCTCCGGCAGGTAGCCGAGCAGCGCCTTGGCCTGCCGCGGCTGTTCCAGCAGGTCGATGCCGCAGATTTCGATGGCGCCGGCGGTGGGCGCCAGGCAGCCCGCCAGCATTTGCAGCGTGGTGGTCTTGCCGGCGCCGTTCGGCCCCAGCAGGCCCAGCACTTCGCCCTGGCGCAGTTCGAGGCTGACATCGCGCACGGCGGTGCGCAAGCCGAAGTTTCGGGAAAGTGCGCGGGCGTTAAGGGTAATCTCTGGCATCGTCGGGAAAGGCCGGGAAAGCGGGGCCTGCTTTGAAAATGAGCGAATATGTCCTAATATGGGGAACGCGTAAAGCCCCCCGTTTTCTAAACGTTTTATTGCCAACCGCTTCAATTATATCCCGCGATGAATTTTAATTATCTAAAACAGGCCTTATTGTTGGCCCCCGCGGCACTCGCCGGCTGCGCCCAGATACCGGCGCTACAGGCAAGCCGCCCCGCCGCCCAGCCGGTTCCCGCGGCGCGAACCGTGGCGCTGCCCGACGTCGAGTTGAGCAAGGGAATCCTGTTCCAGTTCCTGGTGTCGGAACTCGCCGGCCAGCGCGGCGAATCCGACCTGGCCGCGGAAGGTATGCTGGATCTGGCGAAGACGACGCGCGACCCGCGCCTGGCGAAACGCGCCACCGAGATGGCGCTGCAGTCGCGGCGCGAGCCCCAGGCGTTGGAGGCCGGCTCGCTATGGCTCAAGCTCGATCCGGACGAGGCGACGGCGCAGCAGGCCATGGCGGCGCTGCTGGTCAACGGCGGCCGGCTGGACGAAGCCAGGCCCCTGCTGCAAAAACTGCTGGCGGAAGAGGGCGAAGACGTCGGCCGGGCGCTGCTGCACCTCAACCAGCTGCTGGCGCGCCAGCAGGACAAGGCGGCGGTGCTGGCTCTGGTAGAGAATCTGACCCAGCCCTATCTGAACCGCCCCGAAGCCCATTTCGCCATCGCCTTCGCGGCGTGGAGCGCGGGCAAGGACGAGCAGGCCCTGCGCGAAGTGCGTGCCGCGGAAAAGCTGCGCCCCGACTGGGAAGCGGCGGCCCTGTTCCAGGGGCAGCTGCTGCAGCGCCACTCCGCCGCCGAGGCGCTGGCGTTCTATCGCGACCTGCTCGCGCGGCAGCCCGAATTGAAGGATGTGCGCCTAGCCTATGCGCGGCTGCTGGTGAGCGGGCGTCAGTACGCCGAGGCGCGCGCCCAGTTCGAAAAAGTGCTGGGCGAGATGCCCGGCAATCCCGACGTGAGCCTGGCGGTTGGCCTGCTGGCGGTGCAGCTCAAGGATTACGACGCGGCGGAGCTGCACCTGAAGCAGGCGCTGGCCGGCCGCTATCGCGACGAAGCGACGGTGCGCGCGCATCTCGGCCAGCTGGCCGAGGAGCGCGGCCGCTACGCCGAGGCGGCGAGCTGGTACGCGTCGGTCGGCCCTGGCGAGCAATACCTCGCCGCGCAGATCCGCTATGCCGCGATGCTGGCCAAGCAGGACAAGCTGCCCGAAGCGCTGTCGCATCTCAAGCAGGTCGCCGCGCAGAACAACCAGCAGCGAGCCCAGTTGATCGTGGCGGAGGCGCAGATGCTGCGGGACGCCAAGGCCTACGCCGAAGCCTTTGACCTGCTCGGCAAGGCGTTGGAGAAGCTGCCGAATTATCCCGACTTGCTGTATGACCACGCCATGGCGGCGGAAAAGCTGGGAAAAATCGACGTGCTGGAACTAGACCTGCGCAAACTGATCCAGCTCAAGCCGGACTATGCCCACGCCTACAACGCGCTGGGCTACACCCTGGCGGACCGCTCGGAGCGGCTGGACGAGGCGCTGCAACTGGTCGAAAAAGCGATCAAGCTGGCGCCCGACGATTATTTCATCATGGACAGCCTGGGCTGGGTGTTTTACCGCATGGGCCAGCTCGGCAAGGCCGAAGCCGTGCTCAAGAACGCCTACGCCGGCCAGCGCGACGCGGAAATCGCCGCGCATCTCGGCGAGGTGCTGTGGGCGGAAGGAAAGCGCGAAGAGGCGGAAAAAATCTGGCAGTCCTCCCTGAAGGAAAATCCTGGGCACGAAACGCTGTTGAATGTCATCAACAAGTTCGCGAAATAGCTTGGCCCGCCGCTTCGCTGTTTTCCTGGTCCCGCTGCTGCTGTGGGGCTGCGCCGAATTGCCGGTGCCGCCGGAGGAGCGCGAGGCGCCTTCCGCTCCGCCGGCTGCCGAGGCCGGCGGAGCGTTCCGCCTGGCCGGGCGGATCGGCGTCAAGCACGACGGCGAGAGTTTTTCCGGCTCGCTGCGCTGGCGCCACAATGCCGAAGACGACGAGATTTTCATCCTGTCGCCGCTCGGCCAGGGCATCGCCCGCATCGTGCGCAATGCCGGCGGGGTGGCGCTGGAAACCGCCGAAGGGCGCACCTACCATGCCGAAGATGTGGAAACCCTGACCGAGGAAGTGCTCGGCTGGCGCCTGCCGGCGCGCGGCCTGCAATATTGGGTGGCCGGGCGTGCCGCGCCGGACACCCCGGCCGAGGGCGCGACCGGGAGCGACCAACGGCTCCTGCACCTGAACCAGGGCGGCTGGCGCATCGAATATCAGGGCTACCGCACCGTGCAGGGCGTCGTCCTGCCGGCGAAACTGGAAATGCTGGCGGAGGATCGCCGGCTGGAAGTCCGCTTGGTGATCGATAGCTGGGTGCTGCCGTGATTCCGGCCGCTTTCCCCGCCCCCGCCAAGCTGAATCTGTTCCTCCACGTGGTGGGGCGGCGGCCGGACGGCTACCATTTGCTGCAAACCGTGTTCCGCTTCGTGGATTACGGTGACAGCCTCACCTTCGCCGTCCGCGGCGACGGGGCGATCCGGCGGGTGAATCCGCTCGCCGGGCTGGATCCGGAACAGGACCTATGCGTTCGGGCCGCGCGCCTGTTGCAGCAAGAGACCGGCTGCGGCAAGGGCGTGGACATCACGCTGGAAAAGCGATTGCCGATGGGCGGCGGCCTGGGCGGTGGCAGTTCCGACGCGGCGACCACGCTGCTCGCGCTGAACCGCTTGTGGAATCTCGATCTGAGCCGGTCCGCCTTGCAGGAAATGGGGTTGCGCCTGGGCGCGGACGTGCCGGTGTTCGTGTTCGGCGAGAGCGCTTTCGCCGAGGGAGTGGGGGAAAAACTCCGGCCGGTGGCGCTGCCTGAAGCCTGGTACGTGGTATTGGTGCCGCCGGTGGCGGTGCCGACGGCGGAGATTTTTGCAGCCGGGGAATTGACAAGGGATACGAAACCCATCAAAATGCTGCACTTTTCAACGGGCTGCGGGCGCAACGACCTGGAGCCCGTGGTGTGTCGGAAGTACCCGCAAGTGGCCGAATGCCTGGCTTGGCTGAAGCAGTTCGGCGATGCCAGGATGAGCGGTTCCGGCGCCTGTGTTTTTGCCGGGTTCGCCAGCGAGGAAGAGGCGCGCGGGGTTTTCTCCCGCAGGCCGGCGGAATTGGCGGGGTTTGTGGCGAAAGGGCTGCACCGGCATCCGTTGCACGATTTTGCAAGTTAATCATTGGGGAGTCGCCAAGTGGTAAGGCACCGGATTTTGATTCCGGCATTCGTAGGTTCGATCCCTACCTCCCCAGCCAGTTGTATCAGAACCGGTAGGGACGGCGCGCGCCGTCCCTATCTTTGTTTTTAGGGGCGCATCATGGCATACGGCAGCATGATGGTTTTCACCGGCAACGCCAATCCGCGGCTTGCCGAGGACGTGGTGAAACATCTCAATTTGCGCCTCGGACGCGCGGTGGTAGGGCGTTTCAGCGACGGCGAGGTGATGGTCGAGATCCTCGAGAACGTGCGCGGCAAGGACGTCTTCGTGCTGCAATCCACCTGCACCCCGACCAACGACACGCTGATGGAAGTCCTGGTGATGGTGGATGCGCTCAAGCGCTCCTCCGCCGGGCGCATCACCGCCGCCATTCCCTACCTGGGCTACGCGCGCCAGGATCGACGGCCGCGTTCGGCGCGCGTCGCCATTACCGCCAAGGTGGTGGCCAACATGCTCACCAGCGCCGGAGTGGACCGCCTGCTGACGATGGATTTGCATGCCGACCAGATCCAGGGCTTTTTCGACATCCCGGTGGACAACGTCTACGCCGCGCCGATTCTGCTGGGCGACGTGTGGAAGCAGCACTACGAAAACCTGATCGTGGTGTCGCCGGACGTCGGCGGCGTGGTGCGCGCCCGCGCGCTGGCCAAGCGCCTCGACGTCGATCTGGCGATCATCGACAAGCGCCGTCCCAAGCCCAATGTGGCCAAGGTGATGCACATCATCGGCGATGTCCGCGGCCGCACCTGCGTGCTGATGGACGACCTGGTCGATACCGCCAACACGCTGTGCGAGGCGGCTGCCGCATTGAAGGCGCACGGCGCCGAGAAGGTGGTGGCGTACTGTACCCATCCGGTGCTGTCCGGCCCGGCGGTGGAGCGTATCGAGAAGTCCCATCTGGACGAACTGGTGGTGACCGATACCATCCCGCTGCGCGACGAGGCGAAGAACTGCGGCCGCATCCGCCAGCTTTCCGTGGCGGAGCTGCTGGCAGAGACCATGCGCCGGATCAGCGACGAGGACTCGGTCAGTTCGCTGTTCATGGAGTGATCAGTTTTCAGTTTTCAGTTTTCAGTTGTCGGTGGTCAGTTTTGAAAACTGATGACTGAAAACTGACTACTGACAACTATAACCGAATGCCGCCTGGTCGCGGGCGGCATTTTAACTTTAGGAGCTTCACTATGAAAATCGAAATCAGCGCAACCCCGCGCACGATCCAGGGAACGGGTGCGAGCCGCCGCCTGCGTCGCGCGGGCCGCATTCCTGGTGTGATCTATGGCGGCGGCAAGGATGCCGCGGCGATCGAGCTGGATCACAAGACCATGTTCTATCAGCTGAAGAGCGAGGCTTTCCATGCTTCGATCCTGACGCTCGAACTGGACGGCGCCAAGGAAACGGTGCTGTTGCGCGATTACCAGATGCACCCGTTCAAGCCGCTGGTGATGCACGTCGATTTCCAGCGCGTCGATCCGAACGCGAAGGTTCACATGAAGGTGCCGCTGCACTTCGTCAACGCCGATGTCGCGCCGGGCGTGAAGCTCTCCCACGGCATCGTCAGCCATATCGTCACGGAAGTGGATGTGGCCTGCCTGCCGGCCGACCTGCCCGAATTCATCGAGGTGGATCTGGCCAACTTGGCTGCCGGCCACTCGGTCCACCTGTCCGAGCTCAAGCTGTCCAAGGGCGTCGAGCTGATCGCGCTGACCAAGGGCGAAGATCAGGGCGTGGCGACCATCACCATCCCGCGCGGCGCCATCGAAGCGGCGGCGGCCGAGGCCAAGGCATAACGGCCTTTTACGACTGACAGCTGCAAGCCCGTCGAGCACGCTCGACGGGCTTTTTCATTGGTGGAGGAGAAATGACGACAGGAATCCGGCTGATCGTGGGCTTGGGCAATCCGGGGCGGGAATACGCCGATACCCGGCACAATGCCGGCTTCTGGTGGGTGGACGCCGTGGCCGCGGAGAAATCCGCGAGCCTCAAGCCTGAAAAAAAATTCCATGGCCTGGCGGCGCGCCTGGTCTCGAATGCGCGCGAAGTCTGGCTGCTGGAACCGGACACCTTCATGAACGCGAGCGGCCGGGCGGTCGGCGCGCTGGCCGGATTCTACAAGATCATGCCCGAGGAAATCCTGGTGGTGCATGACGAGCTCGACCTGCCGCCGGGCACGGTGAGGCTGAAAAAAGGCGGCGGCCACGGCGGGCACAACGGCCTGAAGGACATCGTCGCCCATCTCGGCACGCCGGAATTCTGGCGCCTGCGGCTGGGCATCGGCCACCCTGGCCACCGCGACGCCGTGGTGAATTTCGTGCTCAACGCGCCGCAGCGCGCGGAACGGGAATTGATCGAAGAAGCCATCCGCGGCAGCCTCGCCGCGCTGCCGCAACTGTTGTCCGGGGATTTTCCCGCGGCGATGATCAAATTGCATACCAGGGAAAAACCGAAATCCTGACGGTGCATGCGCCCCTCCCGGTATCGGCTGCCAGCACTTAGCCAACTTGACGCGCCATGACCGTTAGCCTGACATGTACGGCGGTTGTCCTGCACCGGGAGGGTAGTTAGCGCTTCTGCGGGACTATTTTTCCTGCAGGCGGGCAATGTAGTCGACCAGCGCCATGATGCGGCTGCGGACAAAAACCTCCGGATTGAATGCGACATCCATCGGCTTCTGCCAATCCGTGCCTGCTTGCGCCGAAAATTCGCTGCCCCAGACCGGCATGTCGCGCGGGCCGTGGGAGTTGATCGCCATTCTGCCGTCGATCACCGCATAAAGCCTCGACACGGGCACTACGCCGTTGTTTTTCCTGGCGATCGTCGTGAGGTCCGCCGGCTGCACCGTGAGGTTGGCCTTGAAGGGGCCGTCTCCCTTGCCGGTAAGGCCATGGCAGGTGGCGCAGTTGGAGTCGTAGGTGCGTTTGCCGAAATCGAATGTGTCGTCGGCAACGGCACAGGTGGAGGCAAGGGCGGCGGCGACGCCGAACAGGGTGGTGCGGAGTGCAGTATGTTTCATGATCGTAAACTCCTTAACGTTGTTTTTAAAGTCGATTTTTAAGAGACATTACTGGACGCCTGAACGCTGACGCACTTGTTTTTCGTTTTCGACGCTCCCTTAACAACTGCAATTCTTACTTGTCGCTCCCTAGAATAGTTTGATGTAGATCAACAAAACGGATGAGTTTCGTTAAATAGCAGGGAGTTGCCGGGCCGCTTCGGAGTTGGCGGCGGCGGCCTGCTGTCCTCGTCGCGCGGAGCGGCGAAGGTTTTGGGCCCGCCTTCGTGTTCCGGTATGATTCCGTAAACGAAGTTTGCGCCACAAGGAGATAGACAGACATGACCGCATTGATTCCCGCCGAGGCCGCCGAAAAGGTCATCAACAGCATCAAGATTCCGCCGCGTCCGACCGTGATCGGCGAACTGTTGCGGGAGCGTAGCCGCCCAAACCCGGACATGCGCAAAATCGCCCAGCTGATCGCCAAGGACATCGCCCTGTCAGCGGCGATGCTGAAAACGGTGAATTCCCCCTATTTCGGGCTGCGCAGCAAGATCGATTCGCCCCAGCAGGCGGTGATGGTGCTCGGCTTGGGCAACGTCGCCAACGTTATCACCGCCTTGTCGCTCAAAAGCGCCATCGGCAAGCAGGTCCGCCTGGAGCGCTTCTGGGACAGCGCCGAGCGGGTTGCCGAGATCTGCGCCTTCATTGCCGGCCGGATGCCCGACATTTCCCGCGACATGGCCTACATGTTCGGCTTGTTTCACGATTGCGGAATTCCGCTGCTGATGCAGAAATTTCCGGACTATCTGGATGCCCTGAAGCTGGCCAACGCGGAGTCCGTCCGGTCTTTCACCGACATCGAAGACGAACGCTACGCTACCAATCACGCCACGCTGGGTTATTTGCTGGCGCGGAGCTGGGCCTTGGCGGACGACATCTGCGAGGCGATTCTCAGCCATCACGACTTGTCCGTCCTGACGTCGCCCGACGCCCTGCCCGGGGCCACGCGCGGCCTGATCGCCGTGGTCCGGGTCGCGGAGCACATCGCCGATGCCGACCGGATGCGCGACGACCCCTCCTGGGGGCGCACCGGCCACCTGGCGATGGAGCATCTGGGTCTGTCCGAGGAGGAGGTTGGCGATATCTATGACGACGTGGTTCGCCAGCGGCGGGCGGAATAAGCGGGGCGCCGCCCGCGATGCGCCTTGAGGGGGCATCCGGGCCGCAATTTTGCTTGTCGCCGTTCCGGCTTCAAGCCATCATGGCGGATATGAATTTCCGGGCAGCAACCACACAATATGCCGTTAAAAACAGGTTGGGTGCATACGCTTGAGGCTCGCCTCACGCTGATCCTTTTATCGTTCCTGCTGGTGCCGACACTGATGGTGGTGTGGCTCGGCTACGGCTACGCGTTCGACAGCATCGCAGCGATGCTGGCCTTCGGTGCGCTGGCCTTCGTCGCCGCCATGTTCTTCGCCAGGCGGATGGTTCGGCCAATTACCCGTTTGACCGATGCCGCCCGCGACATCGCCGCAGGAAACCTCGCCGCGCGCGCGGTGCCGGAGGGGCGCGACGAGATCGCGCGGCTGGCGGCTTCGTTCAATGCCATGACCGACCAGCTGGAATCGATCCATGCCGAACTGGAGCGGCGGGTCGGCGCGCGGACCGAAGAGCTGCAAGCCAAGGACGCGCAGTTGCGGGAAGCGCTGTCCCTGAATCGGAGCATCCTCATGACGTCGGCCGTGGGCATCGCTGCCTATCGGCAGGATGGCCAGTGCGTGGCGGTCAATCCCGCATTCGGCGAAATGGTGGGCGGCACGGAGGAACAGATGCTGGACCAGAACTTCCGCCGGATATCGTCCTGGCAGGAATCGGGCCTGCTGGCGTCGGCACAGGGCGTGCTGGCCGGCGGTGCGAAGGTGGATTGCGAGGTCGAACTGACTACCACCTTCGGCCGCCATCTCGGGCTGCATTGCCAGTTGTCGCGTTTTGTCAGCCAGGGCGAGCCGCATCTGCTGCTGATGATTCACGACATCACGGCGGAGAAACGGGTCAAGCAAGCGCTGCTGGAACGCGAACGCGAATTCCGCACGCTGGCGGAAAACGTGCCGGACAACATCGTCCGCTGCGACCGGGAGGGTCGCGTGGTCTACCTCAATCCGGCGCTGGAGCGCACGCTGGGCCGCGCCGCGGGCGAATTGGTCGGTACGGCCGCCGCCCCCGATGGGCCGTTTTTCGCCTTGAGCCAGGCGATGCGGCAGGTCGCCGGCACCGGGGAATCCATCGATTTCGAACAGGTCGTGCACGGCGCGGACGGCGAGCCTCATTACCACGCGATCCGCATCGTCGCCGAGCGCGGTCCGGACGGATGCCGGTCGGCGCGTTGGCGGTGGGGCGCGACGTGACCCAGCAGAGACAGACCGAGGAAGCATTGCGCCTCGCCGCCAGCGTGTTCCACAACTCGTCGGAAGGCGTGCTGGTCGCCGATGCCGGCGGCGTCATCGTATCGGTCAACCCCGCCTTCACCGAGACCACCGGCTACAGCGAGGCCGAGGCGCTGGGGCGCAAGCCCAGCCTGCTGCGCTCCGACCGCCATGGCCCGGAGTTCTACCGCGCGATGTGGGAAGCCCTCGCCGCGGAGGGGCGCTGGCAGGGCGAGATATGGAACCGGCGCAAGGGCGGGGAAGCCTATCTCGAATGGCTGACCATCAACCGCATCGAGGACCATGCCGGCAACCCGGTGCGCTATGTCTCGGTGTTCCACGACATCACGGAGACGCAGCGCAAGGATGAGCGCATCCGCCATCTCGCTTTCCACGACGCGCTCACCGGCCTGCCCAACCGCGCCCTTATGCAGGATCGTCTGCAGCATGCCCTCGAACGGGCCAAACGCGAAGGTAGCCGGTTGTCGGTGACGTTCATCGACCTGGATCGCTTCAAGGCCATCAACGACGGACTGGGGCATGACGTGGGCGATATGCTGCTGCAGGAGGTGGCGCAGCGGATCAGGAAACGGGTGCGCGTGATGGACACCGTGGCGCGCATCGGCGGCGACGAGTTCGTCGTGCTGATGGAGGAGCTGGACAAAGCCGGGGATTGCGCCTGCCTGGCGCAGGAACTCATTGCCGAGATCTCGCGGCCGCTGGAATTGCGCGGACACACGGTCCAGGTCGGCGCGACGATGGGCATGGCTTTTTATCCCGAGGACGGGGCCGATTCGCTGGAGCTGATGAAGTGCGCCGACATGGCCATGTACGCCGCCAAGGCGGCCGGGCGCAACACCTACCGCTTTTTCCGGCAGGAGATGCTGGACCGAACCAGCCAGCGCTTGGAGCTGGAGATGGATCTGCGCCGCGCCATCGCCCTCCACGAGCTGGAACTGCACTACCAGCCCAAGGTGGCGCTCGTGTCCTTGGGCGCGCCGCCGGGTGTCGAGGCGCTGGTGCGCTGGCGCCACCCGATGCGCGGCATGCTGCCGCCGGGCGACTTCATCCCCTTGGCGGAGGAGTGTGGCCTCATCGTCGAATTGGGTGCCTGGGTGCTCAACGAGGCTTGTCGCCAAGCTGCGGAATGGCAGTCGCGCGGGCTGGAAACCCGGATCGCGGTCAATGTGTCGGCCCGGCAGCTGGCCGACGGTGACTTGGCCGGGCACATCGCCGCGTTGACGGCCAACCACGGAATCGCCCCGGCCGTGCTGGAAATCGAGCTTACCGAGAGCGCCGTCATGGCGAACCGGGAAACGGTCGCCCGCTTGCTGACCCGCTTGCGGGAAATGGGCGTCACCGTGGCGGTGGACGATTTCGGCACCGGCTATTCCAGCCTTGCCTACCTGCGATGCCTGCCGATCGACGTCCTCAAGATCGACCGCGCCTTCGTCATGGATGCGGATCGCAACGAGGAAGACGCGCAAATCGTGAAGACCATCATCGCCCTGGGCCAGACGCTCCATTTGACGGTCGTGGCGGAAGGCATAGAAACCCCGCGCCAGGCGGAACTGCTGACCGCTCTCGGTTGCGATGTCGCGCAGGGCTTCCTGTTCTCGCGGCCCTTGCCGGCGAAGGAAATCGAGGAATGGCTGAGCGGCCTGAAATAGGCTGTCGGGTCGTCGCCCTTTTTACTCATCCTTTACCCCCGGTCTTTGGAGCGAGGCGCTCGGCAGGGTTATAATGACCGCTTTTTCCGGGGGCGGCCGACGCGAAGCCAATCGAGTGCGCCCCCCGATTTTGCCGGCTGTGTCGCCGGCGAGAATCGGGCGCTTCCGCGATCGTGTTTGGCGATGGCGCCCTGACCATTAAGGAATAATGCATGAGCCTCAAATGCGGTATCGTCGGCCTGCCCAATGTCGGCAAGTCCACCCTGTTCAACGCCATCACCAGCGCCGGCATCGCGGCGGAAAATTATCCTTTCTGCACTATCGAGCCCAACGTCGGCATCGTCGAGATTCCCGATCCGCGCATGGAGAGCCTGGTGGAAATCGTCAAGCCGCAGCGGGTGCAGCACGCGATCATGGAATTCGTCGATATTGCCGGATTGGTGGCCGGGGCGAGCAAGGGCGAAGGCTTGGGCAACAAGTTCCTGGCCAATATCCGCGAAACCGACGCCATCGCTCATGTGGTGCGCTGTTTCGAGAACGTCGACGTGATCCACGTGGCGGGCAAGGTCGATCCGGTTTCCGATATCGAGGTGATCAACACCGAACTCGCCCTGGCCGACCTGGAAACGGTGGAGAAGGCGATACTGCGCGCCAACAAGCTGGCCAAGTCCGGCGACAAGGAAGCGGTGCGCACGATGGCGCTGCTGGAAAAGGTACGTGCCACCCTGGACCAGGGCCAGCCCGCCCGCAGCCTGAACCCGGACAAGGAAGACGCCGCCCTGCTCAAGCCCCTGTGCCTGATGACCATGAAACCCACCATGTACATCGCCAACGTGGACGAGGGCGGCTTCACCGGCAACCCCTTCCTCGCGCAGGTGGAACAGCTGGCGGCCCGTGAAGGCGCGCCGGTGGTGGCGATCTGCGCCGCCATCGAAGGCGAGATCGCCGACCTCGACGAGGCCGACAAGAAGGAATTCCTCGCCGACATGGGCCTGGAAGAGCCGGGCCTGAACCGCGTCATCCGCGCCGCCTACAAACTGCTCGGCTTGCAGACCTACTTCACCGCCGGGGTAAAGGAAGTCCGCGCCTGGACCATCCATATCGGCGACACCGCCCCGCAAGCCGCGGGCGTGATCCACACCGACTTCGAGCGCGGCTTCATCCGGGCCCAGACCATCGCCTTCGAGGATTTCGTCGCCGGCAAGGGCGAACAAGGCGCCAAGGAAGCCGGCAAAATGCGCTCGGAAGGCAAGGAATACGTGGTGCGGGATGGAGATGTGCTGAATTTCCTGTTCAACGTCTGAGTTTGGGCGTCACCTTGAGGGTGACCAGGAGTCCGGCAAGAAGAAGCAAGAGTTCATCCTGATGGAAATTCTTCTGGAGGCAGACGGATTGATATTCACGCTGTTCTAGGTTAGATTTGGCCTCCGGCGACAGGGGGCACGATAAACCAGAAAAGCACGGTTTGCAGGTGCGAATTTGTTCGCGCCCACACCAGCCGCCGTTTCCAGGATAAAGCCACGGGAGGAGCGGGACGATGAAGGTCGAACAGAGGCTGTGGACCCAGTCGGATGGCTGGCAGCCGGACGAAGTGACGAACTTGGGGGATTCAGCCCGGTTGCTCCTGATTTTCGGCAGTACGGGCCTGCTTGCCGACGCCAATCGCTACAACGAACTTCGGGCGAGTTATCCCCAAGCTATTTTCCTTGGCTGTTCCACAGCCGGAGAAATTTGCGGCACACGAGTGCTGGATGATTCGCTGGTTGCCACCGCGGTCAGCTTCGACCATACCCAGCTCAAACTTGCCAGCGTGGCGATCGATCAGGCCGGCGCCAGCCGGGCGGCCGGCGAAGCCCTGGCCCGCCAGCTTGACCCGGCCGGCCTTGCCCATGTGCTGGTCATTTCCGATGGCCTCAAAGTCAATGGCACCGACTTGGTCGATGGCCTGAAAGCGGTGCTGCCGGAGCATGTCGCGGTTACCGGCGGACTTTCCGGCGACGGCGCGCTGTTCCGGCATACCCTGGTGTGCGCCGACGCACCCGCGATCGAGGGACAGATCGCCGCGCTGGGCTTCTACGGCGATCGCATCAAGATCGGCTACGGTTCCCTTGGCGGCTGGGACCCGTTCGGCCCCGACCGTCTCATCACCAAATCCAGGGGCAACGTGCTCTACGAGCTCGATGGTCAATCCGCGCTGGAACTGTACAAAAGCTATCTGGGCGAGCACGCCGCCGGTCTGCCTTCCACCGGCCTGCTTTTTCCGCTGGCCCTGCACGGCGAATCGGGCCAGGAAACAGGCCTGGTGCGCACCATCCTGGCGGTGAACGAGACCGACCAGTCGATGACTTTTGCCGGCGATATGCCGGAAGGGGTCTACGCCCAGCTGATGAAGGCCAATTTCGACCGGCTGATCGAGGGTGCCGCCAACGCGGCGCGCGCCACCAGCCTCGGCGCCGCCGAACCGGAACTGGCGATCCTGATCAGCTGCGTCGGCCGCAAGCTGGTGCTGAAACAGCGCGTGGAGGAAGAGGTCGAAGGCGTGCGCGACGTGCTCGGCGCCGGCACGGTGCTGGCCGGCTTTTATTCCTATGGCGAAATCTCGCCCTACGCCGCGACGGCGAAGTGCGAACTGCACAACCAGACCATGACCATCACCACGTTCTCCGAGGCTTAGGGGAGAGGGGAAACGCTTGATGCACAGCCTGCTGCAACGCCAGCTCAGGCGCTACCTGGGTGACGCCGCCGGCGATCTGCCGCCGTCCTGGCAGGCCTTCGTCGCCGCGGTGGACGAGGCCTATAGACAGGCCGACAGCGACCGCCTGATGATCGAACATTCCCTGGAAAAGATGTCGCAGGAACTGACCGACATAAACCGCAACCTGCGCAGGGAGCTGAACGAAAAACAGCAGACCGAGCGCGCCCTCAGGAAGAGCGAAGCCAGCTTGGCCCGCGCCCAGCAGATTGCGCGGCTGGGCAGCTGGGAATGGAGTGTCGGCGACAATGAAATCATCTGGTCCGAGGAGGTCTATCGCATCTTCGGCCTCGCTAATTTTTCCGAGCTGGTGAGTTACGACGATTTCATCGGCTGGGTTCATCCGGACGACCGCGAGCGCGTGGCTTGCGCGGTCACCGCCAGCGTGGAGGAAAAGGCGCCTTATCGCGTCGAACACCGCATCGTGCAGCCGAACGGCGCCGTCAGGCATGTACTCGAGCAAGGCACCGTCGCCACGGACGAGGCGGGCAAGCCGGTCAGGATGTATGGCACGGTTCACGACATCACCGAGCGCAAACTGGCCGAACTGGCGCTGCAAAAGGAAAAAGAGGAGCAGGCCGCGCTGATTAAAAAACTCGAAGAGGCGCACAACCAGCTGTTGCAATCCGAGAAAATGGCCTCGATCGGCCAGCTCGCCGCGGGGGTGGCGCACGAGATCAACAATCCGACCGGCTACGTCAGTTCCAATCTCGGCACCTTGCGCGACTATGTCGAGCAGCTGCTTGCGGTCCTGGCGGCCTACGAGGCGATCGACGACAGTCTCCCGCCCGAAGAACAGGACAGGATCCGCGCCGTGAAGAAACGGGCGGAACTGGATTACCTCAAGGAGGATGTGCTCCCCCTGCTCGCCGAGTCGCAGGAAGGCATCGGCCGGGTGCGCCGGATCGTGCAGGATCTCAAGGATTTCTCCCACGTCGACGAGAGCGAATGGCTGGTCGCCGACCTGCACAAGGGGCTCGACAGCACTCTCAATGTGGTGAACAACGAAATCAAGTACAAAGCCACCGTGGCCAAGGAATACGGCAATATTCCCCCGGTCCGGTGTCTGGCGTCGCAGCTCAACCAGGTGTTCATGAACCTGCTGGTCAACGCCGCCCATGCCATCACCGACAAGGGCACCATCACCGTCCGTACAAGGCGGGTAGGGGAGGAGGTCTGGGTGGAAGTGGAAGATACCGGCAGCGGTATCGCGCCGGAAAACATCAACCGCATTTTCGACCCTTTCTTCACCACCAAGCCGGTCGGCAAAGGCACCGGCCTCGGGCTGTCGCTATCCTACGGCATCGTCCAGAAGCACAAGGGCCAGATCGAGGTGGAAAGCGAACTCGGCAAGGGCACCACGTTTCGGGTGCGCCTGCCGGTCGAGCCGACAGTTGCGGGGGAGGCATGACTCCCGGATAATCGGCATTACGAATAATTAACGAATCGGGGGTCACGTGAAAACAACAAAAACAATGTGCCGGCTGTTGGGAGCGCTGCTTGCCGCCGTTGCCGCGCCAAGCTTCGCCGGCACCGTGGACGACGTCAAAAGCCTGATGGAGCGGAACCAGCCGGCGCAAGCCTGCCAGCTCGGCCGGCTGCACCCTGAAGAGCTGGGCAACCCCGATTTCGATTTTTACTTCGGCATTGTCTGCATCGATGCCGGCCACGCGTCCGAGGGCATCCTGGCGCTCGAGCGCTACCTCCTCAACTTCCCGGCCAACGACCGCGCCCGCCTGGAACTCGCGCGCGGGTATTTCGTGCTGGGCGAGGACATGCGGGCGAGGGAAGAATTCGCCAACGTTCAAAAACAGAATCCGCCTCCCGAAGTCCAGGCCACCATCGAACGCTACGTGGACGCCATCCGCGCCCGCGAAGGCCGCTATCACACCACCTCCGGGTTTTACGTCGAGGCGGGCGTCGGCTACGACGACAACGTCAACGGCGGCGTGTCGGATGCCAACATCAACCTGCCCGTCCTGGGCTCCGTCCAGGTCGCCAATAACGGCGTGCGGAGCGCGGACAGTTTTGTCCACGTTGCCGCCGGCGGCCAGGTGGCAAAACCGGTGGCACCGGGCGTGTCCGTGTTCGGCGGGCTGGGCTACGACGGCAAATATAATCAAAGCGACACCGCGTTCAGCATGGAAAGCCTGGGCGGCTACGGCGGCGTCACGGCGCTCAAGGACAAGAACTTGTTCCGGGCGACCGTCTCCATTTCCTCGCTGACCGTCGGCAGCGACCGCTACCGCGACGTCAACGGCATTTCCGGCGAGTGGTTTCACCAGCTGGACGAACTGCAAGGCGTCAACGGGTTCATCCAGTACGCCACGCTGGACTATACCGGCACCAACCAGGTGCGGGACGCCGAGTTGACCGGGGTGGGCGTGGGATATCGCAAAGCCTTTATCGGTCGTTGGCAGCCCGTATTCAACGCCGGCCTGAGCCTGAGCGAGGAGCGCAACCAGCGCGGCCGGCCCGATCTCGGGCGGGACATCGCCGGCCTGACCCTGGGGTTGAGCCTGTCGCCCCATCCAAAGTGGGGCCTCAACGCGGGCTATATCTATCAGGAAAGCCGCTATCAGGCGCCGGATACGGTCCTGAACACCACGCGCGACGACGATTATCAGGCCCTGAATGTCGCCGCCACCTACCTGTACAGCAAGAATATCAGCATCCGGGGTGAGGTCGCCGCCAGCGACAACGCTTCGAACCTGAGCCTGTACAGCTACCGCCGCAATTTCGGCGGCGTCAACGTCCGCTACGAATTCAAGTAAGGGGTCCCCATGAAAACGAAAAACTTCGCTTCATTGCTGGCGGCGCTCGGGCTGGTTTCCATCGCGGGTACCGCTTGGGCGGATGCGGCCGGGCGCGTGCTGGTCGCGGTCGGGGACGTTTCCGCGATACGCGCTGGGAAAACGATTGCGCTGAAACTCGGCTCCGAGGTCGAGTCCGGCGACACGCTGCACACCGGTGCCACCAGCAACGCCCAGATTCGCCTGACCGACGGCAGCATCATCGCCCTGCGGCCGCTGAGCGAATTCCGCCTGGACGAATATCGTTTTTCCGGCAAGAACGACGGTTCGGAGAAAGGGTTTTTCAGCCTGCTCAAAGGCGGATTCCGCACCGTGACCGGCCTGATCGGGAAAGCCAGTCGCGACAACTACCGGGTGACGGCATCCGCCGCGACCATCGGCATCCGCGGCACCAACTACAAGCTGGTGCTGTGCCGGAAAGACTGCACCAACGCCGACGGTTCCGAAGCCAGGGATGGGTTGTATGGGGGCGTGGCGGACGGAAAAATCGCGGTCGCCAACGAGACCGGCGACAAGGATTTTGGCAACGATGAATTCTTCTTCGTCGCCTCTCTCCAGACGCCCCCAGAAAGCCTGGTGGCGCCGCCGGATTTCCTGTCGGACAAACTGGAGGGGCAGGCGAGAAACGGGGACAGGAAAGGCCGTGAAGATACCGGCCTGGCCCAGACATCGCTGGACTTCGACGGACGCACCCGCATTCCCGAGGCTTCCAATTTCACCTCGCTGGAAACCCACGCGCCCTATGCGGTGACCGAGGACAAGGATGTGTCAGGAGGAAGCGCAGTGCTGCCGGAAGAGAGCACTAAGCATGCATTGGTGGTGGCGGCTGCTTCCGGCGAGAGCACTTACGCACTTAGCGGTGTCGATTACGGCATGTATCCAGACCATTTTGAAATATCCGATGGCACGTTGTTGTCATACAGCATGGGTTACGGCGAGTGGACCGGCCATGCCGGCTCCAACTTCGCCGATAAGGGTGGCGCGGTCGTGGATGGCAGCAAAGTCTTTTGGGGCCGCTGGGTATATGGCAGCGAGTACAGCTATGACAGCACAGACAGTGTTGGAATTTACGGACAATTAGACGTGTCCATAGCGCCGCATTCGGTGAGCTACATGTTCGGCGATGCCAGCACTACCGGCGACGTTATCGCCGGCAGATCGGGGTGCGTCAACTATTGGTTTGTCGGTGGCCCCAGCGCCACGGATAGCCAGGGCAATGTCGGCAGTCCCATGGACGGTCACCTCGCGGTCAACTTTACCGCCCGTACCGTCACGCCCAACGTTTCGTACTCGGTCGGTGGCAGCGCATACACCATTTCCGGCTTTTCCATGCCGATCCACGATAGCGGGTTTGGCGCCACGGGAACCGGCACTTGCAGCGGGGGCGGGTGTTATACGGCAACGCCGACTGCGGTTGTCATGACCGGCCAGTTCGTCGGTGCAAATGGTAACGGTGCCATCTCCAGCGTGGCGACCTATACGCCCGCGACTGAACGTTTCACCGCCGCCGTCGGCCTGTTTAGTGCGACGGCGCCCGCCCCCTGAGAGGTTGTGAAAAATCCTGCTGCGCTTGCCATATCGGGGTCGGGTGGTGCTCGGAATCCTCATGTATTTCCATATACATTCCGGTTCTGTGCTCCGTCCTCCCTCAACCTGGCTGCGCTCGCGACGGATTTTTTTACAACCTCTTGAGTCGGCCGGTGGATTGCGGATGTTGACAGTCGTCCGGAAAGAAGGCAGAATCTCGATCCTTCGTTTTATGCGGCGATTGATTGGTGATATAGCTCAGTTGGTTAGAGCACAGCACTCATAACGCTGGGGTCGGTGGTTCAAGTCCACCTATCACCACCAGAAATATCGTAAAAGGGCTTGCGGCGGCGCAAGCCCTTTGTCTTTTTTGCCTTTGCTGCGCCGACTTCTTTTCGGGCCGGCTACGCCCCTGCCTTTATTGGCGGCCGTTGGCTTGTGTGCTATCGTACCTTCATGCTGAAGCGATTTTTTCTTGTTTTTCTCCTGATGTCGTCGATGGTTGCCCATGCCGGCCGGTTGCTGCCGCAGAACGTGCAGGTGGGGCGGCTCAACGGGTTTTCCTATCCGGACGTTCGCCTGGGCGGCCAGGTTTTTCGGCTGGCGCCCGGAGTGCGCATTTACGATACGTTCAACCGCATCATCATTCCCACCTCGCTGCCGTCAAGCGGCAACGTGTTCTACCAGCTCGATCCGGGCGGCATGCTGATCCAGATGTGGCTGCCCACTGCCGAGGAAGAAGCGGGGATGAGCCGTTAGGTTTGAGCGTGGCGAAAAAGCTTTTCATCAAAACCTTCGGCTGCCAGATGAACGAGTACGATTCGGCCAAGATGGCGGACGTGCTCAAGGCGGCGCACGGCATGGAGTCCACGGCGAATGCCGAAGACGCCGACGTGATCGTGCTCAACACCTGTTCCGTGCGGGAAAAAGCGCAGGAAAAGGTGTTCCACCAGCTGGGCCGATGGAAGCCGCTGAAGCGGCAGAATCCCGATTTGATCATCGCCGTGGGCGGCTGCGTGGCGAGCCAGGAAGGCGAGGCCATCGTGGAGCGCGCGCCCTACGTCGATCTGGTGTTCGGCCCGCAAACCTTGCACCGCCTGCCGCAGCTGATCGCGGCGCGGCGGCAAAGCGGCAAGCCGCAGGTGGACGTTTCCTTTCCCGAGATCGAAAAATTCGACCATTTGCCGCCGGCGCGGGTCGCGGGGGCGACCGCCTTCGTTTCGGTGATGGAAGGCTGCGGCAAGTTTTGCACTTATTGCATCGTGCCTTACACGCGCGGAGCCGAGGTGTCGCGCCCGTTCGACGACGTCATCGCCGAGGCGGCGGAACTGGCTGGCCAGGGCGTCAGGGAACTCACCCTGCTCGGACAGAACGTCAATGCCTATCGCGGAGTGACTTACGACGGCGGCGCCGCGGACCTGGCCGAACTTTTGCACCATATCGCGGAAATCCCGGGCATCGAGCGGCTGCGCTTCACCACCTCGCACCCGGTGGAGTTTTCCCAGCGGCTGATCGACGCCTATGCGGAAATCTCCAAGCTCGCCGGCTCGCTGCACTTGCCGGTGCAGTCCGGCTCCGACCGCGTGCTGGCGGCGATGAAGCGCGGCTATACCGTGGTCGAATACAAGTCCATCGTGCGCAAGCTGCGCGCGGCGCGGCCCGATCTCACGATCGCCTCCGATTTCATCGTCGGCTTTCCCGGCGAAACCGACGCCGATTTCGAAGCGACCATGAAGCTGGCCGATGAAGTGGGTTTCGACGCCAGCTATAGCTTTCTCTACAGTGCCCGGCCCGGCACGCCGGCAGCGGAGCTGTCCGATGACACGCCGCCGGCGGTGAAGCAGGAGCGCCTGCGGCGCCTGCAGAAGAAAATCGACGAGCTGGAACAGGCGATCAGCGGAAAAATGATCGGCTCGGTACAGCATATACTGGTGGAAGGCACTTCCAGGAAAGACGGCGGCGAGCTGATGGGGCGCACGGACAACAACCGGGTGGTCAATTTCAAGGGCAATCCGCGCCTGATCGGCCATTTTGCCGACGTCACCATCACCGCCGTCTCCACCCATACTCTGCGCGGCGAAATCGCCGTCCTCGAATAAGGCCCTTACTTGAACGCCGATACCCTGGAAATAGACTTCTCCCCGGTGGACAACGTCCGTCTCGCCAACCTGTGCGGCGCGCTCGACGAAAACCTGAAACAGATCGAGACCGCCTTGGAGGTGACCATTTCCCGCCGCGGCGAGCGTTTCACCATACAGGGCGAGCTGCGCCCGGCACGGCTGGCGGTGCAGGCGCTGCAGAACTTCTACGAACGGGCGCGCAGCCATCTTTCCGTCGATGACGTCCAGCTCGGCCTGATCGAAGTCGCCAACGCCAATCCGTCCGTATCGGACGGCGGCGCGATGCCGGTGCTGATGACGCGCAAGGGCGACCTGCACGGCCGCACGCCGCGCCAGAACGAATACCTGCGCAAGATCCAGGAGCACGACATCACTTTCGGCATCGGCCCGGCCGGCACCGGCAAGACCTATCTCGCGGTGGCCTGCGCGGTGGACGCGCTGGAGCGCGACCTGGTCAAGCGCATCGTGCTGGTGCGCCCGGCAGTGGAAGCGGGGGAGCGGCTGGGCTTCCTGCCCGGCGACCTGGCGCAGAAGGTCGATCCCTATCTGCGCCCGCTCTACGACGCGCTCTACGATTTGATGGGCTTCGACAAGGTGGGGCGGATGTTCGAGCGCGGCGCCATCGAAATCGCTCCACTCGCCTACATGCGCGGCCGTACCCTGAACCATTCCTTCATCATCCTGGACGAGGCGCAGAACACCACGCCGGAGCAAATGAAAATGTTCCTGACCCGCACCGGCTTCGGCTCCAAGGCCGTGATCACCGGCGACGTGACCCAGGTCGATCTGGCGCGCGGCCAGAAGAGCGGTCTGGTGGACGCGCAGGAAGTGCTGGAGAAGGTCGGCGGCATCGCCTTCACCTATTTCCAGTCCGAAGACGTGGTGCGCCACCCGCTGGTGCAGAAGATCGTCAACGCCTATGAACGGCGTGAGAAAGCCCCTCTCCCGCGGGCGGGAGAGGGGTTGGGGTGAGGGACTTCGCGCTTGGCAACGCTCGCAGTTGACGCAAACACCCTCATCCCCAGCCCTTCTCCCGCCCGCGGGAGAAGGGAGAAAACTCGACCCGAGTTATTAATTTTGAATTGATGGCCTGAATGAAGTCGAATTTGAGTCTGTCCGTGCAATACGCCGTTCAGCCGGAAGCCGCTCCGACCCGCGCCCAGTTCCGCCGCTGGGTGAAAGCGGCGTTGCGCGGCGATGCCCAAATCGCGTTGCGCATCGTCGGTGAGGAGGAGGGGCGCACGCTCAACCGCGATTACCGCGGCAAGGACTACGCGACCAACGTGCTGACTTTCGCCTACGACGACGCCCCGCCTGGGACGCCCCTGTTCGGCGATATCGCGCTGTGCGCGCCGGTCGTCGCGCGCGAGGCGGCGGAGCAGGGCAAGCCGGCCGAGGCGCATTACGCGCACCTGACGATCCACGGCGTGCTGCATCTGCAAGGCTACGACCACGAAACCGACGCCGAGGCGCGGGAGATGG
>JAQTMN010000030.1:23723-30226 GCA_028714315.1 Sulfuricella sp. | reverse complement strand
TTGTTGAGCTCATGCGCCACGCCGGCCAGCATGGTGCCGAGCGACGCGAGTTTTTCCGAGCGCAGCAGCCTTTTCTGGCGCAGCTCGAGCTCGCCGATCATGCGGTTGAAAGCGTGGGTGATCGAAATGATCTCGCGGTCGTCCGAAAGCACCGCGATCCGGTCCAGCCGGCCGCTCGACACCGCCTCGACGCAGCGGTCCATGTGGCGCAGCGGACGCACCACCATGCGCGACAGCATCCAGCCGATGCCCATCATCGCCACGGAAAGCAGGGCGATGGAAATCAGCAGCGTGGTGCGGAACCGGTCCAGCGTGGCGCGAATCAGTCGCTGCTCGGTTCCCGCCATGCCCTCGGTGATCGCCACGATATCCTTGCCGACCTTCCTGATCTGCGCCTCCAGCAGTTCGGTCTGGCGCGTTTCGGCAATGCCGGCCTGGACGTATTCCGCCATCAGCGCGCGATAGGCCCGCACCTCGTTCTTCACCGTCAGTATCCGCGGCGCCAGCGCCAGCCCGGCGAAGTCCGCCGCGCTGCTCTCCAGCAGTTCGTCCACCTTGGCGGCATAGCGGTTGACCTCCTGAAAATCGGCCGCCTGCCGGTATAGGAAATAGTTCTTCTCGAAACGCCGGATCTCCAGGGTCGCATCGAACAGCTCGGTAATGCGCTCGCCCACCCGGATTTTTTGCTCGATCAGGCGCAGCTCGATGTAGGTGAACAGGGAAAGCGCGAAGATCAGCAGGGCGATGGCGTAGTAGCCCAGATAGCCGAGGGTTATTTTTTGCCGTAGCGAGGACTGGAGCTTCATAGCGGCCTATTTTAACGGCACCAGTTGCATTAGGCAACATATGCCGGCAGTCGTGCAACACCGGCGCATACGCGCCGGATCGTTGTCTGGCGCGAACTTGCGGCGGCAAGAGCAAAGCCGGCATGGCTGCGTGTTGCTATTTGCAATAAAAAAAACATTTTTGCGGCGCCGCGAATTTTTATAAAAATTTCGCAAAAACATGGTGTTAACAAGGATATCCGTACATGGCATGGGTTCTGCTTAAGTAAGCCGACACAACACGACCTGAAAGGAGGGCTGGTCATATGAGCGACTTGATCCACAAACTGAAAAACATGTTCAACGCCATGGCGCTGGCGGATGCCGGCGATTTCGACGGCGTCAGGGATATCCTTCGCGAAAACACGGGGAATGAACGCGACACCCAAGCCGGCGCAGCCGCAACAACGGGAGCCCCGGCGCCAGCCGATGCTGCCGTGCCAACCAAATAATTCAACCAACCGGAGATCGATTTCATGGCCAATGAAACCCAACCACGCAGCCAGTTAGCCAGGACCGCCATCATGGGTGCGGTCACCCTGGCGCTCTATATCGCGCTGTTCGCCTTCGAGGAACACGTCCTCAAGCTTACCGCCCAGGGAAAATGGTCTTTCGTTATTCCCATCGCCATCGCCTTCGCCATCTCGTATTTTCATGGCGCGTTCACCGGCGGTTTCTGGGATGCACTGGGCGTCAAGGCAAAAAAATAAGAAAGGAAGGCTTTAAGTGGAAGTATCTGCAAACTTTATCGATTTGACCCTGACCGGCATGGTCTATCTGTTCATCGTCGGCTTCGTCGGTGGCCTGGTGAGCGGATTCATCGGCTCGGGCGGCGCCTTCGTGCTGACTCCGGCGATGATGAGCATGGGCGTGCCCGGCATCGTGGCGGTGGCCTCCAACATGTGCCACAAATTCCCCAAAGCGCTGGTGGGCGCAATGAAGCGCGCCAAATACGGCCAGGTTGACCTCAAGCTTGGGCTGGTGATGGGCGCCTCGGCGGAGGCCGGCGTGCTTTACGGCGCCCACATTCAGGAAGGCATCAAGAAGACGTTCGGCGACGCCGGCTCCAACCTGTACGTGAGCGTCGCCTTCGTGATCGTGCTGGCCGTCGTCGGCGGCTACGTAATGCGCGACGCCATCAGAATCTACCGCTCCGGCAACACGCAGGAAGACGAAACGGCCGGGCCGCTGGCGCGCTGGATTCAGTCCATCCACATCCCCGGCACCATGGTCTATTTCGACAGCATCAAGGCCAAGGTTTCGGTGCTGGTCACCATTCCGCTCGGCTTCGCCACCGGCATGCTGGCCGCGACCATCGCCGTGGGCGGCTTCGTCGGCGTGCCGTCGATGATGTACGTGCTGGGCGTGCCCTCGATGATGGCGTCCGCCACCGAACTGGTGATCGCCTTCGTGATGGGCGTCGGCGGCACCATCAAGTTCGCCTGGAGCGGCTTCGTGGACATCCGCCTCGCCATGATCATCCTCGCCGGCTCGCTGTTCGGCATCCAGATCGGCGCGATCGGCACGACTTACGTCAAGCCGTTCATGATCAAGGTGGTGATGGGCGTGATCATGATCACCGTGCTGTTTTCCCGCGCCTTCGTCATTCCGGTCTACCTGTCCCAGCTGGGCCTGATCGAGCCGATGACCGAAGCGTCGATGAAACTGCTCAAGAACATCAGCTTTTCGATCATGATCCTGGCGCTGGTCATCGGCGCAGGCATCGTGCTCAAGGCGCTGATCCAGGGCATGCGCGAGCATAAGCAGCAGCATGGCTTGATCGAGGAAGCGATCGCCGCCGACTGATCGCGTCGCCATGATCCCAAAAAACGGTCAGGTGCACACCTGGCCGTTTTTTTATCGGTTTTTATGGGATCAGTTCAGGTAAAATCCCGCGCTCGAACCCCTCTCACGCAAGAACCATCATGATCAGAAAAAACCCCAGCGGCGACATCCCCGTCATCCACGAATCCGCTTACGTGGACAAAACCGCCATCATCTGCGGCAAGGTCGTCATCGAGAAAAACGTATTCGTCGGCCCCTACGCGGTCATCCGCGCCGACGAGGTGGACGAGAACGGGACGATGAATCCCATCGTCATCGGGGCGAACTCCAACATCCAGGACGGGGTGGTGATCCATTCCGTCGCCGGCGCGCCGGTCGAGATCGGCGAAAACACCTCCATCGCCCACCGCTCCATCGTGCACGGCCCGTGCCGGGTCGGCGACAACGTCTTCATCGGCTTCAACTCCGTGCTGTTCAACTGCGTAGTGCATGACCGCTCCGTCGTGCGCCACAACTGCGTGATCGACGGCTGCGAACTGCCGGAAGGCTTTTACGTCCCCTCCACCACCAAGGTCAATTACAACACCGACCTCGCCACCGTGCCGAAAGTCACCGTCGCCGATTCGGATTTCTCCGAAAACGTGGTGCGCGCCAACATCGAGCTGGTTCAGGGCTACAAGAAGCTCCAGAACGAGTTTTGAATTCGGCAAAAAGTGCTTAACCACTGGGCGCACGGGGAACACGGGGCAAATCGGCATCCCGGGATTTACCACATTGCCCGTAACTACGAATATGCGGCATAAAAGCCCCTCGCCCGCAGGCGGGAGAGGGGTTGGGGTGAGGGACTTTGCACATTAGTCAACGCTTGGAGTAACGCAAACGCCCTCATCCCCGGCCCTTCTCCCGCCTGCGGGAGAAGGGAGAAAACCGACTGAAACGCACTCACGCATCCGCTTGACTGCCACCCGCATTTCCCCTACAGTAAATTGCATTGATAGAAATATATTTTCCGACAATGCAAATTCCCGAATCCCCCCCGCCGGACGACGAAGCGCACCAGCGCCTGGCGCTGGCCGCGCTGGGCAAGTTCCGCGAAGTGCTGGGCTCGGTCAAGCGGCATGTCGGCTGGGTTGAAGAACAGTGCGGGCTGAGCGGCACCAAGCTGTGGGCGCTGCACGAAATCCAGAAGCGGCCTGGCCTGAAGGTCACCGAACTGGCCCAGGCCATGTCCATCCATCAATCCACCGCCAGCAACCTGGTCGATAAGCTGATCAAGCGCGGTCTCATCCGCCGCGACCGGAGCAGCGACGACCAGCGGGTGGTGAACCTGACCATCGCGGACGAGGGCGAAAAGCTCCTCGCCGCCGCCCCGCTTCCGCCCATGGGAGTATTGCCCGACGCGCTGGTGAATCTGCCCGAGCCCGTTCTGCGGGAACTGGACGCCAACCTGGGCGCACTGATCGAAACCATGAAAGTCCGCGATGCCGAGTCGGCGCTGGAGCCGCTGTCCGATGCCTTCACCGCCTCTTCGCGGCGTCTTGACGCTCCCTTAACCAAGAAAAAGTCAAAATAGCGCCCCGGCGTTTTTAGGAAAACTATTCGTGAGTGCTGTTACCCCGCTTGACCTGCTCGGCGCATCCATCCTCGGCTGGATGGCGCTCGGCTTGGCCGGTTTGTTCGCGCCGCGGCGGGCGATACTGGCGTTGATCTTTCCGGCGGGCGTGGCGGCGGCGCTGCTGGTCGCGGGCGCCGGGCTGTGGGCGCTGGGCGCGCCGGCCGAGACCGCGGTGATGCCGCTCGGCCTGCCCGATCTGCCGTTCCACCTGCACCTCGACACGCTGTCCGCCTTTTTCCTGCTGCTGCTCGGCGCCGCGACGGCCGGCGTTTCCATTTTCTCGATCGGCTATTTCCGCGACATGGACCGGGCGACGCTGTCGCTCCTGTGCCTGGAATATCATCTCTTTCTCGCCAGCATGGCGCTGGTGTTCCTCGCCGACGACGCCTACCTGTTCATGGTGGCGTGGGAAAGCATGGCGCTGTCTTCCTACTTCCTCGTCACCACCGACCACAAGGTGCCGGAAATCCGCCGCGCGGGATTTCTCTACCTGCTCGTCGCCCACGTCGGCGCCATCGCCATCCTGATGTGCTTCGGCGTGATGCAGGGCGGCCACGGCGACTACACCTTCGCCACCATGCGCAACGCCCACCTGACCTCGTTCTGGGCCAGCGCCACTTTCCTCCTGGCGCTGTTCGGCTTCGGCGCCAAGGCGGGCATCCTGCCGCTGCACATCTGGCTGCCGGAAGCGCATCCCGCCGCGCCTTCGCCGGTTTCCGCGCTGATGAGCGGCGTCATGCTGAAAACCGCGATCTACGGCATCCTGCGCGTCACCTTCGACCTGCTCGGCAGCCCAGAGTGGTGGTGGGGCACCGTCGCGCTGACGCTGGGGCTGCTCACCGCCCTGTTCGGCGTGATGTTCGCCGCGGTGCAGACCGACATGAAACGGCTGCTCGCCTATTCCTCGATCGAAAACATCGGCATCATCCTGGTCGGCATCGGCCTCGCCGTGACCTTCCATTCCTTCCACAAGGACGCGCTGGCCGCGCTGGCGCTCACCGCCACGCTGTACCACGCGCTCAACCACGCCTTCATGAAGGGCCTGCTGTTCCTCGGCACCGGCTCGGTGCTGCACGCCACCGGCGAGCGCAACCTGGCCAAGCTGGGCGGGCTCATCCACCGCATGCCGAAACTGGCGCTGCTGGTGCTGGTCGGCTCGCTCGCCATCGCCGGCCTGCCGCCCCTGAACGGCTTCGTCTCCGAATGGCTGCTGCTGCAAGCTTTCCTGCTTTCGCCCGGATTGCCGCAGTCCTACCTCAACATGCTGATCCCGGTCGCCGCCGCCGCGCTGGTGCTTGCCGCCGCGCTCGCCGGCTACGTCATGGTCAAGTTCTACGGCATCATTTTCCTCGGCCAGCCGCGCGACGAAAAAATCGCCGAAGCCCACGACATCGGCATCTGGGAGCGCATCGGCCTGACCTGGCTGGCGCTGGGCTGCATCCTGCTCGGACTGTTCCCGGTGTTCGTCATCCTGCACATCGACCCGGTCGCCCAGCTGCTGGTCGGCCATACTCTGGGCAGCAGCGCGGCACAGACCGGCTGGCTGACGCTCACCCCGATCCAGCCGGAACGCGCCAGCTACAGCCCGCTGGTGCTGTTCCTGATCATCGCCGTCGGCATCTTCTTCACCCTGTTCGCGGTGAAGAAGTTCTATCACGGCCGCCTGCGCCGCGGCCCGGCGTGGGATTGCGGCTTCCCCGAGCAGACGGCGCGCATGCAGGATTCCGCCGAAGGCTTCGGCCAGCCGATCCGGCAGATTTTCGAGCTGTTCTTCGGCATCGTCCGCGAAGTGCCCAGCCCGTTCGACAAGAAGCCCCACTACCACGGCGAAACGCGCGACCGCCTGTGGGATCTGGTCTACCTGCCCATCGCCCGGCTCACCGAAACGCTTTCCGCGCTGGTCGGCCGCTTGCAGCACGGCCGCATCCACATCTACCTGCTGTATAGCTTCGTGACATTACTCGCCCTGCTGGCCTTCATCCGATGACGCCCTCCGCCATTCTCCTGCAACTGTTCCAGGACACCCTGGTGGCGCTGGTCGCCCCCATCCTGCTGGGCTGGGTCAACCAGTGCCGGGCCTGGCTGCAAAACCGCAGCGGCGCGGGGGTGTTGCAGCCCTACCGCAACCTGGCCAAGCTGTTCCACAAGGACGCCGCGCTGGCCAACAATGCCTCCCCCCTGTTCCGCGCCACGCCCTACATCCTGTTTGCCGCCATGTGGCTGGCGGCGGCGCTGGTGCCGGTGATCGCGACCGATCTGCCGCTTTCGCCGGCGGTGGA
>JAQTMN010000030.1:0-23623 GCA_028714315.1 Sulfuricella sp. | reverse complement strand
CCGCGCTGGCCAACAATGCCTCCCCCCTGTTCCGCGCCACGCCCTACATCCTGTTTGCCGCCATGTGGCTGGCGGCGGCGCTGGTGCCGGTGATCGCGACCGATCTGCCGCTTTCGCCGGCGGTGGACGTGATCGCCCTGGTCGGCATTTTCGCCCTGGCGCGGGTATTCGTCTCGCTCGCGGCGATGGACATCGGCACCTCGTTCGGCACGCTCGGCGCACGGCGCGAAATGCTGGTCGGTTTTCTCGCCGAGCCGGCGCTGCTGATGGTGTTCTTCACCGCCTCCATCATCAGCCAGTCCACCTCGCTCATTACCATCGTCGAAACCCTGGCGCACAAGCAGTTCGTGCTCTACCCCAGCCTGGCCTTCGCCGCCGTCGCCTTCGTCATGGTGCTGCTGGCGGAAAACGCCCGGATTCCGGTGGACAACCCCTCCACCCACCTCGAACTGACCATGATCCACGAAGCCATGATCCTGGAATATTCCGCCCGCCACCTCGCCCTGGTCGAGTGGGCCAGCGCGCTCAAGCTGCTCGCCTACACCACCATCGGCATCGCCCTGTTCCTGCCCTGGGGCATCGCCGAGGCCGGCGACTGGGGCGCGCTGCCGCTGGCGCTGGCCGCGCTGTTCGTCAAGCTGACGGCGGCGGGCGCGGGGCTGGCGCTGCTCGAAACCATCTCGGCCAAGATGCGCATCTTCCGCGTGCCGGAATTCATGGGCACCGCCTTCCTGCTCGCGGTGCTGGGCATGCTCATCCGTTTCCTGCTGGGAAGCTAGAATGACCAATCTTTTCGGACAACTCATCAACCTCTTCGCCGCCCTGCTGCTGCTGATCGCCTTCGCCATGCTGTCGCAGCGCCGGGTGCTGTCGCTGATCAACCTGTTCGCGTTCCAGGGGCTGGTGCTGTCGGTCAGCACCGCGATCGTGGCCTGGTCGTCCAGCCAGCACCACCTGTATTACTCGGCGGCGCTGACGCTGCTGCTGAAAGTGCTGGTCCTGCCGTGGATCCTGCATCGCCTGATCCGCCGCCTCAACGTCAAATGGGACGTCGAGACCATGTTCAACATCCCCACCACCATGCTGGTCGGCATCGCGCTGGTGGTGTTCGCCTTCAACCTGGCGGCGCCGATTTCGCAAATGGCCGGCACCATCACCAAGGGCACCCTGGGCATCGCCATGGCCAGCGTGCTGCTGTCGTTCCTGATGATGATCACGCGCAGCAAGGCGGTGCCGCAGGTGATCGGCTTCCTCGCCATGGAAAACGGCCTGTTCTTCGCCGCCACCAGCGCCACCTACGGCATGCCGATGGTGGTCGAACTGGGCATCGCGCTCGACGTGCTGGTCGGCATGTTCATCCTCGGCATCTTCTTCTTCCAGATTCGCGAAACCTTCGACAGCCTGGATTTGAAGCACATGGAAAAACTCAAGGAAGAATGACTTGGAAATTCTCTGGACACTGGCCATCCCCTTGACCGGCGGCCTGCTGCTGGCGCTGTTCGGCGCGCGCGCCTTCGCGGCCGAGCTGAACGCGGCGATGAGCCTCGGCACTTTCCTCGCGGCGGCCGCGCTGACCGTCCGGGTGATCACCGACGGCCCGATCACCGCGCTCAACGAGCAGTTTTTCGTCGATTCGTTCAACGTGTTCCTGGTCGCGCTGACCGCCCTCGTCGGCCTCACCACCTCGCTGTTCTCGCGCCCCTACATGCGCATCGAGCAGCACCACGGCAAGCTCTCGGTCAACATGCTGCGGCTCTACCACAGCATGTACCAGCTGTTCACCTTCACCATGCTGCTCGCGCTCCTGACCAACAACCTCGGCATCATGTGGGTGGCGATGGAAGCGGCGACGCTCACCACCGTGCTGCTGGTTTCCCTCTACCGCACCCCCGCCAGCCTGGAAGCGGCCTGGAAATACTTCATCCTGTGCGGCGTCGGCATCGCCCAAGCGCTGTTCGGCACCATCCTGGTCTATTTCGCCGCGGAAAAGCTGCTGGGGGCGGGCGGCAACGCGCTGTTGTGGACCCATCTCGACAGCGTCAAGGCGCACCTCGAACCGACCGTGCTGTCGCTCGCCTTCGTCTTCCTCCTGGTCGGCTACGGCACCAAGGTCGGCCTGGCGCCCCTGCACAACTGGCTGCCCGACGCCCATGCCGAAGGCCCGACGCCGGTATCCGCCGTGCTTTCCGGGCTGCTCCTGAACGTCGCACTGTACGCCGTGATGCGCTCCAAGGTGCTGGTGGACGGCGCGCTCGGCAGCCATTTCGCCGGCGACCTGATGATGGGGTTCGGTCTGCTTTCCGTGGTCATGGCGGCTTTCTTCCTGTCGCGCCAGAAGGACGTCAAGCGCATGTTCGCCTACTCGTCGATCGAACACATGGGGCTGATGACCTTCGCCTTCGGCATGGGCGGCCCGGTCGCCACCTTCGCCGGCATGCTGCACATGACGGTGCATTCGCTCACCAAGTCGGCGATCTTCTTCGCCGTCGGCCACGCCACGCAAAAAGCCGGCACCCAACTGATGGACAACATCCGCGGCCTGATCGAGACCAGCCCGACCATCGGCTGGGGCCTCGCCATCGGCTCGCTCGCCATCCTCGGCATGCCGCCGTTCGGCGTCTTCGCCAGCGAATTCATGATCATCACCACCGCCATGCACACCTACCCGTGGACCACGCCGTTCCTGCTCGCCGCGCTGGGCGTGGCGTTCGCCGCGATTTTCGGCCGCGTGCAGACCATGGTGTTCGGCGAAACCGCCGGCCAGCGCCTGCCCCACCCGCCCGCGCTGGTGCCGGTATTCGTTCACCTTGGCCTGGTATTGATGCTGGGGCTGTATATCCCCCCCTACCTGGCGGATTGGTATCGCCAGGCGGCGGCATTGATTGGTTAGCTGGCAGTTTTCGGTGGTCAGTTTTCAGTCAGGCCAGTAGCCGTGAAGCCTTTACTGACAGCTGATAACTGACAACTGGCAACTAAAAGGAAAAAAATGAGACTGGACGAATTCCCGACCAAATTCCCCCGGCTGCCCGGCGCGGCGCCGATCTGGCACGGCACGGTGGACGCGCAGGAATTCCGCAACCTGTGCGAGCAGGTCGCGCGCGGCGGCGGCAAGCTGGTGGCGCTGTGGGGCAGCGACGAAGTGGCGCGCGATGCCGGCTATGCGCTGCATGTTTCGCTGGTCACCGCGCTCGGCATGCTCTGCCTGAGCCTTCCAGTCGCGGTGGAACGCCCGACGTTCCCGGACATCAGCGACCTGTTCCCCGCCGCCAACCGGATGCAGCGCGCCGTCGCCGACCTGCTCGGGCTGCACGCCAGCGGCAACGACGACCACCGCAAATGGCTGCGCCACGGCTCCTGGCCGCGCGACGTGCATCCGCTCCGCAAAAATTTCGACGGCAGCGCCGTGTTCCCCACCGAAACCGACGCCTACCGCTTCGTGCCGGTCAGCGGCGACGGCGTCCATGAAATCCCGGTTGGCCCGGTGCATGCCGGCACCATCGAGCCGGGCCATTTCCGCTTCTCGATCATCGGCGAACGCGTGCTGCGGCTGGAAGAGCGCCTCGGCTACACCCACAAGGGCATCGAGAAACGCTTCGAGAGCATGAACCTGGAACAGGGCGCCAAGCTCGCCGGCCGGATCAGCGGCGACAGCACGGTGGCCTACGCCTGGGCCTATGCCCAAGCGGTGGAAAGCGTCACCGGCACGGCGGTGCCGCCGCGCGCCGCCGCGCTGCGAGCCGTGCTGCTCGAACTGGAGCGCATCCACAACCACCTCGGCGACCTCGGCTACCTCGGCAACGACGTGGCGCTGGCGTTCGGCTTCGCCCAGTTCTGGATCCTCAAGGAAGACCTGCTGCGCCTGCAAGGCGAGCTGTTCGGCCACCGCTACCTGATGGACAAGGTCGTCCCCGGCGGGGTCGCCTGCGATCTCGACCGCAACGGCTGCGACCGACTGCTCCAGCTCTTCGGGCATCTCGAACGCGAGATCGCCACCCTGAAAAACATCTATGACGAACACGCCGGCGCCCAGGACCGCTTCCTCACCACCGGCCGGGTTTCGCCGGACTTGGCGGCGCAGCTCGGGCTGACCGGCCTGTGCGGCCGCGCCAGCGGCCAGGCGTGGGATCTGCGCGCCCAGTTTCCCTGCGCCCCCTACGATAAGCTGGAAGTGCGCATGGCGACTCACCGCAACGGCGACGTCGCCGCCCGCGTCACGGTGCGCTTCGAGGAAGTGCAGGAATCGATGCGCCTGATCCGCCTGTTGCTGAAACAGCTGCCGACGGGCGAACTGCGCACGGTGCCCGGCGATGCGCCGGAAAACGCGCTCGGGCTGGGCTGGGTGGAAGGCTGGCGCGGCGAAATCCTGGTCGCGCTACACACCGGCAAGGACAACGCCATTCACCGCCTGCACCCGCACGATCCGTCGTGGCAGAACTGGCCGGTGCTGGAGCATGCGATCATCGGCAACATCGTGCCGGACTTCCCGCTGATCAACAAATCGTTCAATTTGAGCTACACCGGGGTGGATTTGTGAAATAGTTTTTCAGTTGTCAGTAAAAGCGCTGACCACTGAGAACTGATTACTGAAAACTGATTACTGAAAACTGATTACTGAAGACTGAAATGTACCAGATCATCAAGCAAATCCTGAAGACCGGCATCAAGACCGAAACGCCGCCCGCGCCGGACGATGCCCTGCGCGTCGAAGCCCAGCGCCTGCAAGGGGAAATCCTGCGCCACGTCGGCGGCGCGCTGGCGATCCGCTGCGTCGATGCCGGCTCCTGCAACGGCTGCGAGCTGGAAATCCACGCCCTCAACAACGCCTACTACAACCTCGAAGGGCTCGGCATCCATTTCGTCGCCAGCCCGCGCCACGCCGATCTGCTGCTGGTGACCGGCCCGGTTTCGCGGCACATGGAAACCGCGCTCAAGCGCACCTACGACGCCATGCCCGAGCCCAAGGTCGTGGTCGCCGTCGGCGACTGCGGATGCGACGGCGGCATCTTCTCCCCGACCAATGCACTCGGGGACAAGGGCGAGAGCTACGCCACCTGCGGCAAGGTAGCCAACGTCATCCCGGTGGACGTCGCCGTGCCCGGCTGCCCGCCCACGCCCATCGCCCTGATGCAGGGCATCCTCACCGCCGTTTCGGGCGGCCAACCGAAAATGGCATAACAGTCATGGCGAATCGCCGCCTCGAATCATGAAACGGCGCCCGTTGTGGGTACGGCTTCAGCCGTACGGTCAGGCTGCACCCGCAAGGAGTGTCCCCACCGCGAGCGGCAGCAGAGCTGCTCGCACGGGCGAGAAAGCCTGACCCACAGGTCGCGGCGAGTTTCACGCCAACTGCCATCCCCGCCTTTCGGCCATGGCGCTCGCCTGCCGTGATACCATATTACACACCGTATTCACGAGCCCGAGCATGACCTGTATTCTCCGCGCCCAGGTTCTGCGCAGATGTGCCGGAACAATTCCCCTCCTTTGCCTGCTGGCCCCGCTCCCGTCCGCCGCGACGGAAGACGAAATGATGCTGTTCAGCGACATCCCGTCGGTTTTCGGCGCCTCCAGGCACGAGCAGGAAATCGGGGAGGCGCCTTCGTCGGTCAGCATCATCACCGCCGACGAAATCCGGAAATATGGCCATCGCACCTTGGCCGACATCCTCGCCAGCGTGAGGGGCTTCTCCATCACCAACGACCGCAACTACAGCTATCTCGGCGCGCGCGGCTTCAACCGTCCGGGCGATTACAACTCCAGATTCCTTCTTCTCATCGACGGCCACCGGCTCAACGACAATATCTACGATTCCGCCCTGATCGGCACCGAGGGCGTGATCGACGTCGATCTCATCGACCACATCGAAATCATCCGCGGGCCGAGTTCGTCGCTTTACGGAAACAATGCCTTTTTCGGCGTGATCAGCGTCATTACCCGGCGCGGCGGACACGAGCTGAAAGGCCCCGAACTGGCCGCCGCAGCCGCGAACAACAGCACGGGCAAGGGCCGGGCCAGCTATGGCAACCGCCTCGAAAACGGGCTGGAAATCCTGCTTTCCGCCTCGTCCTACCGCAGCGCAGGATATGACAGCCTTTACTATCCGGAATTCGATGCGCCTGGAACCAACAACGGCTTCGCCCGCAATGCGGATGCCGACCGCAGCGACAGCGTGTTCGGCAAATTCCATTTCGAGAACTTCACCTTGCACACGGCGTTTTCCACCCGCACCAAGAACATACCCACCGCCTCGTTCGGCACGGTCTTCGGCGACCCCGGCACCCGCACCACCGACCAACGCGGCTATCTCGACCTGCAGTATCGCGCGGACCTGACCGGCTTTTCGGATATCACGGCGCGCCTTTACTACGACGCCTATGACTATCATGGCGATTACATCTACAGCGCGCCCGACCGCGTGAATCTGGACGATGCGCAAGGCAATTCGCTGGGCGCGGAAATCCTCTACAGCCGCAAGCTGGCGACGGGTCACAAGCTGACGTTGGGCGCCGAATACAAGGACAACCTGCGCCAGGACCAGAGCAACCGCGACATCACCGGCCTGTTTCTGGACGATCGCCGCAAGTCCCTCAATTGGGGAGCCTACGCGCAGGATGAATTCACCCTCGGCGACAATTGGCTGGTGAATGCCGGGCTGCGGCACGATTATTCCCAGACCGCGGGCGGCAGCACCAACCCCCGCCTGGCCCTGATTTACCGACCGCGCGAAACCACGGCCTGGAAATTCCTCTATGGCAGCGCCTTCCGTGCGCCCAACGTCTACGAGCTGTACTACAACGACGGCGGCAATACACAGAAAGCCAGCCAGGGCCTCAAGCCGGAAACCATCAAAACCGCCGAGGTCGTGCTGGAACAGTCCCTGGCCCCGGGCTGGTTCGCCACGGCCAGCGTTTACCGCTACCGGATCAACGACCTGATCGACCAGATGATCGACCCGGCGGATGGACTGCTGGTATTCCGCAACCTGGACAGCGTCATGGCCACCGGCCTGGAACTGGAACTCGACGGCAAGACCAGACAGGGTTATGAAGGCCGGGCCAGCGTCACCTACCAGGACAACGCCACCTCCGCCGGCGGGATGCTCACCAATTCTCCCCACTTGCAGGCCAAGCTCAACCTGATTGCGCCGTTCGCGGAAAACCTCCATGCCGGCCTGGAAATGCGCTACATCAGCCGCCGCAGGACGATCCAGGGGAACATGACCGATGCCGCCCTGATTACGAACCTGACGCTGCTCAGCCAGAACCTGCGCAAGGATCTGAAACTGTCGGCCAGCATCTACAACCTGTTCGACAGAAAATATGACGACCCCGGCGGCACCGAGCATCTCCAGGACCAGATCAGGCAGGACGGACGGGCATTCAGACTCAAGGCCGAGCTCAGCTATTAACCCGCGATGCCGAGGCTTTCCATTTTTCTCCGCACGGCCCTGGCCTTTTTCATGGCCTGTGTTCCTTTGTCCGCGCCCGCCAAGGACTTTCGCGTCGTAGCCATATCCAGTCATAACGAAGCCCCCTACCGGCAAGCGCTGGACGGCTTTCGCCAATTCCTGGCGGAAAAGGGCGTCCCAATCGTCCTCGAATCCTTCTCGCTGGAGACGGACGGCGCCGCCGCCGAGCAGGGAATACAAAAAGCCGCGGGGAAGAGCGACACCCTCTTCCTGGCCCTGGGCACCGCCGCTACCCAGGCGGTGATTCGACAAAACAGCACCAACCCGACAGTCGCCTGCCTGGTGCTGAATGCCGACAATCTGCCGCCGGCCGGCAATATTGCCGGGGTGACGCTCGACTTTCCGCTGGAAACCCAGGTAGCCTGGATCAGGAAGTTCCTGCCCGAAGCGAAGACCATCGGCGTCCTGTATAACCCGGCGGAGGGCCGAAGCAGGATCGAGCAGGCCGATCGCCTGCTGCGCAAGGCCGGGATGACGCTCTATGCGAGGGAAGTCGCGAAACCGCAGGACTTGCCGGAAGCGCTGGAAAAAATAGCCAGGAAACAGGTGGATGCGCTGTGGAGCTTGCCCGATCCGATGATTTATTCGCCGCAAACGGCGAAACCCGTTCTGCTGTTCTCCTTCCGCAACCGGATACCCCTGATCGGACTGTCCGATGCGTGGGTCAAGGCGGGCGCCCTGTACGCGCTGGAATGGAATTTCCAGGACATCGGCCGGCGATGTGCGGCAGCGGCGGTAAAACTGATCCAGGGCAGCCGGGCCTTGCCGCCCGCCCTGCCGAACCGGATTCAGTATTCCGTCAATACCCGCACGGCACGCCACATGAATCTGGAAATACCGGCCGAGCTGGAAAAGCAGGCGCGGCAGGTGCACGAATGACGCTCAACCTGAAGCTCACCGCCAAGCTCAACCTCCTGAGCGTAACCATGATCGTGGCGACCGCCATGGGAATCGCCCTGTTTCTGGTGCGCCAGGAAATCGCCGACTCCCGCCGGGAGCTGCACAGCCAGGGCAAAATCGTCAGCTCCATGCTGGCCGACAACAGCGAATATGCCGTTTACACTGCGAATCGGGAAAGCCTGGGGCAGATCATCCAGAACTTGTCCCAGCAGCCGGACGTCGCTTACGCGGCCATACTCGATGGAAACCGGAAGGGGCTGGCGGAGCGGATGTTTCGCTCCGCCGGCGCCGTGCCGCCCCTGCCCGCCTACCGATTCCGGGAAAACCTGTGGGTAGCGGATTTCACCGACCCGGCCAGCGGCCGCCGCTATCTGGATTTCCTGGTGCCGGTCATGGGCACCGCCGCGCCGGCCTTGGCGGCCAGCCCGCTGGGCACGCTGGAAAAGGGGACGAGACGGGACGTCATCGGCTACGTCAGGCTGGGCATGAGCCAGGAGCGGATGCATGCCTATATCCGGGAATTCCTGGTCACGACCCTCATTTTCACGTCCATCCTGGTGGTGTTCGGCACGCTCGTCACGGTGCTGATCACGCGGCGCATCGTCGCCCCCATCCGTAATGTTGCCGCAATTGCGCAGGAAATCGCCGGCGGTCAGCTCGGGCGGCGGATGACCATCAGCTCCCGCGACGAAATCAGCGACCTGGCCTTGTCCTTCAACCAGATGATCGACCATCTGCAGGAATACCAGGGCCAGGTCGAAGACTATCGGCACACCCTGGAAGAAAAAGTCGAACAGCGCACCCGGCAGCTGAAGGAATCCACGGAACACGCCTTCCGGCTCGCCCAGCACGACATGCTGACCGGCCTGCCCAACCGGGCCATGCTGACCGAACACCTGCACCAGGCGCTGGCGCACGCATCGCGCCACGAACGGCGGGTGGCCGTGCTGTTCATCGACCTCGACCGATTCAAGAACATCAACGACGCGCTGGGGCACGATACCGGCGACATACTGCTCAAGAGCGCCGCCGCGAGGCTGCTCGGCTCGGTGCGGGAAAGCGACACCGTGGCGCGCCTGGGCGGCGACGAATTCGTGGTCGTCCTGCCCGACGCGGATGGCGAGCGCGACGCCACCGCCGTCGCGCACAAAATCCTCGACGCCCTGAGCAATCCATTCGAACTGACCGGCAAGGAATTCAACATCTCCGGCAGCATCGGCATCAGCCTTTATCCGGAAGACGGCAGCGACAGCACGAGCCTGGTGAAAAACGCCGATACGGCGATGTACAACGCCAAGGGCAGCGGCCGGAACACCTATCGTTTCTACACCCCGGACATGAATGTCCGGGTGATGGAACGCCTGAAAATGGAAAACAACCTGCGCCGCGGCCTGGAACGCGACGAGTTCTTCCTGCTCTACCAGCCCCAGGTGGATATCGCCAGCGGCGCGGTGCTCGGGCTGGAAGCACTGTCGCGCTGGAACCAGCCGGACGAAGGGCTGATTTCACCGGCGCACTTCATCCCGGTGGCGGAAGAGTCGGGCCTGATTCTTCCCTTTGGCGAATGGGTGCTTCGAACCGCCTGCGCCCAGACCAGGCGCTGGCTCGACCAGGGCATCGACCCGGGGCGCGTGGCGGTGAATTTTTCCATGCGCCAGTTCGAGCAGCAAAATCCGGCGCACCTGGTGGCGCAAATCCTGCGCGAAACCGGACTGGATGCCCGCCACCTGGAACTGGAGCTGACCGAAACCCTGATCAGCCACCACCCGGACCAAGCCATCGCCACCCTGGCGGCGCTGCGGGAAATGGGCGTGGAAATCTCCATCGACGATTTCGGCACCGGCTATTCCAGCCTGAGCTACCTGACCCGCTTCCCGATCCACAAAATCAAGATCGACCGATCCTTCATCCTGGGAATCGGCAAGGACCCCAGCGACGAAGCGGTCATCAACGCCATTATCGCGATGGCCCGCAGCCTCGGCCTGACGACCATCGCCGAAGGCGTGGAAAGCGAAGAACAGCTCGCATTCCTGCGGGCGCACGACTGCGACCAGATCCAGGGATTCCTGTTCAGCCAGCCGCTGTCCGCCGAGAAAGCCGCACAGTTCATTGGCGCGGCATAACGATCAAGTATCATGAACCGATAAACCTAAAAACCTCATTTGAACCACGGAGATCGCGGGGGTGAAACACAAGCTCTATGCAATGCCTTGATTTTTCTCCGTGGCCTCCGTGTTCTCCGTAGTTAACTGCTTTTTGGCATGAAAAACATGAAAGAAATGGGATACCGCCTTTCCAACATCACCACCCGCACCGGCGACGACGGCACCACCGGCCTCGCCGACGGCACGCGCGCGCCCAAGGACGGGCCCCGCATCGGCGCCATCGGCGAGATCGACGAACTCAACAGCCAGATCGGGGCGGTGCTGGCCGAAGCATTGCCGCAGGACGTGCGCGACTGCCTCGCGGCGGTTCAACACACGCTGTTCGACCTGGGCGGCGAGCTCAGCGTGCCGGGGCTCGCCGTCATCGAACCCCCGCAGGTCGCCGGGCTGGAAGCCCTGACCGGGCAATTCAACGCCGGCCTGCCGCCGCTGGAGGAATTCATCCTTCCCGGCGGCACCCGCGCCGCCGCCCAATGCCACGTGGCCCGCGCGGTATGCCGCCGCACCGAACGCGCCTGCGTGCATCTGAACCGGACCGAGCCGGTGTCGCCGGAGCTGACGATCTACCTCAACCGCCTGTCCGACCTGCTGTTCGTGCTGTGCCGGGTCATCAACCGCGCCGGCGCGCAGCCCGAGGTGTCGTGGCGGCGTTGAGCGGCTAGCTGGTAGCAAGTAGCTTTTCGGCGGCAAAGCACGCCGCTACAAGCTACAAGCTACGAGCTCCCCGGAAAAGCCTCCCGCCTGACTTCGTTGCCGGCGCCGTTGCGGTAGACCAGTTCGCGCGTGTCGAAATTGAATTCCGGGTGGCAGGGGTCGTTCCATTGGCCGAGAAAATGGTTGTAGAAAGGCGCGAAGAACCCCCGCTGCGGGTTGTCGTGCTGCAAGCCGAACACATACTCCGGCTGGGTTTTGACTTCGCGGCCGTCGTGGTAGAACTGGACCCAGACGTATTCCCCGGTCACCACCAGCTTCCAGAACGGCGCGTTTTCGTAGAGCTTGAGCATGATCTTCTTCCCGGCGGCGGCGAGCTTGCCCAGATAAGCGATGCTCGCCTCGATTTCCTCGCGGTAGGTCTGGAGCAGCGCGTCCGGGTTCTCCATCGACTTGACCCGACTCGCGCTGCCGTTGCTGTAGGGATTGGCCAGCATCACGCGGATTTCGTAGGCCTGCTCCAGCGTCTTCTTCAGCTCGCTTTTTTCCGATACGAAAGTGTCATAGCCGGTGATCGACATGATGTACACGTCGCGCGCCGAAGCCAGTTTCCGGCGCATCTCGCGCGCCTTCCAGCGCGACATCCAGCCCTCGCCCTCGCGCGCGTAGACCAGCGAAGCGAGCTTCGCCATGCGCATGCTGCGGCGGCCGTCCCAGGCGATCTTGGAGATGTTGAGCAGGAGCACCAGCGCGGTGGCGAAGCCGATTTCGGTGATCATCATCAGCTGCGAATTCTCCTCAATTTTCGGCCACCAGTTGAACAGGATGTATTTGGCCGCCACCGGCAGGGAAAACGCGATGCCCACCGCCAGCAACGTGATCGCCCCGTGGGCGAAGGCATGACGGATGCCGTGGCTGAAGCTGTGAAAATGTTTGTAGTGGTCCATGAGTACCTCCTTTTCGGTAATAAAACGCCATGCCGGAGGACGGCTTGATCGAACGGGGAAAAATGGGAAGAAGGCGGGTCTGTGCGGGCTTCCCATACACCGGCCTGCTCGTGCATGGAAACATGGATCAGATGATTATAGGCGATGCGTCGGGCACGGGGTGCCCGACCTACCTACATGGCCGATGCGAGAGCTAATGGGTGGGGGGAGAGCTGTTGTGGGTACGGCTTTAGCCGTACAGTCAGGCTGAAGCCTGACCCACAGCGCTTCCCACTTCCCGGTTCCGGTGAGCGGGGAGTGTAGGTCGGGCACCCTGTACCCGACGATTTGTTGGTTGGAGAGCCGATCAGCGCGCCCGCTCGATCTGCTCGCACATCCGCCGCGCCCCAGTGAGGATGCGCGGCGTCTGGCGCTGGATCAGGTCGGGGTCGATGAAGAACAGGCTGCCGCGGCGCACTGCGGCGAGGCGCGGATAGGTGCGCCAGCCTTGCAGCGAGTGGCTGGCGACGATCGCCTCCGGATTTCCCGCCAGCACGTCTTCCACGGAAACCGCCGGGGTCAGGCTGGCAGCGGAAGAAAAAAGATTGCGGCCGCCGCACAGGCCGATCACGTCGCCGATGAGGTGCGCGCCGTTGATCGTCAGCAGCGGATCGTGCCAGATTTCGTAGAACACGCGCACCGGCCGCCGGCCGCCGTAGCGCCGCCGCAGCTCGGCCGCCTCGGCGCGAAATCCGGCCGCCGCTGCCGCCGCCTCGCGCCGGGTGCCGGCCAGTTCCCCGATCGTTTCGATCAAGCGCGGAATATCTTCCAGCCGGCGCGGCTCGGTGAGGAACACCGGAATGCCCAGCCGCTCCAGCGCGGCGACGTCGGCGGCGCTGTTGCCGCTGCGCCAGCCGATCACCAGGTCCGGCTTGAGCGCCAGGATGCGTTCGGCGTCGATCTTGCCGTAATCGCCCACCAGGGGCAGGCTTTTCGCGGCGGCGGGATAATCGCTGAAGGAGGTCACGCCGGCCAGCCTGGCGCCGGCGCCGGCGGCAAACACCAGCTCGGTGACGTGGGGCGCGAGGGAGAGAATGCGCTGGGCGGGAGCGAACAAGGCAACCGTCCGGCCAGCGTCGTCCACCGCGGAAATGGGGGCGGCCGCCGATGCCGAGGCCAGGAGCAGCGCGATGAGTGCGGCCGCAAGCCGGCCAATGGTCCGCATCGAAACGGGAAAAGGGAGTACCTAGCAGCCTGTCGGACTTAAAGGAAATCGACTACAAAATGACCTGGCCGGTGCATATTTCCCCGCTTTCCTGCGCCAATATGAATAACTATTGGCTTGAAAATCGTGAAAATCTGCCCTCGACCAGCTCATTTTTCGCTTCGATTCTTTAAGTCCGACAGGCTGCTAGCCGCCCACCCAGCCGGCGATGGCCAGCAGCAGGAGCAGCACCAGCCACAGCACCGCGGCGCGCCATACCAGGCTGACGGCGCTGTTCAAGTAGTCGGCGTCGGCGTCGTCGCCCAGGCCCAGCTCAGGGCGAAACTCGACGTTGCCGCCGTAATGCAGCGGCTCGCCCAGCTTGACGCCCAGCGCGCCCGCACCGCTTGCCAGTACGATGCCGATGCCCGGCTGCGACCAGGCGGCGGCCTGGGCACGCCAGCAATACACGGCATCCTCGAAATCGCCGACCACGGCGAAGCTGACGGCAGTCAGGCGCAGCGGCGCCCAGTCAAGCAGATCGAACGCGCGCGCGGAAAACCGGCCGAACTGGCCGAATTCCTGCTCGTCGAGCGCGCCCCATTTCTGGCTGAGCAGCTGGGACAGGCGGTAGAGCACCGCGCCGGCCGGGCCGAGCACGACGAACCAGGCGATGACGCCGAACAGGCTTTTATGCGCGCAGGCGAGCGTCTGCTCGATGCCGACACGGGCGATTTCCCCGGCATCGAACTCGTCGGCCGGACGGCCGTGCCATGGGGACAGCGCGCGCCGCGCCGCGTCCAGGTCGGCCGAGCGCAGCGCGTCCGCAACCTGCTCGGCCCGGCTGCCGAGCTGCTTCAAGTTCAGCATCGCGTATAAAACAGCAGCGCCGAATGCCCAGGCGAACAGGACGTTGAGCTGATACAGCGCGGCATACGCGGCCCCGACCGCGACGGTCGGCAGCAGCACAGCCAGCAGCCAGGCAAACACGCCGTGCACGTCCTGGCCGGAATTGAACTGGCGTGCCAGGGAATTGGCGTAGCGGGTAAATAGCAGGGTGGCCGGATTGCGCGCCCCCAACGGGCGGAAATGTTCGAGCAGCAAGGCGGCAATCAGGGAAAAAAGGCTCATGGCAACCTCAGAGGTCCATTTCGACCGACAATTCGCTGTTCTGGTAGATTTCCACGGTGGGCACCTTGAGCTGCATGCCTTTTTCATCCAGGTATTTCAGCAGCGCCGCGTACACCTTGCCGGTCGCGAGCCGGGGTGTGGCCCGGACATGCGCCACCAGCACCCGCCGGGCGGGAATGTCCGCCAGCCGGAGCGGTTCGCGCACTTTCGCGTCGGCCGCGACCAGGTAGCCGGTCTGCGCCATCAGCTTGTCCTTGGGCGTGGAGCGCGGATCGTTTTGCATCACCGTCAGCCCGGCGCCGTGCTCGACGCCCTGTGCTTTCAGTTCGCCCAGCGCCTGAAGCTGCCGGTCCGGCAGCTTGGAATAGTCGCCGCCATTGGACAGATAGGCGTAATGATAGGGGCCGCGCATCTGGCCGGTTTCGACCTTGACCTCGGTAAAGCCGCCGACCCACCACAATATCGCCACCAGCGGCACCACAAAAGCCAGCAGGAAATACTTCCATTGCGTTTTCAAACCGACTCCCCGATCCAGCGAAAGCAAAGCGCGAAAATACCACATTCGGACGCGCTTGTCCCGTCAGCGGCCAGGACCGAGCACTAGTAGTCAGTCAAGATGAAACAGCGGGGAGGTCGTTGTTGTGGGTACGGCTCTTGTGCCCTTTAGGGCGCAGCCGTACATGTCAGGCTGAAGCCTGACCCACAGATCACAGATCACCGTGAATTAAATTGACTGACTACCCGGACTGCCGCAACGCCTTCGACCCCCACACCGCGACATATTGCGCGCCGGACGCCACCGCCACCGCGCCCGTCAAAACATGCAGCGCCGGCAGCCAGGCGGAGGCGTCCAGCCAGGATGCCGCCTGCAGCAGCACCAGCAGGATCAGGCCGATCTGGGCGAAGGTGCTGGCCTTGCCGGCGGGCAGCGGCGCCATGTCGAGATGGCCGAAGCGCAGGCGGAAACTCACCGCCCCCGCCACGATCACCACATCGCGCGCCACGATCAGCAGCACCAGCCAGAGCGGCAGCAGATCCTGCGCGGCCAGGGCAATGGCGCTGGAAACGATCACCAGCTTGTCGGCGACCGGGTCGAGGATGGCGCCGAACCGGGTAAGCTGATGCAGGCGGCGAGCGAGGAAGCCGTCCAGCGCGTCGCTCAGCCCGGCGGCAAGGAACGCCCACAGGGCAAACTCGTATAAACCGCGGCCGAGCAGGTAGACCAGCACGGGCGCGAGCACCGCCCTGACCGAAGTCACGGCGTTCGCCAGGTTGCACCATTCAGCGCGCCGCATGGCTGCGCGAACCTCTGCAATCGCCGGCCGGCGTGGGAAAGCGGTGTGAAAACATATTGATGATATGATAGCATCCAAGACGGCGGGTTGATGAACAGCAACCGCCGCCACCGGGAACCCTTCATGAAACGAAAGCCGATTTGCCTTGCGCTGGCGCCGGTACTGGCGGGCTGCGCATCCACCCCCGCCATCCTCGACAGCCCGAGGATCCCCGTCTATGCCGCGCTCGGCGCCGGCGCGTTTTACCTGTACCGGGACAACTGGACGCTGAAGGAAACCCCGGCCGGGCAGGACCGGTTCCGCATCGAACTGAAAAAGAACATCCTGCGGCAGGACGGCGACTCCGAAGCCAGCATGCTATTCCGCCGCCGCGCACGGGAAATCGCGGCCGAACACGGCTTCGATGCCTTCCGCGTCATGGAATACACCGAAGGCATCGAATCGGCCGCGCTCGGCGCGCAGCGGGTAGCGCAGGGCGTGATCCAGGTTTACCGGGCGGCGCCGGCCGAATGACGCGACCGAAGCCTGTCCAGGTGAAATGGCGGAATGCGTGAGTTGCGGGCATGGCCCTTGTGCCTTTTAGGGCGCAACCGTACATCTCAGGCTTTCCCTGGAAAAAAGCAACCCCACAAAAAAACAAAATAACAAGCACTTATACGGAGCACCCATGAAAACCAGCATCCTGCGCAACCTGCTGCTCTCCTTCCTCGGCTTCGGCCTCCTGGTGGCGGCGATCTTCCCCTTTTATGCCAACTTTTTCGTCGCCTGGAAACCGGGCATGCTGCCCTGGTTCGTGGTCGGCTGCCTGATCGCCGGCCTCGGCATCGGCGTGGTGAACTACCTGCTGCTCAACGCCATCCTGCTGAAGCGGCTGCGGCGCATTTCCGAAGTGGCCAACGCCATCTCGAACAAGGATCTTACCCACACCTGCCTGATGCAAAGCGCCGACACCATCGGCGAAATCATCTCCAGTTTCAACAACATGGCCGCCAACCTGCGCGAGCTGATCGGCCAGGCCGTGGCCTTGAGCGGCAACGTGCGCCAGGACAGCGCCACCATCCATGCCGCCATGTCCGGGATCGGCGGCAACCTGAACGAGCAGGCCGGCCGCGCGGGGGAAATCAGCCAGGCCATCGATCACTTGGCCGAAACCGTTGGGCAAATTTCGGACCGTTCCGCCGAAGCGGCGGCGAAGGCACGCGAAGCCACCGCCCAGGCGCGCCAGGGCGGCGACGTGGTGCGGGACACCATCCAGGGCATGGATCAGATCAGCCGGGCGGTCAATCAGGCGGCCCAGGCGGTGGAGGAGCTGGGGCGCAACTCCGACCAGATCGGCGCGATCGTCGCGGTGATCGAGGAAATCGCCGGGCAGACCAACCTGCTCGCGCTCAACGCCGCGATCGAGGCGGCGCGCGCCGGCGAGCAGGGCCGCGGCTTCGCCGTGGTGGCGGACGAGGTCCGGAAGCTGGCGGAAAAAACCAGCAGCGCCACGGCCGAAATCGGCGGCATGATCCAGGCGATCCAGCAGAAGACCGGCGAAGCGGTCAGCACCATGAAGTCCGGCACGGTGGACGTTCAGAACGGCGTGGTCAACGCCCGCGAGGCAGGCAACTCGCTGCGCAACATCGTCGAAAGCGCGGAACAGGTCACCTCCATGGTGCAGGAAATCGCCCAGACGACCCAGACGCAGAACAAGGATGCGCAAATGATCCGCCAGAACATTTCGGAAATTGGCGGCCTGATCGAAAACACCCTGGACAGCACGCGCCATTGCAGTGCCAGGGTTGGCAACCTGACCGGCCTCGCTGAGAACCTCGACAACACCGTCACCGCCTTCAGGCTCAAATAAGCGCGCCATGAAACGCAGCCTGGCGCCGACCGTCACCCGGCGCGAAGTGTGGGCTTGGGCGATGTACGACTTCGCCAACTCCGGCTACACCACCGTCGTCATCACCGCCATCTTCAACGCCTATTTCGTCGCGGTCGCGGCCGGCAACGCGCCGTGGGCCACCTTCGCCTGGACCGCCACGCTGGCGCTGTCCTACGCCCTGATCATGCTGACCGCGCCGCTGCTGGGCGCCTACGCCGATCTCCACGCCGCCAAGAAGAAACTGCTGCTGCTCACCACGATCGGCTGCGTCGCCGGCACCGCCGCGCTCGCCCTGGTCGGGCCGGGCCAGCTCTGGCTCGCCGTGCCGCTGGTGGTGCTGTCGAATTTTTTCTACGGCAGCGGCGAAAACCTGATCGCCGCCTTCCTGCCCGAGCTGGCGCGCGGCAAGGCGCTCGGCAAGGTGTCGGGGTGGGGCTGGAGCCTCGGCTACCTGGGCGGCCTGGCGAGCCTCGGCGCCTGCCTCGCCTACGTCGATTGGGCGCAGGCGCGCGGCCAGGGTGCGGCGGATTTCGTCCCCGTCGCCATGCTGATCACGGCCGGCCTGTTCGCCCTCGCCAGCCTGCCCACCTTCGCCTACCTCAAGGAACGCGCCGTACCGCAAGCCCATGCCCGCCATCGGCTGGCGCGCGAAGCCTTCGCCCGCCTCGCCGCCACCCTGCGCCATGCCGGCCTGTACCGCGACCTGCGCCGGTTCCTGGTGTGCACCGTGTTCTACCAGGCCGGCATCCAGGCGGTGATCAGCCTCGCCGCGATCTACGCCCAGCAAGCCATGCATTTTTCCACCCGCGACACCATCCTGCTGATTTTCGTGGTCAACATCACGGCGGCGGTCGGCGCCTTCTTCTTCGGCCACCTGCAGGACCGCATCGGCCACATCCGCACCATCGCGCTGACGCTGCTGCTGTGGATCGTCATGGTACTGCTCGCCTGGAGCGCGGAGGGCGCAGCCATGTTCTGGCTGGCCGCCAACCTGGCCGGCATCGCCATGGGCGCGAGCCAATCGGCGGGACGCGCGCTGATCGGGCTGTTGAGCCCGGCGGCGCGGCGCGGCGAATTCTTCGGCTTGTGGGGGCTGACGGTAAAATTATCGGCCATCCTCGGCCCGATCACCTACGGCCTGGCGAGCTGGCTGTCGCAGGGAAATCACCGCCTGGCCATTCTGGTCACCGGCAGTTACTTCGTCGTCGGGCTGGCGCTATTGGGCGGCGTGAACGTGGCGCGGGGAAGGCGCGCGGCGCTGCGTGGAGTTTCGTAGGGCGCGGGCTTACAATATCGATGGTTGTAGGTGCGAATTCATTCGCACAATTCGACGTATTTGTGCGAATGAATTCGCACCTACGATTGGGCGTTTTGCCCAGATTCAAAAAACGGAATACGGAATGGCAAAAGACCAAAAACTCGAATTGCCGACGCAATTCACCGGCGAAATTTCCATCCCGCCCTGCCCCACCGTCCTGCTCGCGGTGATCGAGGAAATCAGGAAACCGACGCTGAGCTTCAAGAAGCTTTCCGCCATGATCAGCCAGGATCCGGGCCTTACCGGCGCCATGATCGGCGCGGCGAATTCATCCTACTTCGGCCTTTCTTCCAAAGTACAGACGCTGCATCACGCCATGGCCGTCCTCGGGCTGGATGTCGTCCGGGACATCATGATGGACCTGGTGCTGCGCAACACCTTCAACCAGGACGACGGCATTTCCATGGGCCGCTTTTGGGAAAGGTCCAATTACTTCGCGAAATCGTGTTCCGGGCTCGCCGCCAAACTGACCCTGCAATCCAGGGAGGAAGTTTACTCGTTCGGGCTTTTTCACGATGCCGGCATTCCGCTGATGATGAAAAAATTCCCCGGCTACAAGGACACGCTCAAGTTGGCGAACGAATCCGCCGACCGCCCTTTCCTCGAAATCGAAAGAGAACGGCACGGCATGACCCACGCCGCGATCGGGCACGACCTGGCGCGCAAGTGGGCGCTGTCCGACGCCGTGTGCGACGCGATCCTGCACCATCACGACATCGCCCTGCCTGGCTATATCGACGGAAGCGATGCCCCGGAAGTCCTGAACATGGTAACGATCGGCGTCCTCGCCGAGCACCTGACGAACGGCTTCCTGCGGCGCCCGATCGAAGCGGAGTGGCAACTGGCCCTGCCCTTCGCGCTGCAACATTTCGAGCTTTCCGCCACCCAGTTCGAGCAGCTGTCCGCGAGTATCTGCGACGATCTTTGCCGGCAGCGGAACGAGGAGGGGTGAATGGGCCTTTAGCCGCCAGCTTGCTAGGGGCAAGATAATGGAATAAGCTGAAAAACATCAAAAAAACAACAGACCAACACGCAATGACCCCAACAGGCGGAATGCTTCAATCCCTTCCCGGCGAATCGGGCCGGATCACGTTTGGCGCGGCCGAAGAGCTGGATTTGTACCGGGGATACCTGGAAACGCTGGGGATGGTGGCGGGATTGCTGCTGGAGGAATCCAGCCAGCAGAACCTCGCCGAGGTCATGCGCCGCCTGATGGAATCCACCGGCGTGAGTTGTTCCTCACTGTTCGTCAACGAGCCCGACGAGAATGGATCGGCTTGCGCGAAACTTCATTGCGCCTGGCCGCCCGTCGGTGAGGCCGGGGATTTTCCCGACCACCGGTCGATCCGGAAAATCGCCTACCGGGATTACCCCCTGCTGTCCGACACCCTGCACGTCGGCATGGTGCTGTCCAAGCACATTTCGGAATTGCCCGAAGCCGAAGCCGCGCTTTTCGCCTGGCAGCACATCCACACTGCGCTGTGCATTCCCCTCCTGATCGACGGCGAATTGGAAGGATTCATCGGCCTGTTCAGCCAGAACCGGCCCCACAGCTGGCAGCCGGTGGAAATCGGCGTGCTGTGCACGATCGCCAACAGTCTGGCGCTGGCGCTCGCCCGCAAGCGGGTGGAACAAAGCCTGGAAGCCAGCGCGGCCCGTCTTCGCGCCCTGGTCGGCGTGACCGAAGACCTGGTGATCGAATACGACCTCAGCGGCGTGATCCTCAACATCTGGACCGACAGCCAGGCTTTCTGCGCCGGCCTCCATGCCGGACTGGCCGGCACGTCCCTGACGCAATCGCTGCCGGGCGACATGGCCCAGGCGATGCTGTGGGCAACGCCGCGCGTATTGGCCGGCGGCCAGCGCGAAACCTTCGAATTTACCCTGGACATCGATCGGGAAGACCGCTTCTTCATCGGCCGGCTGCAAATGCTGCCCTCCCCCTCCGGGCAGAGCCGCAGCATCGTCGCCCTGATCCGCGACGCGACTGAATTGATGCAGCAGGAAGCGCGGCGCCAGTCCATGCTGGAAACCCTGAACCTGCTCGAGGAAGCCATCGTCGAACTTTCCCCCGACGGCCTGTTGCTGAATTACAGCGCGGCCTGGAGCAAGCTGCTCGACGCGTCTTCGGAGAAAGGCGAACCGGGCGGGGAAAAGCGGCTGGCCGATTACGTCGAGCCGGACGACCGCGCTGCGCTGGACGCCGTCATCCGGCAGCTCACCGCGGGCGTGACGCATTCCGCCGTCGTCCGTTTCCGCCTGCTGGCCGCGCACGACAACCCGGTCTGGGTGGAAGCGCGCCTGCTCGGGCACCGCTCCCATCTGGGCCAGGTGACGGGCTTGCGCGGGGTGTTGCGCGACATCACCTCGAGCCACCTGCAGGAAAAGCGCATTGCCCAGCTCGCGCTGCACGATGCGCTCACTCAGCTGCCCAACCGCGTCCTGTTCGAGGAGCGCCTGCACCAAGCCGTCGCCCGCAGCCAGCGCAACAAGACCAAGGTCGCGCTGGGTTTCATCGATCTCGACCATTTCAAGCAAATCAACGACACTCTGGGACACAAGGCAGGCGACACGGTTTTAGTCACCCTGAGCAGGCGGCTGCAATCCGCCTTGCGGGAAACCGATACGCTGTCGCGCTGGGGCGGCGACGAATTTGTCGTGCTGCTGCCCGACACCAGCGAACGCGACAGCCGCCGGATCGGCGAGCGCCTGCGCGACGCGACCGGGGAAAGCATCGACCTGGGCGGCACCGAAACCCGGCTCACCCTCAGCATCGGCTTCGCCGTTTATCCGGACGACGCGGACAGCCCGGAAGCCTTGATGAGCGTCGCCGACCAGGCCATGTTCCATGCCAAGGGCGCCGGGCGCAACAACGTGCGATTTTTCCAGGATATCCGGGACAAGAATGGCGATCCGCCAAAAGAAACCTGATCGGGTGTAGTCCGGGCACCCCGTGCCCGGCAACCCACTTCCGGAATTTCGTCGGGCACGGGAGTGCCCGACCTACCTCAGCCCGTACTCCACCCCCGCGGCCGTTTCATGCCCGAAATCTTGCAGGCCTGCTTGACGTAGCCATAGGGAAACAGCTCGAACAGCTTGTTGCGCGCCGCTTTGCCCATCCGGTCGGACAGGTGCTTGATCGAATAGCGCGCATCGGGCGCGACCTGATGCTCCTCGTAATACTCCCGCATGAAGCGGATCACGTCCCAGTGGTCTTCCGACAGCTGGATGTTTTCCTGGCGGGCGAATTCTACCGCCAGCGCCTCGTTCCAGTCATTGGGGTCAACCAGATAGCCTTCGCCATCGACCGCCGGCATTTGCACAGTTGCTTCCAACATTCACCTCCGCGAAAAATACTGCTTCTTGGGCAATGAGTAAATTATATATCACGGCGTGATATGATTACAACCAGATATTGCACGCCGATCAATCAACCCGGTAGTATTCGTCCCCATGAACAAAGACGCTATCAACAAGAGGGAATTAGCCACCCTCTCCCACTTCCGCTACCAACTGCGCCGTTTCCTGCGCTTCAGCGAGGAAGTGACGCGCCAGCACGGCGTCACCCACCTGCAATACCTCCTGTTGCTGCACATCAAGGGCTACTACCGGAACCGCGAATGGGCGACCATCGGAGAGCTGGCGGAGCTGCTCCAGTCCCATCACCACGGAGCGGTTTCCCTGGTATCGCGCTGCGAAAAGCTGGGTCTGGTGTTCCGCAAGAAAAGCGCGGTGGACCGGCGCGAGGTTGAAGTGCATCTTACCCCGGCGGGAGAAAAAATGGTGGACGAACTCGCCCGGCAGCACCGCGACGAACTGATGAACCTGCAAGGCATCTTCCAGGTGCCGGGCGCCAGGGAGCTTGGGGGGAGCGAGGGACAGGGGTGAGCGCTTCCCGCTCTCACCGCCTCAACGGCACGTAGAAATTATTCCCGCCGCGCCGGATCAGCAGGGCGACGGGCGCATCGCGCGGCATCTGCGCGAGCAGCTTTTTGAACTGCTCGATTCCGCTCACGTCGATATTGTTCACCGCCAGGATCACGTCGCCCGGCTGGATGCCGGCGAGGGCGGCCGCGCCCTGCGCCTCCGCCACCAGCACGCCGTGGCTGGCCCCGAGCAGCCGCTTCTGGTTGGGCGTCAGATCGCCGACCACTAGGCCCAGCCGCTCCGAACCGCCGGGGCTCACGCCGCCGCTAGCTTCCGGCGGCGCCGCCAGCTCGCCGGCCACCACCGTCATGTCGCGCGCGGCTCCCTTGCGCCAGATTTGCAGCTTGACCGACGTGCCGGGCGGCGTGTCGGCGATCAGGCGGGGCAGTTCGCTCGCATCGGAGATCGGGCTGCCGTTGAACGCGAGAATCACGTCGCCGGGCAGCAGCCCGGCTTTTTCCGCCTGGCCGCCTTTCTGCACGGAAGCGATCAGGGCGCCCTGGGTGTTTCTCAGACCGAACGAGGCGGCGAGCTGCGCGCTCAGCGGCTGGATTTCCACGCCGATCCTGCCGCGCGTCACCTTGCCGTGGGCGCGGAGCTGGTCGGCGACGGACATGGCGATCTTGATGGGGATGGCGAACGAAAGCCCCATGTAGCCGCCGGAACGGCTGTAAATCTGGGAATTGATCCCGACCACCTCGCCGCGCAAATTGAATAGCGGGCCGCCGGAGCTGCCCGGATTGACCGGGACGTCGGTCTGGATGAACGGCA
>JAQTMN010000029.1 GCA_028714315.1 Sulfuricella sp. | reverse complement strand
CAAAAACTGAATGGCCGAGCCGTCAGCTGCTGATAAAAACGTCCAAGTGGTTAACGAGAAAAAAGCTGTCAGATCGATACCTTTTTGATGGCCGCCCTAAAAGGATGTCGCTCCTGCGAGAGGCGCTGTCACGGCAAGACTATGGCCATCTTTTTCCCATTCATGAACGGACGCGGCAACAAGTTAACATGCTTACCGGCGGCGACATGTCTTTTGGTGTGGCGCATCTTCGGCGTGGAGATTACCTGAACGTGGCTTCGCATGTCATAGACGATGCCAGCGTAATTGCTTTGTTGCGGCAGCAAGCTGCTCTTCCCGCCACTATTTTTGTCATATCCGATGGCACGCCGGATGCGGAGCGGTGGCGGCAAGGCCTGCCAGATACGCAAATCCACTTCTTCAAATCGGATGACATCTATCTTTGCCATGGGCTGATGCGCACCGCCGCATTGCTCGTCACCGCCAACTCCCAGTTTTCCTATACGGCGGCAATACTGCAAACGAACTTGTCGGCTGCAACGTTCGTCCCGGCCAACTGGCTGGCGCCGGGGAGCACGGCGATTTCTTATATGTACCTTAAACCGGGCTGGGGCTCGTACTAATCGAAGCTATTTATGGCGGCAAAAATGATCGGGCGCTCTACTCTCACCATCGGAATCCCAACTTACAACGGTTCCGCTTTTATAGGCGACGCACTGGACAGCTTTATTCACCAGATTTCCGACGATTTGAAGTGTCGGGTGGATATTTTGCTCTCTGACAATGCATCAACCGACAATACACAGAGGTTATCAAAAAATATCAAACATCATTCCCCGAGTGCCGCATAACATACGCCAGAAACGATACGAATATTGGCTATGATCGGCCCTGTTCAAGAAAGCATCTGGGCAGTTCGTTTGGATGCTAGCCGATGATGATGCATTGAAGGATGGGGCATTGCTGCATGTTTTGACTCTGTTGGACGAAAACCCAAGCCTCAAGGCAATCCAGGTTAATTTCGATCAATATGACCGGAAGTTGGAACGGCTTGTCGATCAGGTGGCATTGCCGATTCTGCCCTGAGCCGTTTTTCAAAAAACTGTATTTTTTCAAGAAAAGCGTAAGTTCCCGAACGCGGTTTATTGAGCGCCGGCTGAAAGAGTTCATCAGGAAATCCAGCTGAACCAATTGGTTTGTCGGGTGCTCACATCAGTAGTCGCATCATGCGTTTCGGTTCTGTTGCTTCCAGGCCTCGAACTCCAGCGGCCTGAGACCGAAGCGGACTGCGTTGCCGACGTGCGTGGTTCTGAATTCCTTGAGGACGAGCCTGGAAAAGCCTTCCCTGTCGTCGGGTGCAACCGATGCGGGCATCGATTGACGGATTGCCTCTATCGTTGCAGGCAGGCCGCCCCGCACGATGGCGCGCACCGCTTCGGCCAGTGCGGCCCGGTAGCGCAACCTGAAAGTGTCGGGCGGCACGAGCTGGCTCCTGACAGCCACGTACAGCTGGCAGGAGCGTTCGTAGGCCCACACGAACACGTCGCGCAGCAACTCGATGCGATTCAGTTCGTATATGCCCAGCAGGGCATCGACGTAGGCTCGTTCCGGCACGTCGATGAACGAAAGCGGGCTCAAGTTGCTCTTGATCAGCGGAATATTGGCTGCCAAGCGTGACACGCGCTTGTTCACGTCCTCGAAAGGCTGAAGGTAGGGCAGATGCACCATCAGGAAGAAAGCCTGCTCGAAGGCATCTTCGATTTCGGCGGCCATGTTGAGCACGATGCCGAATAATTCCTCGATGCGTTGCGGCAGCGCGATTGGCAGGTAGACACTGCCACCGATCTCGACCGCCCGGTTTCGTAGCTTGCCGCAAGCCACCGGGTCGGCTAGAAGGCCGTCCGACAGCAGGGCATGAATGGCGATGATGGTTTCCGTATTCACGGCTACGCGTTCTGCGTCATGAACCAGATACTCGATGGCCCCCTTGTGATTCAGGATCATCTGGGTTTCGATTGCATCCTTGCCTTCGGCGGCCTCGCCGAACTGAATCAGGCGTTCCGTGTCGAGCCGGTTATAGGTATTACCCTCCAGGCGCGACGAGGCCCAGGAGAGATCAATCAGAAGGCGATTCAGGATGTCGCGGGCGAAAGTACCGGCCGGTGCTTGGTCAACGGGAGAGCGTCCCAGAACGTGCAGTTGCTCGCGCAACTTCTCAGGCAAATACCAAGTGGCGTTTGGTCGGTAGGCTTCCAGAAATGCGATGTTGTAGCCAATCGGGCGGCGCCCCTGAACCGGTTGGCGCACGTAGGCCTTGATTTCCTCACCTTCGGGAGATGTCGGAACGTAGACCTCTCCATGCGCCTCCAGCCGACCGCCGGGAAGCGTGACCTCCAGAGTGCCTGTGATGGGTGCGAGCCAATATTTGAATGACTTCTGCTCTCGCCTGCCGGTGATGCGTCCCTGGGTAACCAAATCGGCAAGGCGGCGCTGAAGCGTCCGCCGCGATGGTCTCCCGCCCATAGCTGCCAATATATCGTCAAGCTCTGCTCCATCAGGAAATTGACCGACGACCTCGGCTATCTGGTCAAACTCCTCTGGTCGAATCACTTTTGGCATGGCGATCCCTTTATTTGTCGCGCAACAGAGTATGGCGCCATTTTATTTGGCGCGCAACACTGGCGTCGCGCCAAATACACTAATTTTTACACGCTAAATCAGCCGCGCCCAAGGTTGCTCGCGATGCTTTCGGTAATGGTCTTGACGTAGTGTTCGGAGCTGAAGCGCTGCGCCGCTTCGCTGGACAGGAAGTTGCGGATAGCTGTCTGGTATTGTGCGTATCGTTTCTCATCGATGGATTGCAGAAATCGGTGCAGGGAATCCATGTCGTCAAATTCCCTTCGGTCGATAAAACATCCCGGTGGGATCAGCTCAGCCACGTTATTCGCGCCCCAATAAATCGGCACGCAGCCTGCCAGCAGGCTGTCGAAGATTTTCTCGGTCACGTAATTCGGCAGGTCGCGGACGTTTTCATAGCAGTAGGAAAACTTGCAGCGCTGCAACACATCCCGCTTGAAGCGGACTTCGCCGCGGTAGCTCGGGAAGGGCTTGTAGCCGTAAAGCTGGCTCCTGAGACGGTCGATTCTCCTTCTGAGCTGGCTCAACATTCCCAGTCCCCTGGCCGGTTTGTTCCATCCCATGCCATAGAGCGCGAACTGACCGGGCGCGTGCCGTTCGTACCATCTGATGACCCGGATTCGTTCCTGATAGAGGTCGGTGTCCAGCGTATACGGGAAGCCCTTGTTGGCATTGATCAGGCAGGCAAACAGATCCCGCCCGGCATAAGGAGTGAAAGGCGCCCACGCCAGCTGGTTGGGAACCAGTATCGGCGTGACATTGCCCAGCCCGAAAAATTTCGGGTTCCAGGTAAAGGCTCGGGCAAACTGTTTGAAATACTCGGGATCATCGTTCAGCCGATTGATGAAGGGATTCTCGGTCGCGATCAGGTAGCGGGGCACATCCGACCCGACCAGCGTCCGGCCCTCCACGTGCAGTTCGAAAGCAACCTGCCGCCCTTCGTTCATGTCCGGGGTGTTGATCTCGATGCCGAGAGCGAGAAATTCGTTGCGCAGCAGGATGGGCGTATAGGTCGGGTTGTAGCGGTGAACCGAATCCTCGGTCGAGAAAAGCGAGTTTCGGCTGTGTCCATCCTGGAAGATGCTGCCTATGATCATTGCTGGTCCCGCCCGTGTTTAAGGTTTTTTAACAGAGTTTTGTGCAGCATCGCCGCATAGTCGGTCAGCCGGAGCGCCCGCCGCAGCCGTTGAAGCATCAGAAATTGCCGCAGGCGCCGTATCCGCGCCTGTTTGTGCGGATTTTCGCCATCCGCCGCGACGATTTTCTTGTAAATGAAATAGCGGTAGTCGCCCAGCCCGGCCTGGCCTGCATACTGCCGGCAATGCTTGATCAGACCGAGAAAGCGCAGGCGGTCGCGGCGCGATTCCTGCAGGCCGTCATTTTCGCCGTGCAGGTGGTATTCCATCAGCGGCCTGGCCCGCCAGACGATAGTGCCGAGCGATGCCAGACGCAGCAGCCAGCTGACATCCGCATATTTTCCACCGTCTACGGGGATGCGCTGGGCGCCTGCCACGGCCGTCCGGTAGACATATCCCGGGAAAGGGGCGATGCCGGTTTGATGGCGGCCAAAGTAACGCCGAAACAAGGCCTTGGCTGAATCGATTGCGGCGTACCGGCCAAAGGCCTGGAAGCAGCGTGTCCTTAGCCCTGCGGCCTGATTCACCTCCCACGCATTGGCGCCGAATGCCACGGCATCGGGAAACCGGTCGGCGGCGGTACGCATTTCGCCGACGAAGTCGGGGCCCATCATGTCGTCATCGTGGAACAGGCAGAAATACTCCGCCCGCGCCTCAGCGATGCAGGTATTGAAGTGCTCCAGAGCAGGCAGGCGGGGCCGCCGGACCAGTTGAACGGACGGGAAGTTCGCGCGCATCATTTCCGCCACGCGGTCGTCGCTGGAGTTATCCGAGACGATCAGCCTGAAGCCGCCGGCACGTTGATCGAGGATGGACTGGATGGCGTTTTTCGCCGACTCGGGCCGGTTGTGGCAGAGCACGAAAATCTCCAGCCAGGGGGCGGCATTCATCGGAATCGGGCCAGCAAGGTTTTTGCGGCCCTCACCATGCGCGAGGGCCAGGACTTGCGCTTTGCCTGGGTGCCGGAATCCCATTCATACTGCCAGCTCGACTGGCACAGTATCCCCAGGTACACGCTTTGCAGGGTCGAAGCGGATTCCCGCAGGCGGCGCTGGGCAAACCATTGCCAGTTGTAGTGGTAGACGCGGAACAGCGGTTCGATGGGCAGCAGCGGGATGCTCCTGAAATGCAACAGCGATTCGCCATACCAGCGCAGCTCGCTCGGGCGCTCGCCGATGGCATCCCACAGGGTGATGCCTTTCGGCCGCAGATAGTGCTCGTCCAGATCCTTCCAGACCCGGGCGGACCAGATCACCGGTGTCGGCCCGAAATCGTAGTCCGGTCCTGAACGGCCGAATACCGATTTCATCATGGCGCTGTCGCGGTGAAAGTCGCCGAGCACCTTGTCGATGCCTTTGTTGGCCGCCAGTTGAAGCAATTCCTTGGATTGATGCATGACCGTATACGGCACGCCCTGAGGGTCGAGGAAATCGGTTTTGCGGAAGTCGCGGATAAATTCGCTTTCCGAATCCAGGCACAAATAGCTTTCGCAGCCGGCATGGCGCCAGAACTCGCTTTTCACCACCTGTTGCGACAGCCGGCCGTCCCACCGGCGGTAGTGGCCAAGATCCGCCATGGGATTGGCCTGCACGATGTCTTCATCGCTTACCCAGAACAGGCCGGGGTGCTGGCCGATCGTTTGTTCGAACAAAGCACGGTCGGCCTCGGGCACGCTGATATAAAACGGTATCCGATCGATATTGAAGCGCTGTACGCTCAGCCAAAGGCGCTCGACGCGCTTGAGGTCGCCCGCATAGGATTTGCAGAACAGCAGGAAAGGGGACATGGGCATCCTTCAGCGACAACTTACTCTGGTGAGTATCTCATCCACCGCCGACTTGACCGTGATCGCAGGCAAAACGTCTTCCGGCAACTGCCGGTTTTGCCAGTCCCGCAGCAGCCGGCGCAAGGCGTCGACAATTCCTGCCGGGTCGTCGGTATGGGACAGGTATCCGGCCCGCTGGCCGATCAGTCCGTCAAGCTGGGGGTTGAGGTGGGTAATCGCGAAAATCGGCCGGCGCGTCCAAAGATATTCGTAAAACTTGGAAGGGATGTATTCGGCGCAATCCTCATTGTCGCCGTGGAGCAGCAGCAGCACGTCGCTGGTCTGCATGCGCTGCATGATCTGCAAGCGGCCGCTCAAGCCGGTATAGGCGTCGCGCTCGATGCGGCCGTGGACAAAAATCATGTCGTCGAGCCGCAGGCGACATACGGCCTCGGCGGAGCCGCTGTCGAGTCGGGAGCCATAGATGTGCACCTGGACCTGGCTGCGAACCGCCGGCATTTCTTCGACAAAAGCGGCAAGTGCGGCCAGGAACGGCGCAAGCGAACGCCCCGCTGCCAGCGACCCGAAATGGCCGATGCGCAGCGTGTTGGAATAGGCGTGCTGTGCGTTCGCCTGGGGCGGCTCCGCGCCCGCCAGCACGGCGAAGCCACGATTTCCGAGTTGCGGGTGGCGCTTCAGGGCGTGCTGCCAGGCCCCTTCGGTGAACCACCAGACGAAGTCCGCATCGGTGCAGATTTTGCCTTCCAGCCAGGCACGGGCGCGTTCGTCGCGCGAGAGGCGCCTTGCTGCATGGCCGGGCGGCACCATCGGGTCGTGGATCTCCGCAATCCAGCGCACGCCGGTGACGCGCTTGATCCACCAGCCGGCGAGGTGGGCCGACCATGCGCCGCCAGTCGAATAGAGCACATCGACTTGCCCGGTCCTGACGCGCCAGACTCCGACCAGCGCCGCGGGCAGCGCCCAGGACCATTGGCTGGAAACGCCCAACAGGAGTTTTTCCAGCAGCGTGAACGGGCCCAGCAGCAGGGAAACCAGCGCCGTCAACAGACGGTAGGCGAGGCCGCGCCCCACCCGCTGCACCAGCCAGTGGCGAAAGTCGAAGCGCAGTCCGGACGGTCCCCAAGGCAGCAGCTGGCGATGCGCGACATGGCGATCCCGCTCGCCGGTGATGGCGCTCAGCACCTGCACTTCGATGCCGGCGGCCCGCAGGTGCGGAATCTTGTCGGTGATGGTCTGGCTGGCCGCGCGGCCATCCATGTTGAAGCCGTGCGAAAGGATCAGCCAGCGGCAAGGCCGGGCAGTCTTGTTCATGCCGAACCTTTCGGCTTGCCTGCATGCGTGAAAAATGATGATTTCAAAAAATATCTCTATGGTTGCAACTGTTCAGGTCGGTTTTCTCCCTTCTCCCGCAGGCGGGAGAAGGGCCAGGGATGAGGGTGTTTGCGTCATTGCAAGCGTTGGCCACGCGCAGAGGCCCTCTCCCCAACCCCTCTCCCGCCCGCGGGAGAGGGGCTTTTATGCTTGTATATTCGCGAATGCCTGAGCAGTTATTACGGTTGTTTTTCTTCAAGCAGTCCTTGAGCAGCTTCGATGATCCGACCGGACGCGAGCTGTTGCAGGCAGTCGCTCAGGCTGTTTACGTGACGTTGGCAGCCTTCCTGAAAACAGGGCACGCATTCGCCCTCTCCCTGCATCAGCACGACGTTTCCTGCCCGCTGGGTTCCCTTGAGGGAAAAAGGGTTGCCCGGCCCGCCAAATCCTTTTGGCCATGGCCCCCATTTTACCGGGTTGGACGGCCCGAACAATGCCACGGTCGGCACGCCCGATGCGGCCGCGATGTGAGTCACCGCCGTATCCGGCCCGACGTAGATGCTTGCGCCGGCCAGCAGGCAGGCGACTTCGCCGAAATCCAGCTGGCCGGCCAGATTGACGGTGCTGGCGGGCAAGTCGGGCAAAAGCTCCGCAATATAGGCCAGTTCGTCAGGCGCGGAGGAGCCGGTAAGCACGGTCCGGATGCTTCGGCTTTCCAGCCAGCGCGCGAGGTCGGCCCAGCCCGGCCGGTGCCATGTCTTATAACCGAACTTGGGGTAAACATGGAGCACGGCGTAAGGCTGATTGACTCCCTCCCCCTTGACGGGGGAGGGCTGGGGAGAGGGAGCAACTGATAGCAGCAGTTCCTTGACGCGATCCGCCTGTGCGCGGCTCCATGCCAGGACCACTTCGTGCTGGCGTTCGATCCCCAGCAGATCGGCCAGGGCGAGGTACATCCGCACGGTATGCGTGGTTTCGTTGTCGAATGGTGTCCAGGCGTCCAACAGGCGGCGTTTCCAGGCCTGATCGGCCGCCGGTGACAGCAATCCGATCCGTCGTTTGCCGGCAAGCCACGCATACAATGTGGGTCGGTCGCCGGGCAGGGTGGATATGGCAAGGTCGTAACGCCGCCACAGTTTCGCGAGCAGGGAAAGGTGTTCCCCCAGCCGCGGGCGCTCGGGAACAGTGATGATCCGGTCGATGTCGGGATTGTTGGCCAGTATGCCTCGTGTGCTGTCGAACACCAGCACTTCCAGTTTTGCATTCGGCCAGGCCAGGCGCAGGGAACGGATCAGGGGCGTGACCAGCAGCACATCGCCGATACGGCGGGTGGCGATCACCAAAATGCGGCGCGGCGCGGTCACAGATACTGGCCCAGTCCCTGGGCAGCCCTGATACGGCTGGAGTGTAGCAACGCCTCCAGCCGGGCAACATTCTCCGGCAGGGTGCCGCGGTCGTTTTCCTTGTGCCACAGATGCAGCACCGGCACGGCGAAGCGGCCGCTCTTGTGGCGCACTCCGGCATGGAGCAAACGCACAACCAGGTCGGAATCTTCCATTCCCCAGCCGGAATAGGCCTCGTCCAGGCCATTGACCTTGATCAGATCCCGCCGCCATACGGCCAGGTTGCAGGTTTTGGCGCCTTTCCAGCGGCCAGGCTGCGAACGGCGCCAACTGTCCGGAATGGCGAGACGCAAGGTCGGCAGCCAGCGGTTGATCTCTCCGCGCCAACGCGCAAAGAGCCAGGCGAGCGCACTTCTCAGGTGGACTGGCAGCCGTTCCTGCAACACCCGCCGGGTAAATTTTTCCGACAGCAGCACGCGGTTTCCCGCGACAAACCAGCCCGGTTCGGCCAGCGCGCGGTGACGGGCAATGAAATCCGCGGGAGGGATGCAGTCGCCGTCGGTAAATATCACATAGTCCGCCGGGGTGGCCGCGACGGCCCGATTGCGTGCGGCGGCGGCGCGGAAGCCGCAGTCTTCCTGCCAGGCATGCCGGACGGAAAAAGGGGCGCGATTCCGGCAGTCGTCGATGACTTGCCGGGTGTCATCCGTCGAGCCGTCATCCGCGACGATGATCTCGAAGTCCGGGTCGGTCTGCGCGAGATAGCCGTCCAACACCGCCGCCAGGGCATCGGGGCGGTTATAGGTGGTGATTACGACGGCAATGCGCATTACTTCCGTTCTGCCAGAAGCATCAATTTGAGATAACGATAATAAGTGCCCTCGGCGTTGGATACCGCCAGCATGAATCCTTCCCGTCCGTCGAGGAAGCCGGCGCGCAGCACATAAGTGCGCAGGAAACTCCACAAGCCGTGCAGAACGGCACTTCCGAGGGACGCATTCCGGCCGCGGGCGTATTGCATGGCGGCACCGGCGCTGGAATAGCGGTTGACCTTGTCCAGCACTTCTTCCGGGTCGGTGAAGGCAATATGCAGCAAAGGCTGGCTCAGCGTTCCCGTCGCTCCCGCCACTTCCAGCCGTTCATGCACCAGATCGTCCGTAAAATGCGCCGAGCCTTTGCGGAACAGCCGGGTCACGTAATCCGGCCACCACCCGCCGTGGCGCATGAAGCGGCCGCAGTAACTGGAGCTGCGCGGGATACGGAACGCTTCGTATTTGTCCGGACCGGCCATGGCGGCTTCGATTTCGCGGCACAGTTCCGGCGTGACCCGTTCGTCGGCGTCGAGCGACAACACCCAGTCGCCGGTCGCCAGGCTCAGCGCGCGGTTTTTCTGCGGGCCGAAGCCGGGCCAGTCGGTGATCTGCACGATGGCGCCATATTCGCGGCAAATTGCCACCGTTTCGTCGCTGCTGCCGGAGTCCAGCACCACGATCTCGTCGGCCCATGCGACCGATTCCAGGCAATCGCGGATCGCCCCGGCCTCATTTTTGGTGATGACGACGACGGAGAGCATCAGGCGGAGGTTCTTTCGGTGAGGCTGACGCCCGAGGGAAAATAATTGTTTGCCATGGTTTCGTCGGGCGGGGTGCCCGACCTACGGTGCTGTCGATTTCGCCACAAAGATGTCGTGCTCGATATGCCAGCGCAGGTTATTTTTGCGCGCCCAATCCACCAGATAGTTCACATCTGGATAGTCGGCATATAGCGGGATCGACGGATCAAAGCAACGAATATCATCAATCAGCACCGTCACGGATTCAAAGAGTGCCAGATTTTTCTCGATGTTCGCCAGTTCGTCGCGTACCGGGCAATCGGTCGGCCCTTGATGGGTGATGCCGCCGGAATAATGCCCGTCGAGCCAGAAATTTACTTTGCCGCGCAAGGTGGGCAGCAATATCGGGAACACGCTCTCGGACAAACCGTGAATAACGTGGATACACGGATTGTCGCGAAACCGCGCCTCAGCCTGCCTAAACAGGGTTTGCTCCGGTTCGATGGTGTGGACCGCCTTGGATTCTAGCGCCAACAGGGCCGTGGTATCCCCGAGAAAGGTTCCGGTCTCGACCCAGGTGGCATTTTTTTCGCCGGCACGCAGCAAAACACGGCGTTTTATCCATGAAGGGCTCGGCGATGCGTAATCGCGCGCCACCCATTCCCGTTCTTCGTTCTTCCGGCCCCGGCGTGCTCTCAGGTTGGTTCTAAAACTGCTCAGAATGCCCATGTATTCTCTTTCTGCGAGTGTTCCAGTTCGGTATCGACTGCCAGTAAGTCGCCGTCCTTATTTTCCGAAGTAAACGACGAAAGGTCATAACTTTACTATAAAGAAATAGATTCCGCTTCCATTGACCAATACGTTCCACACCACATGGCCCCCAATCAAGCCCATCCCCGTCAAAAATCGATCAGCAACCGGATCGATGCGATCTACGTGCTCTCCGTCAAGACTTTTTCCCATCGTATCGCCCACATCAAGGCAGAAATGGCCAGGCACCGCATCGCCTTCGACTTCATGTTCGACCACGACCCGGACGAACTGGACGACGCTCTCGTCGCGTCCACTTTCGGCCCTTCGGAGATGGAGAAAGCCCACCAGTCCCTGGTGCTGAAGAACATACAGGTCTGGCGCGACGCGGTCGGCCACGGCTACCGGCGGGTACTGGTTTTCGAGGACGACGCGGTGCTTTGCCCCGATTTCGACATGCGCTTCCGGGAAGCGATGGAGGCCGCCGATTCGCTGCCCACGGGCTGGATGATTTTCCTTGGCGGTCTGGATACGAAGGTGCCGGGAGGTTATTTCCTGGAGCCCGGCCCTCTGGTCGAACTGCCTATCGCCACCGCCGAGGGCTGCATACACGATCTTACGGCCATGCGCCGCCGTCTGGAATGGCTGGAATGCAACCGGGTGACCCTGGCCGCCGATCATCTGATCCGCCGCATCGACCTGGAGCAGGGAACCCGCCAGTTCTGGCTGCGCCACCCCGTCGTCGAGCAGGGCAGCGTATTGGGCATTTTCGACAGCTACCTGGACGGCAGCCGCCAGAAGCACAGCCGCCGCTTCAACGTGTTCAGGAATCGGTGGAACAAGTTCCAGCGCCGCCGGCTTCCCGAATGGCGGGTATGGCTGAAAACCCAGTTTTTTGACCTGCGCCCATGAATTCGACCGCTGCCGGATTGGCCGGGTTCGGCGTGGCCGGCCTGCATGCGTCCTCCTCCCGCGCCCATGCCGCCGCCTGCTGGCTGGCCATCGCCGCCGTGCTGGCGCTGCTGTTTTCGCCGCCGCTCGCCAACCTGGCGGAATTGTCGCTGGGGCTGCTGATCCTGGCATCGGCGGATCTGCGCCGGCGTGTCGTCGATGTGTGGCGGCAGCCCGTCGCCCGGGCCGTACTGGTGTTTTATGCCGTCATTTGCGTTGGGCTCGTTTACAGCATCGCGCCTTCCCCGGTGGCGCTGAGCATGTGGGGCGGCTGGCGGAAGCTCCTGCTGCTGCCCCTGGTGCTGGCTTTGTTCGACGACCCGCGCTGGAAACGGCGCTTCCTGCTGGTTTTCGTCGGTGTGGTGACCCTCTGCGCCATGGTTTCCTTCCCGGCCTGGCTCGCGCATTACTCGATTCCCAAAATGGAACCCGGCGTCCTGCTGCGCCACCACGCCACGCAGGGCATGATATTCGGCGTCGCCGCGTTTTGCGCCGCCGTTCTAGCGCTGCGCGCCGAATCGGCGTCGATGCGTCTGCCGCTGGCGGCTTGCGCCGTTTTGCTGGCGGCGAACATCGCGCTGGTCACGCCGGGCCGCAGCGGCTATGTGGTGTTGCTGGTCTGCACCGTCGCCGCGCTGGCGAACTTCCTGTTTGCCGGCAAGCGCCCCGGCGCGAAGGCCATCGCCGGCGCCGGCCTCGTTTTCCTCGCCGTCGTGGCGGGACTGGCCCTGGCGCCCACCTCCCGTGACCGCATTGCCCAGGCATTCCACGAGGCGCGGGACTACCGGCAGCAGACGGAAAATACCTCCATGGGCATCCGCATGATTTTCTGGAATAACATGCCCGACCTGATCCGGCAGCGGCCTCTTCTGGGTTATGGCACGGGCGCTTTCGGCACGGCCTACGATCGCCTGGTCGCGGGCCGGCCCGGCTTGGCGGGCACCCCGACTGGCGATCCCCACAACCAGTACATGAAGGTCGTGGCCGAGCACGGCCTCGTCGGCCTTGCCGCGTTCCTCGCCATCCTGCCCGCCGCTTGGCGCCAGCGCCCCTCTTCGCCCTACCGCCTGCTGGGCTTGGGGGTGTTGGCCGCCTGGTGCGCCACCAGTCTGGCCAATTCCCATTTTTCCACCTTTTCAGAGGGCTCGTTCATCTACCTCTGGCTCGGCGCCATGCTGGCGGAGGAACGCATGCGCGGTGGCCAACAATCATGATCCAGCACGCTTCCGGCGGCCTGATTCGCCCGCACAGTTCGAGATTGGGTTTGCTGCATCGCCTGGCGGATGTCGCGATTATCCTGTTCATGTTGTGGCTGTGCAGTTATCTGTACGGGGTGGGGTCCCATTATTATCATGAGCTGGCGGCGGCCTGGGCGATTGTGTTTTTCCTGTTTTTTGCCGAGGTCAGGGGGTTGTACCAGTCCTGGCGCATCAATAGCCTGCGCAGCGAGATGGCGCTGATCCTGTGGGTGTGGTTCGCCGTCATCTGCTCGGTCATCATCTTCGCGTTCCTGACGAAAATTTCCGAACAGTTCTCCCGCGTGGTGATCGTTGCCTGGAGCATGGCGGCCCCGGCCGGGCTCATCGTGCTGCGCGTGTCGGTGCGCACATGGCTGAGATTCTTGCGGCGCGAGGGGCGCAATTCCCGAACGCTCGCCTTCGCCGGCGCGGGGGAGCTGGCCAATAAAATGGCGTCGAAGATGGCGGCCGCACCGTGGATGGGGCTGGCCATTGCCGGGGTATACGACGACAGGGAGTCGGCACCTTTGTGGGACGGCCTGCCCTTTAAAGGCGATCTTGCGCAATTGATCGACGATGTCCGTGGCGGATTGCTGGACTATGTCTACATCACGTTGCCGCTTCAGGACGAGGCCAAAACCTTGTCCTTGCTCAACGAGTTGGCGGATACCACGGCTTCGGTTTACGTGGTGCCGGACATGTACATCCACAACCTGCTGCATGCCCGCTGGTTCAGCATGGAGGGAATTCCCGTCGCGCGCGTGTTCGAAAGCCCTTTCTACGGTGTTGACGGCTGGCTGAAGAGGTTTGAGGATATCGTCATCGGCGGCGCGATCCTGCTCTGTATTTCTCCCGTCATGTTGTTGATTGCCCTGGCCGTCAAGCTCACGTCACCCGGACCGGCGATTTTCAGGCAACGCCGCTACGGGTTGAACGGGGAGGTCATCGAGGTCTGGAAATTCCGCAGCATGAGGGTTTGCGAAAATGGCCCGGACGTGTCCCAAGCCAAACGCTGCGATCCCAGAATCACACCGTTAGGGGCTTTTTTGCGGAAAACTTCGCTGGACGAACTTCCCCAATTCGTCAACGTATTGCAGGGGCAAATGTCGATCGTCGGGCCGCGTCCCCATGCCGTGGCGCATAACGAACAATACCGGAAACTGATTTATGGCTACATGCTGCGGCACAAGGTGAAGCCGGGGATTACCGGGTGGGCGCAAATCAACGGCTGGCGCGGGGAAACCGATACGCTCGACAAAATGGAAAAGCGGGTCGAGCACGATTTGTTTTACATCCACAACTGGACGCTGTCGCTCGACACAAAAATCATTGCAATGACCATCCTGAAAGGCTTTTCCGGAAAAAACGCCTATTAGGCTGGAAATCGCGTTTTACCGCCAAGGACGCAAATGGCCGCAAAAAGGCACAAAAGGCCTTTAGGGCGTAGCCGTGCAGTCAGGCTGCTAGCCCTGCCACAGATATCACAGACGCGGTCTGTGGGTCAGGCTTCAGCCTGACCGTACGGCTGAAGCCGTACCCACAACAGCCCGCACTCTGTTCTGTTCCTCAGCGCACCCCGCGCACCGCATCGCAGACGTCGGGTTCGGCGGATCCATGGACAAGTGCGGACAGGTTTTTTTCGAACGTGCCAAGTATGGAACCCTTGCCCATGTGCGTTTCGGCATAAGCGCGCGCCGCGGCGCCCAGGGCAAGCCGATCGCCATGCGCTTTTGCCAGCCGCAGCAACGCCCGGCAAAACTCATCCACATCGCCGGGCGAGACGGCGATGCCGCATTTCGAAACGACTTCCGCCAGCCGGGTTTCCCGGCGCGCGGTGGCGATGACGGGACGGCCGCTGGCCAGCATGCCGGTGAGCTTGGACGGCATCACCAGATCGGCCGCATCGCCGCGCTGCGGCAACAGGTGCACGTCCGCGACGTTCAGCAGATCGTTCAGTTTTTCCATGGGCTGCAATGGCAGCCACAACACGTTGGGCAAGTGTGCGTAAACCTTTTGCAGGCGGGCGCGCGCGGCGCCGTCGCCGCACAGCACGAAGCGAAGGGATTCTTCGGGCGCAAGCCGCCGGGCCGCCTCCAGAACGATTTCCAGACCCTGCTTTTCGCCCATGTTGCCGGAATACAGGGCCACGGTCGCGTCGGCGGATATCCCGAGTTCCGCGCGCATCGGCGCGGGGCGATCCAACGGAAAGACGGATTGGGTATCCACCCAGTTCGGGAACAGGATGGCCTTGGCTGGCGAAACGCCCTTGCCCGGCAGCCGATCCAGCATATTGGGCGAAATGGTGGAGACCCGGTCGAACCGGCGCATCAGGAAACGTTCGAACGACAGGATGCGCCGGCGGAGGAATCCCGACGGCAATATCCCCAGGTCGAAGGCCGCGTCCACCTCGAAATCCTGTATGTGCAGCCAGGATTTTGCCCGGCATAATTTTGAAATCAGCAAGGCGGCCGGTGCGCACATCAGCGGAGGTTCGACGACCAGCACGACCTGGGGGCGCCAGAAGGCGTGGAGCAACATGACCGGCAAACTGCTCAGTGCAAAACTGGCCAGATGAACCAGTCGCTTCAACCCCGACGGGCGCGCCGGCACCCACAATGGGCAACGATAGACCCGCACGCCGGGGCGGCCCGGTTGCGGCGAGGGGGATCGGTAAAACCACGGAGAATAGCCATGTTCGACTCGCCACGCCGGATAATAAGGGGGCGCGGTGACCACATGAACCTCGTGGCCTTGCCGGGAAAGCCATTCGGCCATTTCCCCGGAGTATTTGCCGATGCCGGTCAACTCGGGAACATAGTTTATTCCGTAAACCAGGATGCGCATTACTCGGGCCGGCGCTGAAACAGCGCATCCATTTGAAGAAACTCGCCCGTGTCGGGCGCCCGCAGGAATCCGACGGGCCGCAGGAACTGAAAACCGAATTCCCGCATTTTCTTTTCGATGTCCATGAAAACCGGTTCGCCCTGATACATGGGCCTGAACGATGCCTCCAGCAGCACGTAGTCCACGCGCGTCAGCAGACCGCTGCCTCCCTGCAGGACCTGAAGCTCATATCCCTGTACGTCCAGCTTCAACAGCGCGGGGCGTTGCAGGTCGATATCCCCGAATATCCTGTCGAGGGTGGAAACCTCGACGCGTATCCGGGAGTGCTCGCGGGCATCGGGGAACGCCTGGAGGTGCGAAGGCGCCAACGGCAGGATCGAGCTCGAATGGCTGTGAGAGTTGACGTGGAATTCGACCTCGCCTTCTTCCTCCCCCAGGGCCAGTTCATAGGTCGTGACATTGCCCAACCCGGCAACATTTTTTTTCAATTGCCTCGCGCATGGAGGATTGGGCTCAAACGAATAGATGCGGGATTTGGGAAAAAACTTTGCCGATGCCACGGCAAATTGCCCGACGTTGGCGCCGACGTCGATGACGGTTTCCGGCATCAATCCCTGCGCCCTCAACCCTGAAACCATGGTGAACGAGGTAAGGGAGAATTTCGGCCAACGGGCCAGTCCGCCGGCGATTTCGATGAATTGCTTGATGGGGTTCATTTTATGCGCCGCGATCATTCATGTTTTGGCGCCGCGAGGGACAGCGCAAACAGGGCAAATATGACGCCATAACTCAGCATCTTGTAGGTCGGCTCGAACAGCACGCCGATGAGCAGGGGCGGGATGCAGGAAAGGAGCAGGATCGTTCGTTCCGTGGTGAGCGGCCCGACCGGGCTCGGGCGTTTATTGCGCAACACCAGCATCGCCAACGTCGTCAACAGCGCCAGCAATCCGACGATGCCCGTCTTGAGCAGGAAAAAAGACAGCATGGAATGCGTGAAACGGGTGGGCTCGTTCAACAAAATGGGGTTGTTCATGATGCCCCCCCATCCGATGCCGATCAGCAAGGTTTCCGGCGATGCGGAGATCGTTGACAGCACGGCGAGCCATTCCGATATTTTGCCGTTCGATCCCACCATCTGCTGTTTGGCCCAGAGCATCTGGATCGTCGCGGTGATGCGCGGCCACATCACGGCCAGCGCGATCGCGGCGGCGGGCATCATGCGCGCATAAAACCCGGGCCGCCTGAATTGGGTCGCGCACACCAGCACAAGCGCCAATGCCCATAGCGCCGTGTAAGCGCGCAGCCCCAGCAGCATGAACCCGGAGGCGATCCATGCGCCGCCGCCGAGCAAGGCAACGCCAATCACGGCATGTCGCCATGATTTGATGATCAGGACAATGCCCCAAGTGGCCATGAAAATGCTGGCAAACATCATGGCGGGGTCATAGAGCTTGAGGAAAACGACGGCCTCGGCCTGTTTGCGCTGTTTGACCCGCTCGATTTGTTCGGTTGACGCGTCGATCCGCTGGGCCGGCACCGCTTGTTCCGATATCCCGCCAAATCCCCTCTGCATCGTTTCCGACAAGTGGGGTAGGTCGCCATACAGTTTGGACGCGCCCAGGAAAAAAGTGGCCGCCGTAAAAATGCCGACGAACACCAGTGCGGCCGAAATCAGCCTGAGCTGCAGGTCCCGGCGGGTTCGATTCACGGTATAGAGCAGCAGAACCGGCACGCTGACCAGGAACAGATAGGGAAAGATGTCGCGGGCCATGTCGTAGGGCACATTTCCCTGCAACCAGCCCCAGGTCGTCGGCACCAGCAGCAAAATGGCGGCCAGAGCGATTCCGCGCCGGGCATAGTCTTGCTGCCTGATTTCTTCCATTACCCGCGGAGCAAGCAACAAGCCGCTCAATACCAGGCCGCCCCCGATCAGGGTTTCCAGCCATGAAATTCGGGGCGGCATCGGCGAGCCGAATACCACCAGGCAATACGAGGCGAGCAACAGCAGATAACCGGCGGGCACCGGCCTGAGCCGGTCAAACTGGATTCGAAGGCGGCTGGATAACGTGCTGTTGATGGTCATTCTTTCCCGTTCTCAAATGAAATCCCAGATTCATTAAAGACCATGCGGGGGAAAAGGCAACCCGACGGGGTGCCCGACCTACCTTGCGTTTAACAGCCCTTCTTTCAGTCGATCGTAGCGGCGCTCGATTTCGGCCAATGTCACGCCGTTCTCATGTTCCCACAGCCGCGCCTCGATGCTGAATTTGAAATAGGCGATCTGGACGCTGACGAACAGCCCCGGCCATCCCCCGCGGAAACCGCCCAATCCCAGATAGGTTCCCCAAAAGTAAAAAACCAGCTTCCACAATGCGCGGGCGCCGGAGAATTTTTGCTTGAGCATTTCATGGCGCTGGCGGGCTTCCAGGTCGGCGTAACGGTTGTGGGCAAGGTCGAGCTTGCCGGTGTTGTAAGAGCTGAAGTGCCATAGCGACGTCTGGTCGCTCGCCGGAACCTGGCAGATTTGAGCGGCGGGCACCAGAAACTTGCCCAGCTTGTGCACCACGTTGCCGGTGAAATCCACGGCATCCGGCATGAACATGCGCAAATGGTGTTTGCCGTAGTTGAAGACTTCCTGCCCAAACATGAAATTCTTGCGGTATATCTCGACGATCCGATAGCGGCCTTCCTGAGCGATCTGCGCCAACTGCATCAGCAGCGGCCGGGGCAACAGCTCATCCACGTAGCCGAGATAAGCCCATGGCGTCGTGATTTTGCCCAGGGCGAAGTCCATGGTTTCCTTGTTCTCGACATAGCCGGGATTGCGGAAGGTGTATATGTGCTCGGTATAGCGCGAGGCGATTTCGCGGGTCCGGTCGGTGCTGTGGTTGTCGATGACGACGATCTGGCCCCATCCCTGAATACACTGTAGATACGGTTCCAGCCGGCGCTCTTCGTTGAATGTAAAAACCAGGAAGGTGATCTGACTATTCGGTTGGTTATTCATTCGCAATGATCTTTCCGTTGTTAACGTGAAACTCGCGAAGCGAGCCCTCGCCCCCCTCGCCTGCTTGCGGGAGAGGGCTAGGGGAGAGAGAACGGCCATGGCGAATCGCTGTTTCATGATTCGGGGGCGGCGAATCGCCATGGCCGTTAGAAACCCTGCCGAGAATCCGCACCTGGCCGATCATCATGGCCGCCGCGACGGCCACGTATACCCATGCCGCGCCGGTTGCACCCCAGGCGGGAATCAGCGCCAACCCGGCCGCCAGCGCGGCCAGTACCCCGCTTAAATTGCCGATGAACTCTACCTGGTTGGCACCCAGTGTCCGATGTTTGATGCCGAACAGGCGCACTAGAAAATATAGGCCATATCCGGCCCAGCCGATTGCCAGCAAATGCCAGTGCGGCGCGTAAAGATCGCCCAGCACCAGGGCCACGATTTCTCGGCCAAACGCCAGAACCACGGCCATGCCCAATAGCCAGAAGGCCATCCCGGCCCGGATCAGGCGGGATACGGCGGACACCATCGCGTGCCCGCCTTCGCCATGGCGCAAGCGTGCCCAGTCCGCCGCGACCTTGGTTTCTATCTGTTCCATCAACACGTTAGCCATATTGGATATGCCGCGAATGCTGGCCAGCAGCGCGGCCTGTTCTTTGCCGTGCATGATGCCCAGCATGAAGATCGGGAGGTAAGACCATAGCCACCCCAGCGGCGCGCCCGCGATGAATAGCCGGCTGTAGGCGAGGTGGCTCTTTATTGCTGTGGTCCAGGGTTGAGCGATTTCGGCCCGGCTTCTGCCGGAGCGAAGAAGCGTGATTGCCGCGGGAACAAGCGCGCTGATTATCAGCGCCAGAAGCGCCTGACTCGCGGTCTCGGGCCTGACGGCCAACAGCCCGATAATCCGAATGGGATAGAGGATGGCGCTGGAATATATTGCTCGTCGCGTCCCGGAAAATATATAAGCGCTGCGCCGATCGAAATCCGCCAACTGCTGTACGGTCAGGAAAGCAAACAGCAGCCCGGCTTCGGCCGCGGTTGCTTGCCAGCCGAAAACAGCCCCGGCCCAAAACCAGACGGCACAGATCGCCAACGCCAGCAGCAGTGCCTGCAATAATTGCAGTCTGGCCAGGGATGTCTGGTAGGAGTCGCTCTCTTGAGTTGGGGCGCGAACCGCCGCGCCTTGAAAGATTCCCGCCACATTCAGCAACAACAGCGCCATGTAGCTGGCAAAAATATAGGTAAATTTTCCCTGTTCCGAAAGGGGCAAAGCGTGCGCGCAGATGGCGATGGTGAGGAAATTGCCGCCCGAAACCAGACCCTGGTCCAGCAAGCTGCTGAATCTGCGCATCGGGTCAAGAAACGATCTCAGGCCGCGCTCCCTCGACATGTTCGACAAACGGAAGCTGCTCATCCAGTTTTTTGCCGAAGGCCAGGCGGGGGCGGCATTCCGTTGCGTAGGGCATCGCCACTTCCAGCAGTACCGGCCCCGTCGCCAGGGCGATCTTTTCGACGGCCTTCGCCAATTGGGCCCGGTTCGACACCTGGAGGCTGCCGATCCCATATGCCCGCGCCAGATCGGTGAACGAGGGGCAGCTGTACCCTTCCCTGGTGGACTGGTTCCTGCCGTCGATCGGGATGATGTCGAGCTCCTGGAAGCCTTGCTGGCGCACCCCGCGGTCGCCCTTCAGCTCGTGGGTATTCACCTGCCCGGTGATGAACAGGCAAGGGACGGAATCGAACCAGCAGCTGCCGATGCCGGTGATCAGGTTGGTCGCGCCCGGCCCGCTAGTGCCCATCGCCACCGCGATCCGCCTGCCCATCGCCTGCCGCGCGACACGCTCTGCCGCAAAAGCCGCGGATTGCTCGTGATGCATGGAGACGATGTTGAAGCGGCCGTCTTGCGCGAGGCTGTCCAGCAGGTGCGTGATCATCCCGCCCACCAGCTCGAAGCAATAGTGGACGTGGTGCGCGGCGAGGAATTTGGCGACGGCGTCGGAGGCTTTCATGCGGGGACGGGGGCGGCTGTCGAAAGGAGGCCGGCGTTCTGCGCGGACCGTCTCCTGGCCGGCACTAACCGCGGCTGTTCAAACAGGATTTGAAGATATCTGCATACGCTGTCGGCCGTCATTCTTTTCCGCTGTCGAATGAAATCGCAAAGATTCATTAAAGACCATGCAAGTCAAAAGGCAACCTGATGAGTGATAAACCTGAAAATAAAGATACCTGCTGCCAACTTGCCCGACTCGCATCGTCCGCGCTACCATGCTTGCATATGCGAATTAGGCGAGTCATGTGGTTAGCCTCAACTAAAAGGCAAAATCGTGTCTGACCCCATTGTTTTGTCCCGCCCACCAGCTCGAAGCAATAGTGGACGTGGTGCGCGGCGAGGAATTTGGCGACGGCGTCGGAGGCTTTCATGCGGGGGCAGGGGCGGCTGTCGAAAGGAGGCCGGCGTTTGGCACTAACCGCGGCTGTTCAAACAGGATTTGAAGATATCTGCATACGCTGTCGGCCGTCATTCTTTTCCGCTGTCAAATGAAATCACAAAGATTCATTAAAGACCATGCAAGTCAAAAGGCAACCTGATGAGTGATAAACCTGAAAATAAAGACACCTGCTGCCAACTTGCCCGACTCGCATCGTCCGCGCTACCATGCTGGCATATGCGAATTAGGCGAGTCATGTGGTTAGCCTCAACTAAAAGGCAAAATCGTGTCTGACCCCATTGTTTTGCATTGGTGAAGCTGCTCAAGGTGCTTGAGCGTCACCCCGACCTGCTGAACGAAGTCAGAGCCCCCTGATACATGGCTGCGGAGAAAACGCCCCTGTCGCCCTAGCAGTGCATTTCGACCAGAAACAAAACCGGCTGGCTCTCGATCTGGCGGGTGACGTCGAATGGCCATTCTGTCCGAACACCGCTCGACCAGACCGGGCGGAATCGTGTCCTACCCCATTGTCTTGTTTGAGGATTTGAAAATAGGTCTTGTGCGCTTCGCGCGGCTGATCGGTGCCGGGGGCAGCCCGGCGGCTGATTACTTCTTTTGCTTCGCCAAAAGAAGTAATCAAGAAAAGGCGAACCCCATCCGCCGCCCCTTCGGGGTTCCCTGCGTTGCTCGCCAAGCCGGGCGGTCGCGTAAACTCGGCCTGCGGCCTCAAACAGTACGCGACCGACTACCCCCCGGCTTGGCTGCGCTACTCGGCGGCGAATCAAGGGGAAGAAAACCCACCCCAAACCTCCCCACCCAGCCCTCCCCGGCGGGGAGGGTACCCAAACAGACGGGCTTCGCCCACAAAACCTAAATCCCTTTCCGCGTCGCCCCGGATTTCCGGTCAAACCGGGGGCCGTCGGCTGCGTACTGTTTGAGGCCGCAGGCCGAGTTTACGCAGCCGCCCGGTTTGCCCGGAAATCCGGGGGAAGCCCGTAGGGCCGGCGCGGCAGGGTGCCCTTTTGTCTCGCCGCGACCTGTGCGCAGCACAGAGCGTCCGGCGGGGACACCCCTTGCGGGTGTTGGTTATTTTGGGCAAGCAAAATAAAGACACCTGCCGCCGGGCTGCCCCCGGCACCGATCAGCCGCGCGAAGCGCACGAAACCCGATTCCGCAACAACTTGCCCGACTCATGCCATCCGCGCTACCATGCCGATGGACTACGGATTCACCGGATAGCAGGTTACATGTTGGAATGTTAGACCTGACCCCGGCCGCCCCTGTGACCCCGGCCGCCCCTGACCCCGGCCGCCCCGGCCGCCCTATTCCAATCAAAAAGCAACATCGTATCTGACCCGTTTGACCTTATGTGGCCCTTATGTGGAATTACGTAATGCGAATTTTCATTATTGCTATGTGTTTGGCTCTCTCTAATATTTATGCAAATGAACTTGATTTACGGCTGCCAAAAGATGCCCTCAAACCTGTGCCGATCTATATCATCATCAATTCTCGCCCCGACACCCCTTCTGATGTCAGGGCTTATGCCTTAGGCATTATCGGCCAAATAAAAGGCGAATTTTTCCGAAAACCAGCTCTTGATAGTGATGGGCGTAGGCGCTGTTACGATTTGACCTTTGATTCTCTCGTTGTGCTGGATAAAGACGGGCGCTTTATCGATATCAAATTCCTTGCCGAACCCGATTCAGCTGTGCGCGATAACTTGCTGCAGGCCGCAAAAAGCATTTCGCCCTTTCCTCCTTTCCCACTAGCCGAACGCCTGGAGGAACGACTAGTTGGAGTGCCAGCCAGAATGACTCTCAAATGCAAAAAAGGTTGGGTCAGAATCGAAGCGCACTAACCGGCAGGAAGCGCTAACCAATCGTTCGAGTGGAATGCCTTCCAGCGGGAGCTTTTGCCAGCTTTCAGGCCCCCTCAACTCAGGCACGTTAAAGCTCACTCCATAATCGGCAACACCCCTCACACCACCCATCCCGCACCAAACCCACCAAAAAACAAAACCCCCAAATTTCGGTTATAATTCAATCCAACCGAGGAGCGCTGCAACGGACCTCATCCGTCAGGCTCGGTTTCAAAACTGCGCTTACCTGTTATCAACCCCGTGCCGGGCACGGGATGCCAGGTGAGCCGCACCACAGCATCCCCCCGGCCACATCGTAAGGAATTGCGCATGAACGCTGTGGCTGAAACCAAGAATTTTACCGACTGCAAAGTCGCCGATATGTCGCTGGCGGTTTGGGGCCGCAAGGAAATCTCCATCGCCGAAGTCGAGATGCCCGGCCTGATGGCGGTGCGCGAGGAATTTGCCGCCAGCCAGCCGCTCAAGGGCGCGCGCATCGCCGGCTCGCTGCACATGACCATCCAGACCGCGGTGCTGATCGAAACCTTGCAGGCGCTGGGCGCCGAAGTGCGCTGGGCTTCGTGCAACATCTACTCGACGCAGGACCAGGCCGCCGCCGCCATCGCCGCGACCGGCACGCCGGTATTCGCCTACAAGGGCGAGTCGCTGGAAGAATACTGGGAATACACCCACAACATCTTCGAGTGGCCCGCTGAGCAAGCCAACATGATCCTCGACGACGGCGGTGACGCAACCCTGCTGCTGCACCTAGGCACCCGCGCCGAAAGCGACATCTCGGTGGTCGCCAACCCGACCTGCGAGGAAGAGCGCGTGCTGTTCGCCGCGATCAAGAAGAAACTGGCCACCTCGCCCGGCTGGTACTCCGCCCGCATCAAGCACATCAAGGGCGTCACCGAGGAAACCACCACCGGCGTGCACCGTCTCTACCAGATGGCCGAGGACGGCCGCCTCAAGTTCCCGGCGATCAACGTCAACGACTCGGTCACCAAGTCCAAGTTCGACAACCTGTACGGCTGCCGCGAATCGCTGCTCGACGGCATCAAGCGCGCCACCGACGTGATGATCGCCGGCAAGATCTGCGTGGTGCTGGGCTACGGCGACGTGGGCAAGGGCTGCGCGCAGGCCTTCCGCGGCATGGGCGCGACCGTGATGGTGACCGAAATCGACCCGATCTGCGCGCTGCAGGCGGCGATGGAAGGCTACCGCGTTGTGACCATGGACGAAGTCGCATCACTCGGCGACATTTTCGTTACCTGCACCGGCAACCTGAGCGTGATCAACCACGACCACATGGCGAAGATGAAGAACGAAGCCATCGTCTGCAACATCGGCCACTTCGATTCGGAAATCGACATCGCCTCGCTGGAAAAATACCAGTGGGACGAGATCAAGCCGCAGGTCGATCACGTGGTCTTCCCCGACGGCAAGAAGCTGATCGTGCTGGCCAAGGGCCGTCTGGTGAACCTGGGCTGCGCCACCGGCCATCCCTCGTTCGTGATGTCCGCCTCGTTCAGCAACCAGACCATCGCCCAGATCGAGCTGTTCAACCACCCGGAAAACTACGAGAACAAGGTTTATGTGCTGCCCAAGCATCTGGACGAAAAAGTGGCGCGCCTGCATTTGAAGAAGATCGGCGTGCACCTCACCGAACTGACCGACGCCCAGGCCGCGTATATCAGCGTGCCGAAGGAAGGTCCGTACAAGGCGAACCATTACCGCTACTAAACACCTTACCGCGGAGGCGCAAAGGCGCAAAGATTACGCAAAGAACTTATTGATGCCACCATTAAACATGGTCATTCCGGGCTTGACCCGGAATCCAGGCTTCTCGTTGTGCTGGATTCCCGCCTGCGCGGGAATGACCAAGTAGCATATTAATGGCCGTTTTTATAGTCTTCTTTGCGCCTTTGCGTCTTTGCGGTTAGCTTATGAAAAAACCCATCATCAGTTTCGAATTCTTTCCGCCCAAGAACCCGGAAGGGGTCGAAAAACTGCGCGCCACTCGGCAGCAGCTGGCGCAGCTCAATCCGGAATTTTTCTCGGTCACGTTCGGCGCCGGCGGTTCGACGCGCGACCGCACGCTGGAGACCGTGATCGAAATCCAGCAGGACGGCCACAAGGCCGCGCCTCACCTTTCCTGCATCGGTTCGACCAAGGACAACATCCGCGCCATTCTCGACGAATACAAAAGCCACGGCATCCGCCATATCGTCGCCCTGCGCGGCGACATGCCCTCCGGCATGGCCTGTCCGGGGGAATTTCGCTATGCCAACGAGCTGGTGGAGTTCATCCGCGCCGAAACCGGCGACTGGTTCAACATCGAGGTGGCGGCCTATCCCGAATACCATCCCCAGGCGCCCACCGCCCAGGCCGACCTGCTCAACTTCAAGCACAAGGTGGAGGCGGGCGCCGATGCCGCCATCACCCAGTACTTCTACAACGCCGACGCCTATTTCCATTTCGTCGACGAGTGCGAGGCGATGGGCATCACCATCCCGATCGTTCCCGGCATCATGCCGATCGGCAACTTTTCCCAGCTGGCGCGCTTTTCCGACGCCTGCGGCGCCGAGATTCCGCGCTGGCTGCGGCTCAAGCTGCAAGGCTACGGCGACGACAGCGCCTCGATCCGCGCGTTCGGCCTGGACGTGGTGACGGACCTGTGCGAGCAATTGCTCAAGCGAGGCGCACCGGGGCTGCATTTCTACACGCTCAATCAGGCCGGGCCGGTTTCGGCCATCTGGCAGCGGCTCGGGCTGTAACCTCCTCCCGGCCGGCCCCCGCGCCGGCCGTTTTTTCGCCGCCAACGGCGGCCTTATATCGGCAATACCCCTGCCGGCACCATCGGTTATTACAATTCTGTTACCATCCGGAAAAGCCTTAAGGATGCGTTGATTTATTCCGATTCCGTCATTCCCGCGAAGGCGGGAATCGTGTTTTCAGCGACATATAGATTCCCGCCTTCGCGGGAATGACGTTTAATCAGTGCCTCCTTAAATTTTCCGCAACCGGGTTTTCATTTTCAGAATCTGCCGATGATCGAGAATATCAGCCTGAAGGCCCGCATTCTTCTCCCGCTCGCCCTGGTGCTGGCCATCCTGCTCGGCGCGTTCCATTACAGCCTGTACCGGCATGAAAAAACCGACGCGGATCATCGCTTCATGGATGACATGCAGGCGGCGAAGAACTTTTACCAGCGCGCCCTGGCCCGGCGCAGCGAAAAGCTGGGCGCGACACTCACCGCCATCCTTGGCGACGAGCAGTTGCAGGCGGCGTTGCGCAGTAAGGACAGGGATGCCCTGCTCAAACGGGCCGCGCCGCTGTTCAGGCAACTGCACGACCGGTACGGCATCACCCACCTTTATTTCGAGGATGCCGCGCGCGTCAACGTGCTGCGCGTGCACCAGCCCGAGCGCCATGGCGATGTCATCGACCGCTACACCACGCTGGCCGCGGAAAAAACCGGGAAAATGGCGATCGGCGCGGAGCTCGGCCCGATCGGCACGTTCACCCTGCGCGCGGTGGCGCCGCTGCGCGACGACCGCGGCCTGATCGGTTATGTCGAGCTGGGCGAGGAAATCGAGGACATGCTGCACGGCATCAAGGACATCCTCGGCATCGAAAACCTGATGACGATCGACAAACAGCTCCTGGCCAGCGCGGACTGGGAAAGCGGCATGCGCATGCTGGGGCGGAAAGCGGACTGGAACCGGCTTCCCGGCGCGGCCATCGTCCACCAGACCATGGATCTGCCGAGCGGGCAGCTGATGCGCATCCAGTTCGATGGGAGCCCGCGCAACGCCGTTACGGAGCTTGAAATCGGCGGCAGGTCTTTCCTCGCCGCCGTATTGCCGATCGCGGATGTCGCCGGGCGCCGGGTGGGAAATCTGGCCGTCCTGCGCGACACCACGCAGAACATCGAGGAAATGAACACCACCCTGCGCGCCCTCAGCCTGTTTTACCTGGCCTTGGCGGGAACGCTGTTCGCCCTGTTCTACCTGGTCACGCAGCGGGTCGAACGCCGCCTGGAAGAAGCCCACCTGCGCTCGGTGAACCAGGGCCTGGAGCGCGAGGCCTTGCAGGCACGCCACATCGCCGAGCTGAAGCAGGAGCGCGACCGGCTGCGGCGCGCCCAGGAAGAATTGCAGCAAAGCGAAAAAAAGCTGCGCCTCGCCGCCAAGGTGTTCGACAACAGCACCGAAGGCATCATCATCACCGACGCCCAGGCCAATATCCTGCAAGTGAACCGGGCCTTCACCGACATCACCGGCTACAGCGAGGCCGAGGCGATCGGCCGGAATCCCAGGCTGTTGCGTTCCGACCGGCATGACGCGGCGTTCTTCCTGGACATGTGGGCGGCGCTCGTCGAATACGGCAACTGGCAGGGCGAAATCTGGAACCGGCGCAAGAACGGCGAAGCTTATCCCGAGTGGCTGTCGATGATCGCCATCCGCGACGAACAGGGCGAGACCACGCATTACCTGGGCGTGTTCGCCGACCTGACCGAGAAGAAGCTGGCCGAGGCGCACGCCCACCAGCTTGCCTACTTCGACCCGCTCACCGAACTGCCCAACCGCCTGTTGCTGGAGGAGCGCCTGAAGCAGGCGCTCGCCGCCGCGCAATCCAATAACGGGCTGGTGGCGGTGTTGTGCCTGAACCTGGACCGTTTCAAGACAATCAACGATACGCTCGGCCACCCTTTTGGCGACAAGCTGCTGCGGGTCATGGCAAAACGGCTGGCGGGCCACATCCGCAACAGCGACACCCTCGCCCGCTTCGGCGGCGACGAGTTCGCCATCGTGCTGGGCGATGTCGGCAGTCCGCAGCATGCCGCGCTGGTCGCCCAGAAAGTGCTCGACGCCCTGGCCGAGCCGTTCGACCTGGACGGGCAGGAAGTTTTCGTGACCCCAAGCATCGGCGTCGCCCTCTATCCTCTCGACGCGTCCAGCAAGGACGAGCTGATCCAGCACGCCGACACCGCCATGAGCCATGCCAAGACGCGAGGCGGCAACAACTACTGTTTCTACGGCGCCGAAATGAACGCCACGGCCTCGCAGCGGCTGGCCCTGGAAACCCGGTTGCGCCGGGCGCTCGAGCGCGACGAATTCGTGCTGCACTACCAGCCGCAGATCAGCCTGCACAGCGGCCGGATCGTCGGCATGGAGGCGCTGCTGCGCTGGCAGCACCCGGAGCGCGGACTGGTGGCGCCGGGCGAGTTCATCCCGCTGCTGGAGGAAACAGGGCTGATCGTCCCGGTCGGCGAGTGGGTGCTGCGTAGCGCCTGCGCCCAGAACAGCGCCTGGCTGGCCGCCGGGATGCCGCCCCTGCGCGTGGCGGTCAACCTGTCGGCGCGCCAGTTCCGCCAGAGCGACCTGGCCGCCGTGGCCGAGCGGGCGCTGCTGGACGCCCGGCTTGCGCCGGAGCACCTGGAGCTGGAAATCACCGAAAGCATCATGATCCAGGACGTGCAGGCGACGATTACCACCCTGCACCGGCTGCACGCCCTCGGCATCCAGATTTCGATCGACGATTTCGGCACCGGCTATTCCTCGCTGAGCTATCTGAAACAGCTGCCGATCGGCAAGATCAAGATCGACCAGTCCTTCGTCCGGGACATCTGCACCGACCCGGACAACAGCGCTATCGCCAACGCCATCGTCAGCCTCGGACACAGCCTGAAAATGCAGGTTATCGCCGAGGGCGTAGAAACCGAAGCGCAGCTGGCGCACCTGAGCGCGCAGGGCTGCGACGAAATCCAGGGCTACTACTTCAGCCGTCCGCTGCCCGCCGAGGATTTCGCCGCGCTGGTGCGGGATGGGCTGAAATGGGGAAACGGGTTTGGCCGACAGCCGGGCTGACATGACCGTTCCCCTCTCCCCTAACCCTCTCCCGCAAGGAGTGTCCCCGCCGGGATTGGCGGCAAAGCCGCTCAATCCGGCGAGAAGGGGGACGAGGTCTCGCTTCGCGAGGTTCACGTTAAGCCCTAAAGGGCACAAGAGCCGTACCCACAGAAATACGCATTGGCCGCCACGTTGCCAGTCCTCCGCCCATACCGTAGCATGAAGACATGCGGCGCGCCCTGACTTCCCCCCTCCTCCTGATCGCCTGTTTCGTCGCCGCCCTGGCGGCGATGGATTTTTCGTTCTCGCACCTGCTGCTGCCGCTGGAAAACCGCGTCTCCGACCGCTTTGTCCGCATCCATGCCAGCGGTTTGCAAGCCGATCCCGACATCGTGATCGTGGATATCGACGACCGCAGCCTGGCCAGGATGATCGATGTCGCCGGCAGCTGGCCGTGGCCGCGCTCGGTGCACGGCGAGCTGGCCGAAGGCATCGCTCGCCAGCATCCCAGGGCCATCGTGTTCGACATCCTGTTCGCCGAACCGGACGTCTATCGGCCGGAAAGCGATGCGCTGCTCAACCAGGCGCTGCGCCAGGCGCCCAACACCTATTTCCCGATGGTGCGGCGCAGCCCGAGCGAGGACGCCGGCGGCATCCCGCTGGCCGAATATGCGTCGGCGCTGGGCATCGCGCCGACGCCCGCCGCCCGGCGCGACGCGCGGGTGGCGCTGATCCTGCCGCTGGCGGTGGCCAAGGAAAACTGGCGCGCCGGCACGATCAATTTCGTCGAGGACCGCGACGGCATCGGGCGGCGCTACAACGTCTACACCGAGGCGTACGGCTGGCGCATTCCCTCCCTGCCCGCCCGCGTCGTGCGCGATCTCGGCTACCCGCTGCCCGACCGGGAATCCATCGTGCTCGGCTGGCGCGGCGGCGCCTTGTCCCATACTCGGGTGTCCTACGCCGACGTGTACGAAGACCTGGAGCGGAAGAAGCCGCTGCGCGACCCCGAAGAGTTCCGCGGCAAGATCGTCATCGTCGGCACCACCGCCACCGGCCTGCACGACATCCGCGCCACGCCGCTGTCCAGCTTGGCGCCGGCGGTGGAAATCCTCGCCACCGCGCTCGACAACCTGAAGAACGGCGGCTACATGCGCACCGTGCCGGCGCCCGCGCCGTTCGCACTGGCGCTGCTGCTGGTGACGGCCCTGTGCGCCGCCTTCCTTGCCCGGCGCAACACGCTGGCGATCGGCGCCGCCCTGCTGCCGCTGTCCGCCATCCTGCTCGGCGCGGAATACGCTGCGCTGAGCCGTCAACTGCTGCTGCCGGTGGCCGCGCCGCTGGTTTTCGCCTGGGCCTTCTATTTCGCCGCCGCGCTGCTGGAATACCTGCGCGAGCGGCGCGAGCGCGAAAAAACCGTGCAAATCTTCAACCGCTTCCTCGACCCGCGAGTGGTGAAGGAACTGGTGAGCCACGGCACCACCACGGAAAGCATCAGCGGTCAGGCGCGCGAAATCACCGTGCTGTTTTCCGACATCCGCGGTTTCACCACGCTGTCCGAGATCCACACTCCGGCCGAGATCGTCGCCCTGCTCAACCGCTATTTCAGCATGCAGGTGGAAGTGATTTTCCGCCACGGCGGCACCCTCGACAAATTCATCGGCGACGCGATCATGGCGTTCTGGGGCGCGCCGGGCGAGGATGCGGCGCAGGCCGAACACGCCATCGCCGCCGCGCTGGAAATGGCCGACACGCTGGATCGCTTCCGCCAGGAGATCGGCGCGATGGGCGCGACCTTCGACGTCGGCATCGGCATCCACAGCGGCCCGGCGGTGGTCGGCTTCATCGGCTCCGAGCAGCGCCAGGACTACACCGCCATCGGCGACACCGTCAACCTCGCCAGCCGCATTGAAGGCCAGACCAAGGGCATCGGCCGCATCCTGGTCTCGGCCGACACCATGGCCCGCTGCCCCGGCGCGCTCGAGTTCATCGACCACGGCCTATTCAAGGTGAAGGGGCGGACGCAGGAGGTGCAGCTGTTCGAACCGAAGAGAAAAATCGGTTAGCCGCGAAAAGGCACAAAAGCCACAAAAAATTCTTGTGCTTTTTGTGGCCATCTGTTTTTGGTCTCTGCGAGCTGTAGGATGCGGTGAGCTTGGCGAACCGCATCAATTGCAAGATGCGCAATAAAACCGGTTAGCCGCAAAAAGGCACAAAAGTCACAAAAAATTCTTGTGCTTTTTGTGCCTTTTTGTGGCTATCTGTTTTTGGCCTCTGCGAGCTGTAGGATGCGGTGAGCTTGGCGAACCGCATCAATCGCGAAGGTGTGCAATAAAACCGGTTAGCTGCGAAAAGGCACAAAAGCCACAAAAAAATTCTTGTGCTTTTTGTGCCTTTTTGTGGCCATCTGTTTTTTGGTTTGCGCCTTCTCGCAGCTATTCTTTATTTCCCCGGCACCCCCGCCCCCAGCATCGGTTTCAGCGCCGTCTTGATACTGGAAAACACCTTGGGGTTGTCCCGCTCCAGCTGCGCCAGTAGCGTCTTCATGTGCATGCGCTCGGTCGGCATGCCGAAGCAGGCCGGGCAATTCTCGATGATGACGGGCAGGCCGGCGGATCGGGCGAAGGCCGCGGTCTGGCGTTCGCGGACGTAGATGAACGGGC
>JAQTMN010000028.1:2778-31649 GCA_028714315.1 Sulfuricella sp. | reverse complement strand
CGTTTGCCTCAACGGAGGTGCCATGCCGTTCTCGCCGTTTTACCTCGCGCTACTTTTGGCCGTGCTCGGCGTGCTGATGCTTTTCGTCCAGATCGGCGCGCTGACCCTGGTATTCGACAAGCTCGGCTTGTCGCCCAATTCCGCCATGCTGCTGTTGTCCACCTCCCTGTTCGGCAGCCTGATCAACCTGCCGCTGTTCAGCGTCAAGGCGGAAGGCCCGCCGCCGCCCGCGCCGGAGCCGTTTCGCAGCCTGCTGCGCCTGCCGCGGATGGAATTCAGCGGCAAGACCGTGGTCGCGGTCAACGTCGGTGGCTGCCTGGTGCCGCTGGGTTTTTCGGTCTACCTGATGCTGCACAACCCGGTCAACCCATTCACGGTGATCGCGGCGGTGGGGGCGGTGGCGCTGGTGTGCCGGCTGATGAGCCGGCCGGTGCCGGGCGTGGGCATCGGCATTCCCATCTTCATCGCGCCGCTCGCGGCGGCGGTCGTCTCGCTGCTCATCGATCCGCAGCACAGCGCGCCGCTCGCCTATATCAGCGGCACCTTGGGGGTGCTGATCGGCGCCGACCTGACGCGCCTCGGCGACATCCGCAAAATGGGCACGCCGATCGCCTCGATCGGCGGCGCGGGCACGTTCGACGGGATTTTCCTGAGCGGCATCGTCGCCGTGCTGCTGACCTGACGCCGCTCCCTACGGCTGAAAAACCATGTCCCTGGTCGCCGACAGGATGGCCTCGACGGCGGGATGCTTGATCTTGCGCTCGCCGGAAATGGCATAGAAATGTTCCTGCACGCCGGGTATCTTCCCGACCGCCTCGGCATCGAACTGTTCCGCGACGTCGCGCGCCAATGCGGCGGGGGCGGGAAACAGGCCTTGCCCGGTGCGTCCGAAAGTCATCAGCAGCGCGCTGTCCTCGAATTCCCCGACCACTTTCGGCCGGATGGATTTCGCCTCGAACCATTGATCGAGCCGGCCGCGCAGCGCATTGTTGCGGGTCGGCAGCAGCATCGGGGCGCCGTCGAGACTGGCCGGGAAGCCCGTGCGGTAGCGCTCGGCCAGGGCCTTCACGCCATAGATCATGATGTCCCATTCCCCCAGCGAATGGCTGAAGACGCGCAGATTGGTGGCCGTTCCAACCGGCCGGTCCGTCAGCACGACATCGAGCTTGTGCAATGCCAGATCGGCGAGCAGGGATTCGAATTTCCCCTCGAAACACACCGGCCGCATCGGCACCGGCTGGCGCAGGGCGACATTGAGCAGCCGGTAGGCGACCAGCTTGGGCAGGGCGTCGGAGATTCCCACGGTAAGGCGGAGGCTCCCGCCGGCGTCGCTGTCGCCCAGAACGTCGAGCATTTGTTCGCCCAGCAGGAAAATCTGGTCGGCAAAACCCAGCGCCCGCCGGCCCGCCTCGGTCAGCGCCAGACCGCGCCCTTGCGGCGCGAACAGGGCTTTGCCCAGTGATTTTTCCAGCGTGCCCACTTGCCCGCTGATGGTCTGCACGGCGATGCCGAGCCGGTCCGCTGCGCGCGTAATGCTGCCTTCCTTGGCAACGACCCAAAAATAGTAGAGGTGTTTATAGTTGAGGGACGCCGTCATTGTTCGATTATATCGGAACAACATTCCATATTTAGCCGATTTTTTCGAATCGTCCCAAGTCTTAGAATGGCCCGTTCACTCTACCCGCGGAAGACTCTTATGCAACGCTCAGTCAAGGCAAGCGCCCGGAGGCCGGCGGCATGAAATCCCCGCTTTCCCATTTTTACGGCTCCTTCCTGTTTTGCGTCCTGGCTGTTATCGCGGCGTATTTCATCGGCGGCGTCCAGGGCGCGATCACGGTTTTCTTCCTCACCGTGCTGGAAACCTCGCTCTCGTTCGACAACGCCGTCGTCAACGCCGCCATTCTCGACAACTGGAATGCCGTCTGGCGCAGGCGCTTCCTGGTGTGGGGAATACTGGTCGCCGTGTTCGGCATGCGGCTGGTTTTTCCCCTGCTGATCGTCGCCATCGTCGGCGATATGGGGCCGCTCCAGGTGCTGGATGTCGCGGTCCACGCACCGGACGAGTACGCGCGGGTGCTCTCTTCGGCGCACCACCAGATCGCCGCTTTCGGGGGCTCTTTTCTGCTGATGGTGTTCCTCAAGTTCTTCGTCGACCGCCATAAAACCGAACACTGGCTGGAAGCCCTGGAAAAACCGCTGACCCGCCTGGGCAAGATGGAAGCGATCGAGGCCGCGCTTGCGCTGGCGTTGCTGATGATCGTGGCAAGCCTGCTGGAACCGGGCATCCGCAGCGAATTCGTCGCGGCGGGCGTGTGGGGCGTGGTCACCTTCATCCTCGCAAAAGGCCTCGCGGCCCTGGTCGGCAGCGATGAGAGGGCTTCCGGACAGGTCATTCGCCAGGGCATCGGCGGTTTCCTGTATCTGGAGCTGCTGGATGCGAGCTTTTCGTTCGACGGCGTGGTCGGCGCCTTCGCCCTGACCAACAACCTGTTCATCATCACCCTGGGCTTGGGCGCGGGCGCCCTATTCGTGCGCAGTTTCACCCTGCTGCTGGTGGAACGCGGCACGCTGAGCACCTACCGCTACCTCGAACACGGCGCGTTCTGGGCCATTGGCGCGCTGGCCGCAATCATGCTCGCGGGCGCAAAGTACCACATTCCCGAAGCAGTAACGGGGCTGCTGGGCGCGGCGTTGATCGCCATGTCGCTGGGGAGCTCCATCCTGGCCCGGCGCCGGGAGGCCGATCGGCATCCTTGATCGACACGATCCATTTTTTCCAAAAAGGAGGATTTTCCATGAAACGCATCGTTTTGTTTCTTGTCACCAACCTGGCCGTGATGCTGGTGCTGGGGATCGCCGCCAGCGTGCTCGGGGTCAACCGGTACCTGACCGCCAACGGCCTCGACCTGGGCCTGCTGCTGGGCTTTGCCGCCGTCATGGGCTTCGGCGGCGCGTTCATTTCCCTGCTCATGTCCAAGACCCTGGCCAAGTGGAGCACCGGGGCGAAAGTCATCGAACAGCCGCAAACCCAGGCCGAACGTTTCCTGGTGGATACCGTCGGCCGCCTGGCCCGGAAAGCCGGGCTGCCGATGCCGGAGGTCGCCATCTACGACGGCGCGCCCAATGCCTTCGCCACCGGCGCGAGCCGCAATCACGCCCTGGTCGCGGTCTCGACCGGCCTGCTGCAATCGATGAGCGAAAGCGAAGTGGAAGCCGTCCTGGCGCACGAAATCGCCCACGTCGCCAACGGCGACATGGTGACCCTGACGCTGATCCAGGGCGTGGTCAACACCTTCGTCGTTTTCATTTCGCGCGTGATCGGCTATTTCGTAGACCAGGCCCTGCGCAAGGAGGGCGAGGAAGATCGCGGCCCCGGCATGGGCTACATGGTGGCGGTAATCGTCTGCGACCTGGTGTTCGGCGTCCTGGCCAGCATGATCGTGATGTATTTCTCGCGCCGGCGCGAGTTCCGCGCCGATGCGGGCGCGGCGAGGCTGCTCGGCGGCCCGCAGCCGATGATCGCGGCACTGCGCCGGCTCGGCGGCGCGGAAGCCGGGGAATTGCCGCAAAACGTCGCCACTTCCGGAGTCGCCGGACGCCCCGGCTGGATGGCCCTGTTTTCCAGTCATCCCGCCATCGAGGAGAGAATTGCCGCGTTGCGCCAGGAGTCGGTCGGACTCTGATTACCGGGAACCTGACATGGTGACCGCCCGCACAGGCGCGAAAGCTTGGCCCACAAGTCGATCATGTTGATCGGCGCCTGGGCTACAATACGCCTTTTCGTCCGAATCGCCCGTGACTCCAATTACCAGCCCGCCTTACCAGAATCTCACCCCGGACCGCATCCTGAATGCGGTGGAAAGCCGGGGCTGGCGCTGCGACGGGCGCCTGCTCGCCCTCAACAGCTACGAGAACCGCGTCTATCAGGTCGGCATCGAGGACGGCGCGCCGGTCATCGCCAAGTTCTACCGTCCGCTGCGCTGGACGGATGAAGCGATTCTGGAGGAACACGGCTACACCCGTGCGCTGGCTGAGCGGGAGCTCCCCGTGGTGGCGGCCCTGGCCGACGAAACCGGCCGCACGCTGCACGAGTTCGAAGGTTTTCGCTTCGCGCTCTACCCGCGCCAAGCGGGGCGGGCGCCGGAGCTCGACGACCCCGCCACGCTGGAATGGATGGGCCGCTTCATCGGCCGGATTCACGCGATCGGCGCCATCGCGCCGTTTGCCCACCGCCCGGCGCTGACCGTCGACAGCTTCGGCGTGGAACCGTCCCGCTTCGTCCTCGAGCATGGTTTTATCCCGCCCGACCTGGAAGCCGCCTACCGTTCGGTGGTCGAGGATGCCTTGCAGCGGGTGCGCGCCGCCTTCGCCCGGGCCGGTGCGGTCGTCCCGATCCGGCTCCACGGCGACTGCCATCCCGGCAATGTGTTGTGGTCGGATAGCGGCCCGCATTTCGTCGATTTCGATGATTGCCGCATGGGGCCGGCGGTGCAGGATGTCTGGATGCTGCTGTCCGGCGACCGCGACGCGATGAATCGCCAGCTGTCCCATTTCATGGACGGCTACCTGGAATTCCACGATTTCGACCCGCGTGAACTGTTGCTGGTGGAAGCGCTGCGTACCCTGCGCCTGATCCACTACGCCGGCTGGCTGGCCCAGCGCTGGAGCGACCCGGCGTTCCCCGCCAGCTTCCCCTGGTTCAACACCCAGCGCTACTGGCAGGACCAGATCCTCGCGCTGCGGGAACAGGCCGCGCTGATGGACGAGCCGCCGCTGAATCCGGGCAGGAATCGCTGACGAAAGCCCCGTGGGGCTGACGACATCGCGTCGGGCACAGGGTGCCCGAACCTGCGACCCTACAAAACCGGAATCCTGGCTTCGACGCGCAGGCCGCCGCGGGCGGGCCGGCGCAGGCTGAGCAGGCCGCCCACCGCCATCACCCGTTCCTTCATTCCCGATACGCCGACGCCACCGCCTTTGCCGTCGCCGGCGAGATTCATGCCTTTTCCGTTGTCTTCGATTACCAGCATGACGGTGCCGGGCCGGGAAGCGTCGCCGCGCGACCGCCGCAATTCGACGCTCACCCGGCTGGCGCCGGAATGCCGCGCGATGTTGGTCAGGCTCTCCTGTACCACGCGGTATACCGTGATGTCGACGAACTGGCCCAACTCGCACAGGTTGCCGTGGAAATCCAGGGTGCATTCGATGCCCGGATGCTGTTTTTTCCAGTTCGCCGTCAAGTCGCGCAGGCTTTCCAGCAAGCCCAGTTCGTCCAGCAGGGAAGGGTTCAGGGAGTGGGCCAGGTTGCGGATTTTCTGGTGGATTTCCTGGCCGCATTTTGCGATGGCTTCCGCCGCCGACCTGACGCCCTTGGTGACGCCGCGCGGGCGGGTGATGATCGCCTGCGCGTAAAGCTGGATCCCGGTCAGCGTTTGCCCCAACGTGTCGTGGAGATCCCTGGCGATGCGCTGCCTTTCGGTTTCCTGGGCACTGAACACCCGTAGCGTCAGATTCTGGTTCAGCAGCATCATTTCCCTGGCGCCTTCTTCCCGCAGCTTGCGCGTGGGCGCCGCCGCCACCGCCACGCCCGTCACGCCGATGATGTTCCCCGCGCCGTCTCTCTGGGGATGGGTCTCGCAATGAAAATGGCGCCCCGTCCATTCGACGTCGTAAACCGAGGATTCGCCCTGCAGGCTGAGCAGGTGGGCCTCGATCGGGAAAAAATCGTTTTTCGAGGCGGCGTGGAAATTATCGTACAGGCCCATCCCCGCCTGGCCGGCATCGCCGGGCTGGAGACCCAGCAGGCTCAGCCCGTCGCCGCTGCTGGAGGTAAATCTCAAATCGCGGTCGGTCGACCAGACGATGATTTGAGGTCGTTCTGCCTGGACCGGGCGGTTGCGCTTTTCTCTTATTTTCAGCCGCGCCAGCTTGATGATATTGTCCGAATACCGCCCATCGCCCCCCGTGATTGTCAAACAGCCTTCCCCCGACTTTTTGCTCGCGAGCATCGTTCCTCCCAAACACGAAAACTTCAGCTGTAACAGCAACAAGACAATGGCTTATTAATGTAAAAGAAAAATACCTTGAAGTACATAGGGAAAAGCACTGAAATTAATAGGTAATTTGCTTATTTTTTGTATTCGCGAGGTGAGGGGTGAGGAGTCTCACCCCTCACCCCGCCCAGCTTCTCCGCCAGCGTGGAAAAAACGTCCACCGGCATTGGGAAAACGATGGTGGATGATTTGTCGCCGGCGATGGCGGCCAGAGTCTGCATGTAGCGCAGCTGCATCGCCTCGGGCTGGCGGGCGAGCGTCTGCGCGGCCTGCAGCAGCTTTTCCGACGCCTGCAACTCGCCCTCGGCGTGGATCACCTTGGCGCGGCGTTCGCGCTCGGCCTCGGCCTGGCGGGCGATGGCGCGGATCATCGATTCGTCGATATCGACATGCTTGATTTCCACGGTGGACACCTTGATCCCCCAGGCATCGGTCTGGATGTCCAGCACCTGCTGGATGTCGAGGTTGAGCTTTTCGCGCTCGGCCAGCATTTCGTCCAGCTCGTGCTTGCCGAGCACCGAGCGCAGGGTGGTCTGGGCGAGCTGGCTGGTCGCGTTGAGAAAGTCCTCCACCTGGATGATGGCGCGCTCTGGATCGACCACGCGGAAATACAGCACGGCATTGACCTTGACCGACACGTTGTCGCGCGAGATCACGTCCTGTGTCGGCACGTCGTGCACCACCGTGCGCAAGTCCACCCGCACCATCTGCTGGATGCCGGGGATCACCAGGATCAGCCCCGGCCCCTTCACCTTCCAGAACCGGCCCAGCTGGAACACCACGCCGCGCTCGTATTCGCGCAGGATGCGGAAGGAAGAAATCAGGATCACAGCCAGCAGGAACAGCACGCTGGAAAAGCCGAAGTTCAACATGGTCGTGCTCCTTCTGATTCAAGATCCAAGGTTCGAGCGAGGTTCAAGGTTCAAGGGGGGTTACCACCAGCACCAATCCCTCCCGTGCCGTCACCCTGACCCGCATGCCCCGCGCCAGCGCGGCCGTGCCGCGCACTTGCCACAGCTCGCTGTGCACGCGCGCCCAGCACAATCCCCCCGTGCACGACAGCACCTCGCCGGGGCTGCCGATCAATTCCTCGCTGCCGCTCACCACCGGCCGCCGCCGCGCCTTGAGGGCGAGGCTCCCGGTGGCGGCGATCAGCACCGCGCTGGTAACGCCCAGGCCGACGATCAGCGGCACCGGGATGCCGTAGCCCGGCACGTCGGTATCGATCAGGATCAGCGCGCCGATGACGAAAGCGACGATCCCGCCCACGCCGAGCACGCCGAAGCTGGGGACGAAGGCCTCGGCCGCCATGAAGGCGATGCCGAGCAGGATCAGCGCCAGCCCGGCATAGTTCACCGGCAGCAAATGCAGGGCGTACATGCCGAGCAGCAGGCTGATCGCGCCGATCACGCCGGGCACGCCATGGCCGGGGTTGGCGAGCTCGAAAAACAGGCCGTAGACGCCGAGCATCATCATGATCAGCGCAATGCTGGGTTCGGTGATGACGGACAGCAGCCGCGAGCGCCAGTCTGGCTCGTAGGCGACGATGGCGGCGCCGGCGGTGGCGAGCCTGGCCTCGCCGATTTGCAGGCGGATGGTCTTGCCGTCCAGCTGGCGCAGAAGATGCGGCACGTCGTCCGCGATATAGTCGATCACCTTGAGTTTCAGCGCCTCGGCGGCGGACAGGCTGACCGCCGTGCGTACCGCCTGTTCGGCCCATTCCGCGTTGCGCCCGCGCAGCTGGGCAAGGCCGCGGATGTACGCGGCGGCATCGTTTACCGCCTTTTCGTGCAGGGTATCTTCGGCCGGCTCGGCGGGCTTGGCTATATCGCCGCCGGGCTTCTCCGGCGCGGATTCCGGGCCCATCCCGCCGATCTGGATCGGGGTGGCGGCGCCCAGGTTGGTGCCGGGCGCCATCGCGGCGATATGGCTGGCGTAGAGGATGTAGGTGCCGGCGCTGGCGGCGCGCGCCCCGCCCGGCGCGACATAGCTCGCCACCGGCACGGGCGAGGCGAGGATCGCCTTGATGATGCGGCGCATGTCGGTATCTAGCCCGCCCGGCGTGTCCATGCGCAGCACCACCAGCTGCGCGCCGGAGCTGGCAGCCCGGTCCAGCCCGCGGGCGACGTAATCGGCGCTGGCCGGGCCCACCGCGCCGTCCAGCGTGAGCAGCATCACCGGCGCGGTCGCCGCCGCTGCCGGCGCCAGCCACCATGCTGCCAGGAGCCCTCCCAGCAGACCGGCCAGCCACGCGGTTTTTACCAGCTTCACGATACGCCCCTGTCGCGCTCCCCAGGTTTCGTTATAGGCGGCGGCGCCGGTTGCCGCAAGCGGCGCGCCAACCCCTGCCGCTGCTTGAACCAAACGGGGGAGAACGATTCAAAGCTCGTAGGATACGGTGAGGTACGAACCGCATCCTACGCTGGGGTAAATCAAGCGATGCCTTGGCTTTTCTCCGTGCTCCCCGTGGTCAACCGCCTTTTCCCAAAAGGAGTGCCATGCATCCCGAAACCATCGAAAAAATCGTCGGCCAGGCTCGCGAAATCGCCGCCACGGTCGTTGCCGCCGAGGCGGAAGCGGTGGACCGCGAAGCGCACTGGCCGGAAAAGTCCATCCACGCGCTTCTGGCGGCGGGTCTGGGCGGGCTGATGGTGCCGCGCGAGCATGGCGGGCTGGGGCAGGGCCTGTTTGGTCTGGCGCGGGTTTGCGAGGCGCTCGGCAAGGAATGCGCTTCGACCGCCATCTGCTTCGGCATGCACGGCGTCGGCACGGCGGTGATCGCGGCCAAGGCCACGCCCGACCAGGTGGAGCGCTATCTCGTGCCGATCGGCCGGGGCGAACACCTGACCACCCTGGCCTTGAGCGAACCGGGCAGCGGCGTTCATTTCTACCTGCCGCAGTGTCAATTGCGCACGGTTTCCCCCGAACGGTTCCAGCTCGACGGCGCCAAGACTTTCGTCACCAATGGCAGCCATGCCGATTCATACGTGATTTCGACCGTGGCGGCGAGCGGCGACGCCACCCCCGGCCAGATGTCCTGCGTGATGGTGCCGGCCGGCGCGCCCGGCATCGAATGGGGCGGCCCGTGGCAGGGTTTCGGCATGCGCGGCAACGATTCGCGCCAGATGGCGCTCCACGCCGTGCCGGTGCCGCGCGGCGACCTGTTGGGGCAGGAGGGCGACCAGACCTGGTACGTGTTCGAAGTCGTCACGCCCAATTTCCTGATGGCGATGGCCGGCACCTACCTCGGGGTGGCGGGAGCGGCCCTGGCGCTGGCCACGGAGCACCTGTCGAAGCGGGGCTACAGCCACAGCGGCGCGCTCCTCGGGCAGCAGCCGGTGGTGCAGCACCGGCTGGGCAGCCTGTGGGCGGAGCTGGAGAAAACCCGCCGGCTGGTTTACTACGCCGCGGAGCAGGGCGACGCCGGCGGCGAGGAGGCGCTTCAGCTATTGATGTCGGCCAAGGCCGAAGTCGCCGACTGCGCCGTGAAGCTGACCAACGAGGCGATGACGCTGATGGGCGGCATCGCCTACCGTGAAAATTCGAAGCTGACCCGGCTTCTGCGCGAGGCACGAGCCGCGCACGTCATGTCGCCGACCACCGACCTGCTGCGCCTGTGGACCGGACGCGCGCTGCTGGGGCAGCCGCTGCTCGTCGATTAGCCTGATGTTTTAGCCGCAAAAAGGCACAAAAAGCACAAGAAAAATCCCGTCTCCGTTGTCTTCTTTGCGCTTTTTGCGCCTTTTCGCGGCTGTCGGGTTTTTCTCTTGCGGCTCATTTTTCAGGGATTTCGATGCAATGGAAACCGTTCTGCTGGTCGACGTGGACCAAGACACCGCCGCCGCGCTGCGGCGGGACCTGAATGCCGCCCACCCCTTGCTCGAAACGGATGGTGCGCGGGCCATGATCCAGGTGCAGGAGCTGCGTCAGGCGCTCGGCACGGTGGTGCTGGGCGCCAAGATGGAAGCGCCGCTGGCCGTGGCGCAGCAAATCCACGCGGTGGACCGGGACTGGGTGGTTTTCATCCTGCGCCAGCCGCACCGCCTGGCGGAGATGCAGCGCGTCCTGCGTTTTACGCCGCTGGGAGGGGAAGTCGTGTGCCGCTCCGTCGAGGACCGGCAGAGCCTCGCCGAAGAACTGGTCTCCGCCATGGCCCGCGCCCGGCAGCGCCGCGGCTACCGCTTCTCCCTCGCCGACATCGAGGCCCAGCGCCAAAGCATCGGCCACCGCCCGCCGCGCGCCCAGTATCTCGACCGCCTGCTGGACAGCGTACCCATCGGCGTCGTCATCGCCGACATGCAGGGGGTCGTCACAGACTGGAACCGCATGGCCGGCGCCATCCTGGAAAAACGCCGGGAAGACGCGATCGGGTCGTTCCTGCCGGCGCTGTTTCCCGCCGGCGAGAACGACAAGCTCGCCACGCTGATCGCCAACTGCACCCTCCCCGGCCAGCTGCTGTCCACGGCGGAGCTTCGCCGCAAGCGGGCGGACGGATCGTTACAGTGCGTGGAAACGACGGTGGCTCCGGTCAGCGGCGACGAGACCGAGGCGCTGATTATTTTCGAGGATATTACCGAGCGCAAGTGTTCGGCGGAAAGGCAGGCGCTGGCGGAGAAGGTGTTTGCCCATACCTCCGAGGCGATCATGATCACCGACAAGGACAACCGCATCCTCTCGGTCAATCCCGCGTTCACCCAGATTACCGGCTACACCGCGACCGAGGCGATCGGCCAGAATCCCCGCATGCTTCGTTCCGGGCGGCACGACAAGGCATTCTACCGGCAGATGTGGGAAGCGCTGGGCACGCAGGGGTCGTGGGCGGGAGAAATCCAGGACCGGCGCAAGAACGGGGAGATTTACCCGAAGTGGCTGACCATCAACGCCGTCCGCGACGAAAACACCGGCTGGCTGTCGCACTACGTGGCGATTTTTTCGGACATTTCGGATCGCAAGCGCAGCGAGGAGCGCATCCACTACCTCGCCTACAACGACTCCCTTACCGGCCTGCCCAACCGCTTCGCCCTGCACGTGCAGCTGCCGCATTTCTTTGCCGATGCAGAGCGCAAGGAAAAGCGCGTGGCGGTGCTGTTCCTCGACCTCGACCGTTTCAAGGCGATCAACGACTCGCTCGGCCACCACGTCGGCGACCAGCTGCTGATCGAGGCTGGCCGGCGTATCCGGCAGACCGTGCGCGAATCCGACATGGTTGCCCGCGTCGGCGGCGACGAGTTCGTCGTGATTCTGCCGGATATCGCCAATCCGGCCTGGGTCGCGGCCATCGCCGCGAAGATCGTCGCCGCTTTCAACCAGCCGGTGATCGTCGGCGGCAACTCGCTGTATACGTCCTGCTCCATCGGCATCGGCATTTTTCCGGACGACGGGGAGGATGCCGACACCGTGCTGAAAAACGCGGATACGGCGATGTATCACGCCAAGTCGCAAGGTCGCGGCAATTACCAGTTTTTTTCCAACGAAATGAACCTGGCGGCGACTGAGCGCCTGGTGCTGGAAAACCGGCTGCGCCAGGCGCTGGAACGGAACGAGCTCGAACTGGATTATCAGCCGCTGATGGATATCGGCAGCGGCATGCCGGTCGGCGTCGAGGCGCTGGCGCGCTGGCGCCCGGCGGGGCAGGCGCCGATTCCGCCGGCCAAGTTCATCCAGGTCGCGCAGGAAAGCGGGCTGATCCGCGCCCTGGGCGAGTGGGTGCTGGAAAAAGCCTGCCGCGAGATGAAGCGCTGGCTCGACCTCGGCCTGCCGCCGCTGCGCCTGGCCGTGAACCTGTCCGCCCACCAGCTGCGCGATTCGAAGTTTCCCGACCGGGTCGCGGATATCCTGCGGGAAAGCGGGATCGAGCCGCGCCTATTGGAACTGGAGCTGACCGAATGTGCGGTCATGGCGCGGCCCAAGGAAGCCATCGAAATATTGGGCAGGCTGAAGGCGATGGGCGTCGCGCTGGCGATCGACGATTTCGGCACCGGCTATTCCTCGCTGGTCTATCTCAAGCTGCTGCCCATCGGCCGCCTTAAAATCGACCTGTCGTTCATCGCCGGGATCGAGAGCAGCCGCGACGACGCCATCATCTCGGCCAGCGCCATCGCGCTGGGCCACAGCCTCGGTCTCAAGATCGTAGCCGAAGGCGTGGAAAGCGCCGCGCAGCTGGAATGGCTGCGCCGCCAAGGCTGCGACGAAGCCCAGGGCAGCTATTGGTCGTCGCCCCTCCCGGCGGGCGAAGTGGCCGAATTCGTCAGGCTAAAAAGCAGTCCTGAGTATGATATGGCCCCTCTCCCGCAGGCGGGAGAGGGGTTGGGGTGAGGGACTTTGCGCTTGAGTAACGCCCACAGTGATGCAAACACCCTCAACCCCGGCCCTTCTCCCGCCTGCCCTAAAGGACTCCGATCCACTACGGGCTGAAGCCCGTGTGGAATCGTATGCGGGAGAAGGGAGAAAACCGGCCTGACGAGTGTAGCTCGGATGGAGTGCAGCCGAGACTGCCCCGTATTCCGCTGCGCTTCATACGGGCTACAATTTCTCAGGACTGCCCTTCCCCTCCCAGCGCCTCGATCAAATCCGGCAGGAAGCGGGCGAGCTCGCCGGCCATGATGGCGAAATCGGCATCGAACATCTCGTCGGCGGTTTCGGCCTGCTGTTCGGCTTCGTCCTTGAGCAGGTCGAGGAAGGCGAGCCGCTTCACCTGGAGGTTTTCCTGCAGGACGAAGGAGATGCGGTCGTTCCAGGTCAGCGCCAGGCGGGTGACCTGCTTGCCGGCCTCGATGTGGCGGCGGATTTCGTCCGATTCCAGCGGGTGGCGCACGTAGCGCACGGTCGATTTTTCCTCGCCCGGCGCGCGCAGTTCGCAGTCGCGGTCGATGCTGAAGCCGGCCGGCGCCTCGTTGGCGGCGAGCCAGCCGGTCATGGCGGTGGCCGGCGACACCTCGGTCTTGATCAGGCTTAGCGACAGGTCATCGACCGATTTGCGCAGCGTTTCGAGCAGTTCGTCAGCCTTGGCCGGATTGGCCGCATCGATGGCGAACCAGCCGCCGGCCGGGTCGATCCAGGCGAAGGTGGTGCGGCGGCGGGTGAAGGCGCGCGGCAAGAGCTCGTCGGCGACCTGTTCCTTGATCTCGCGCAGCTGCTTGCGGCCGGGCCGAAAGCCTTGCTGCTCCTCGATTTCGGCGGCGCGCTCCTGGGCATACTGGTTGACGACCGAAGCAGGCAGAAGCCGCTGCTCGACGCCGAGCGCAATGAGCATTTGTCCCTGCAGCGAAAACACCAGCGCGTCGCCGGCGCCGCGCGGCGCGACCCAGCCCCGGCTCAGCATTTCCATGTTGCCGCAGCCCTGGAATGCCTGGCGCGCCAAAGCGTCTTCGAGTTGGGCGGCGGTGACACGGCAGTCGCGCAGGCGGTAAATCTGGAGGTTTCTGAACCACATGATCTGAACTCGCAAAAGGCGCGATTTTACACCCGCGCGGCAAACATGCGATGGCCGAATGAATTCGGCCCTACTGGGCAGCGCTATACTGGATTTTATGGCTGTCCATCGATTGCGCATCTGCGCGCTGGCCCTGGCCGCGCTGTTGCTGGCGGGCTGCGCGCCCGCGCCGCCGCTTCCGGTCGCGGCGCCGTCCGTTCCGGCCGGTTTTCCCGATGCTTTCTACCGGGAAGCGGCGGCGCGCGGCGAGCCGGTATTTTCCATCGATGGCGCGCGCTCGCTGGCGCTGATCCACGTTTACCGGGGCGGCTCGCTTGGCGCCAAGTTCGGCCACGACCATCTGGTGTCGAGCCGGGGCGTGCGCGGCCATATCCTGCTGCCGAATGACCTGGCCGCCGCGCGGGTCGATCTCTACCTGTCGCTCGATACCCTGGCGGTGGACGACCCCGAGCGCCTGGCGGCGGAGCGCATGCCGGCCAAGCTTTCCGCCGCCAGCATCGAGGCGACGCGGCGCAACATGCTGGGCGCCGTGCTGGATGCGGCGCGCTATCCCTTCGCGGTCATTCACGCCACCTGCGGCAACCCCGGCTGCACCGGATTGAGTGCGCAAGTCACGCTGCACGGCGTGACGCGGCGACTGAACATCCCGCTCGAGCTGGAGCGCAAATCCCGCCGCCTGGTGGCGAGCGGCCATTTCGAACTGCGCCAGACCGACTTTGGCATCACCCCCTACAGCGCGCTGGGAGGCGCGCTGCTGGTGCGGGATCGGCTCGACCTGAGCTTTTGCATCGAGGCCGCGAATGGTTGATTTGGGGGTTCGGGAAAAAGCGGATGGCCGCGAAAAGGCGCAAAAGGTACAAAAAAACTCTGCCAAACGGCGCGCATCCTCGGCCTGGGTAGGATGTGCTGACGGAGGAAGCGCATCGTTCGCGAGCGATGCGGTTCGTTCCTCACCGCATCCTGCGACCTGAAGGATGGATCGCGTCGAAACATTGCAACGTAGGAGCGGTCTCCCGGCCGCGATGCCTGTGTTCGCGGCCAGGAGGCCGCTCCTACATGTTCTGCTGAACATTGTGGCTAATCAGGACTTCTTGTGCCTTTTGTGCCTTTTCGCGGCCAAAGACGGCTATCCGGCCATGTAGGCGCGAAACTCCTCCGCCGGGAGGGGACGGGCGAAATGGTAGCCTTGCGCTTCGTCGCAATGGTTCAGGCGCAAGTAATCCAGCGTGCGCTGTCCTTCGACGCCTTCGGCGATGGTCTTGAGGTTGAGGCTTTTCGCCATCTGGATGATGGCGCGGACGATGGCGGCGTCGTTCGGGTCGTCGGCCATGTCGCGGACGAAGGACTGGTCGATCTTCAGCTTGTCCACGTTGAAGCGCTTCAGGTAGGACAGGCTGGAATAGCCGGTGCCGAAGTCGTCGATCGACAGCTTCACGCCGAGCGCCTTGAGCCGCTGCACCGTGGCCAGGACCTTGTCGGTATCCCGGATCAGGATCGATTCGGTCAATTCGAGTTCGAGCAAGGCGGGGTCCAGGCCGGAATCGCCCAGCGCCTGGGCCACGCTGTACTCCAGGTTGCGGCGCTTGAACTGCACCGCCGACAGGTTGACGGCGATCACCAGTTCCGGCAGGCCGGCGTCGCGCCAGGCCGCCGCCTGGCGGCAGGCTTCGCGCAGCACCCACTCCCCGATCGGCACGATCAGGCCGCTCTCTTCCGCGATGCGGATGAAACGCCCCGGCAGCACCAGACCGAGTTCGGGATGATTCCAGCGGATCAGCGCCTCGGCGCCGATCACCGCGCCGCTGGCGAGGTTGACCTGCGGCTGGTAGTGGAGCACGAATTCGCCTTTTTCCAGCGCCTGGCGCAGGCCGTTGCGCATGCGCAGGTGCTCGACGGCGTCGGCATTCATCTGCTCGGTGTGGAAGCGGTAGCCGTTGCGGCCGGCCTCCTTGGCCTGGTACATGGCGGTGTCGGCCTTCCTGAACAGGGTCTCGAAGTCGCGGCCGTCGTCGGGATAGACCGCCAGGCCGATCGACAGCGAGGTGGAAAGCTCGTGGCCGTCGAGATGGAACGATGCCGCCAAGCGGTCGAGGATTTTCTCCGCCACGGCGGCGATGGCCTCGCTGTCGCTCACCTCCGGCAGCACGATCAGGAACTCGTCGCCGCCCTGGCGGCTGAGGGTGTCGGTCTCGCGCAGGCACTCGCGCAGGCGCGCGGCGACTCCCTTGAGCAGGGCGTCGCCGATCGCGTGGCCGAGGGAATCGTTGATGGTCTTGAAGTTGTCGAGGTCGAGGAACAGCAGCGTCGCCTTGCCGCCGGCGCGGTCGGCGGAGGACATCGCCAGTTCCATCCGGTCGCGCGCCAGCAGGCGGTTCGGCAGCCCGGTCAGCGGGTCGTGGTAGGCGAGGAACTCGATCTGGGCTTCGTTTTTCTTGATTTCGCTGATGTCGGAGAAAATCCCGACATAGTGGGTGATGCGGTTGTCGGCGTCCCGCACCGCCGAGATGCCGAGCCATTCCGGATAGATTTCGCCGTTCTTGCGGCGGTTCCAGATTTCGCCGTTCCAGTAGCCGAGCTGCGAAATATCCTGCCACAGGTCGCGGAAGAAGGCCTCGTCCTGGCGGCCGGAATTGAGCATGGCCGGGGTCTGGCCGACGGCTTCCTCGGCGCTGTAGCCGGTCACCGCGGTGAAGGCGCGGTTGACCGACAGGATGCGCGCCGCGGCGTCGGTGATGATGATGCCTTCGCCGCTGCTTTCGAACACCTTGGCGGACAACCGCAGCCTCTCCTCCGCCAGGAAGCGTTCGGTGTTGTCGCGCGTCACCCCGATCAGGCCGGTGATCTCCCCCTGCGCGTTGCGCAGTGGCGTCGCGTGGGTTTCCAGCCAGCGCGGCGTGCCCTGCCTGCCCCGAATCGGGAACACCATGATGCCCGATTCGCCCTGCAAAACGCGCCGGCTGAACTGGATGAAGGCATCGCGGTAGTCGCGCCGGACGAAATTGAGCATGCCCCGCTCCGCCGCTTCGTCCAGCGTCTCGACCTCCAGCATGGCGAGGCCGGCCCGGTTCATCTGCAATAGGCGCCCGTTGGCCGAAATCACTTTGACGCATTCCGGCTCGTTTTCCAGAATTGCGTTGAGGAATTCCTTCTGCTCGAACAGGGTTCTTTCCGCCAGCGTGCGCTCGGCCACGTCGCGCAGCATGGCGTCCTGCGCCGCGCGGCTGGCCCGACGGAATTTTTCCTCGTTGTCCTGCAAGGCCCGCAAGGCCGCGGCGATTTCGAGATTGCGGCGGCGGGCGCCGCGGCAGACGAAGCCGATGCCGGCGAATCCGGCCAGCCAGAGCGACACGTGGCCGACCACCAGATGGCGTGCGGTGGCCTGTTCGGCGCCGGACGGCACCCCGCGGCGGGCGACTTCGGACTCGCGCGCGTTGGCCAGACCCCAGGCGAGGAAGCCCGCGACGACCAGCGTCCATGCCAGCGCCGCCAGGATGGAATTGCGGCTGATCGGGATGATTGCCTTGGCAGCCATGTACGCGTATCGTCCTTTGACTATACCAAACTAAATTACTCGGATTTTGCAACCAAGCCCGGTAAAATTTGTCTTCTAATTAGTAACTGAAAATTTACACCCTGTACCTGGCTACGGAGTCAACATGCTGAAATTAATAGCATCATTGCATGCTTGACTCCGCACCATGGTACGGAGTTTAGGCTTCGCAACCATATGAAAAACAACTTGGGAGCGTGTAACCAAGAGGCGGAGGTGCACCATGACACGAAAGGCTGTGCTGACTATCGGGAAGCTGGCCCGCGATGCGGGCGTGAGCGTCGAGACCATCCGCTACTATCAACGGCGGGGTCTGCTGGTTCAGCCCAGCAAACCGGAAATGGGGGGCTACCGCTCTTACGGCGAAAGCGATGCGGGCAGGGTGCGCTTCATCAAGCACGCCCAGCAGATGGGGTTCAGCCTGGCCGAGATCGGCGAACTGATCGAGCATGTGGACGACACCAACTGCCATGCGGCCCGGGTGCTGTCGGAAAAGAAACTGAAGGTGATCGAAACCCAGCTCGAAGCCCTGGAGAAGATTCGGGAAACGCTCAGGTCGCTGGTCGGGGAATGCCGCCGGGACTGCCCGCAGAACTGCCGGGTCATCCAGAAGCTGTACCGCGGGTTCGACAAAACCCCCGGTTAAAGGTGGACAAAGTCAGATTCAGATAAAGAGGCCTCGGCCTCTTTTTTAAGCGCCGATATATCACTGTGTGATGTGTTATGCAGGTCGGGCACGCCGTGCCCGACAATCCCGCACCAAGCCATCGGGCACGGCCGGCGCCGGTTAAGAATAAAAGTTAAGAATAAAAAACGGCCCGAACTCATGTGGCCATATCTCCGGGGGGAGTAGCAATGACGTCGTACCTGTCCCATCGTTCGATCAGGATCAAGCTGGCGCTGATACTGTTGCTGCCGATCGGCGGCCTGCTTTATTTCGCCGGCGCTGCGGTATGGGAAAAATACCTGTACGTGGAGAATCTCCATAGTCTGCGATCGCTGACCCATCTCGCCATCAAGACCGGCGGGGTGATTCACGAATTGCAGAAAGAACGCGGCCTGTCGGGCGGGTTCGTCGGCTCCCAGGGGCAAAAATTCGCCGCCGAGCTGACCACCCAGCGCGCCAACACCGACGGCAAGGTCGCCGAACTCCAGACTTTTCTCCAGGATTTCGATGCCACCCGCTTCGACGGATCGTTCCGGAGCGCTCTGGGCAAAACGCTGTCAAGCCTGGATGCGATCAAGGAAACCCGCGGCGCGGTCACGGCGCTCAAGATCGCCGCCAAGGGATCGTTCGACGCCTACACCGGAACCATTACAAGCTTGCTGGACACCACCTTCAACATCACCAAAGCCGGCCAACAGGCCGATCTGGTGCGGCTCACCATGTCCTATGCCATGTTCCTCAACGGCAAGGAGCGCGCCGGGCAGGAGCGCGCCACCATGAACGCGGTGTTCGCCGCCAACCGCTTCGAGGCGGAATCGCTGCAGCGATTCATCGCCGCGGTCGCGGCGCAGGATACCTATTTCAGCCTGTTTGCCGCCAACGCGCCGAGCGCGGTGGAGTCCTTCTACCGCGACAAGATGGCCGGCGACTACGGCCAGGAAGTCGGTTCCTTCCGCAAGGTCGCCTTCGATCGGGTGGCCGAGGGCAATTTCGGCGTCGAGCCGGGCCGCTGGTTTGGCTCGATCACGGGAAAAATCAATGGCATGAAGGAGGTGGAGGACAAGTTCACCGACGAGCTGGACGGCATGGTGAGCCGCAACGCGAGCGAAGCCACCCGCCAGCTGTGGCTGTGGGTGGGGCTCACCCTGACCGCCCTGGCGGTGACCATCCTGTTGTCCTATATCATCGCGATGAACATCCTGCGCCCGGTGCGCAGTCTGCACGCCACCATGCTGAAGGTGCGCGAGACCGACGACCTCACCCTGCGCGCCGAGACCGGCGGCAGCGACGAAATCGGCCAGATGGCGAGGGTGTTCAACGGCATGATCGCCGGCTTCCAGGAGATCGTTTCTTCCATCAACCAGAACGCCCAGCAGGTCGCCGGCGCGGCCAGCCAGTTGGCTGCCGCCGCCGAACAGGTGAACGCAAGCTCCCAGGCGCAGAGCGAGGCGGTGTCGTCCTCGGCGGCGGCGATCGAACAGGTCACCGTCAGCGCGGACATGGTGACGGAGGGCACCAACGAGGTGTCCGGCTACTCGCGCGCCTGCCTGGCCCGCTCCCAGGAGGGCAACGAAAGCCTGTCCGAGCTGTTCGGCGCGATCGACGTGACGGAGGGCGCGGTGGGCTCCATCGCCGAATCGGTGGAAGTGTTCGTCAAGGACGCCAACAACATCGCCCGCCTCACCCAGCAGGTGCGCGACATCGCCGAGCAGACCAACCTGCTGGCCTTGAACGCGGCGATCGAGGCCGCGCGGGCGGGGGAGCAGGGGCGCGGTTTTGCCGTGGTGGCCGACGAGGTGCGCAAGCTGGCGGAAAAATCCGCGCTGTCCGCCAACGAGATCGACGTGGTCACCCGTTCCGTCAGCCAGCAATCCGAATCGCTGCAAGGCACGGTGAAGCAGGGCGTTGAATCGCTGCGCGTGAGCCAGAGCGCGGCGGAGCACGTCGCCACGGTGATGTCCCACGCGAGCAAGTCGGTAAGCGACACTTCGGCGGGCCTCGGCGACATCTCCAATTCGATCAAGGAGCAGACCGCCGCCATGAACGACCTCGCCCGCAACGTGGAACAGATCGCCCAGATGGCCGAGGAAAACAGCCATGCGGTGGATTCGGTGTCGGGCGCGGCGCAGAGCCTGCAAAACCTCGCCGTGGCGCTGCAGGAGAAGGTCGGGAAATTCCGCTACTGACCCCGCGAGAGGGCAGGTAAAAAAGGGCAGCATGGAAAACAACAAGATCACCCTGTCCGACATGGCTATGGGGCTGGCACACGGCGAATTCGTGTATTACTACCAGCCCAAGATTTCCCTGATCAGCGGCAAGATGAACGGCGCCGAGGCCCTGATCCGCTGGGTCAGGGCGGACGGCACGCTGGTCCCGCCGGGGGAGTTCATCCCGCTTGCCGAATCCACCGGCTTCGTCACCGAGATCAGCCGTGCCATGTTTCCCAGGCTGGTGGCGGACTTCCTCATCATCAACGACATCAACGAAGCGTTGACCGTTTCCTTCAATTTGTCGGCGCAGGATTTCAACTCGCCGGAGATGCTGAACCTGATCCGCGCCGCCATCGACAGCCACCAGATCGACCCGCAGCGACTGCAGGTCGAGCTCACCGAGGCTTCGATCATCAACAGCCAGGACACGGCGGTACGGGAAAACCTGCAGGAACTCGCCGGGCTGGGCGTCACGCTGGCGATGGACGACTACGGTACAGGCTATGCCTCGATCGACTCGCTGAGCCAGTGGCCTTTTTCGATCCTGAAAATCGACCAGGGGCTGATCCAGCGCATGTCCGGCTCGGAAAAATGCGCCACCATCGTCCAAGCCAGCATCCGCATGGCGCACCAGCTGGGCATCGGTACCGTGGCGGAGGGCATCGAGACATCCAGCATCTACGATTTTCTGCTGCACGCCGGCTGCGCCGAGGCGCAGGGTTTCCTGATGGGAAAACCGATGACCCTGAGCGAATTGCTCATCTTCATCAAGAAGGACCAGCGCTGGTCGGGGCTGCCGATCGGCCTGATCCACATGGCGCAGCTCGACCATATCCAGTGGCGCAAGAACCTGATCGACCAGATCACCTCCACCAGCTTCGGCGGCACGCGCGATGTCGAAATCCGCGACATGACGACGGAAATGGACCACCACACCTGCCGGCTGGGATTGTGGTACTACGGCGTGGGCCAGGAATTCGGCGGCCACGCCCCGTTCGACCGGCTGGAGGAGGCCCACCGCGTGCTTCACGATATCGGCAAGGAACTGCTGGAGATCGCCCGGAGCGGCGTCTCGCGCGAGGAAGTGACCGCCATGCTGCGGCGGCTGACCAAGCAGTCGAGCATTGTGCTCGAAATGTTGCAGGAACTGGAAAACGAAGCGCTGATGAGCCAGCCCGCCATTTTTTGATCGACGGGCGTAAGAAATGGTCGGGTCCGGCGCGATATCGGTTTTGAATGCAACCTGGAAGGAGTAGGCATGTTCGGGGTCAAATACCAGTACGAAGCGCATGTCCTGCAACAGGAAAACCGGCGTCTCCAACAGGCTGTGCAAGGCTTGCGCGCGGAACTCGCGGCGGAACGGGAGCGATCGCTTGCCGCCAGATCCCGGCTCGAAGCCATGCAGATCGAACTGGGCAAGTGCCTGCTGAAATTCGGCGAGGCGTTCCTGCATTCCACCGCCGAGATTTCGAATCTGGCGACGCTGATCCAGGATGAAACCGGGCGTGTCCGGCACCAGATCGAAGCGTGCGCGCAAAACCCGGCGGCGCACAGCCGGGACGGCGCGTCCGGCATGTTTGCCCTGTCGCGCCTGATGGACGGCGTGATTTCGGCATCGACGTTGCGCAGTTTCACCGAAGTCGCCAAGATCGACCACCTGGTCTATAAATTCGAAATCTATAAAATCTTCATGGGCCTGTCACAGAAGGAAGCCGTGGATTTAGCGGATCATACGCGCTGCCGGCTGGGGAGCTGGTACTACCAGGGCGAAGGCCGCGACTGCTTCTCCAGGCTGCCCGGCTATCGCGACATGGAGGGGCCGCACCGGCGGTTTCACGAAGCCGGCCGGGCCGCGGTGGACTGTTTCCACTCCGGACAACATGACGAGGGTTTTGCCGCCATCGCCCGGATGGAAGCTGCCAGCACGGATGTCCTGGCGGATCTGGAGCGCATGGCGCTGAGCGGCGAAACCGACGCCAGCCTGCTTTGCCGTTCGCAGGTTCGATGATGAAAAACACCGAGCCGGATTACCGCTTCGATTTCAACGAATGGATGAAACTGGCGCAGGAAGATCCGGCGGCGTTCGCCGAGCAGCGCCAGCGTGTCATCGACGCGCATCTGGCGCGCACCGCGCCGCAGCTGAAGGGCCTGCAGTTCCGCATCGACATGGAATGCCGCCGCGCCGGGGAGGCCCTGCAAGCCTGCGAGCGTTTGTCCTCGATGATGTGGAACTCGTTCCATGAACTCGAGAGCCTGTTCGATGCGTCCGGTGCGCCGCGCCCACCCGACCCGCCCGCGAAAACCGCGCGGATCGTTCCGTTCAAGCGGCGGCCATGACTCTGTGATCCCGCGGCTTGAACTGAGGTTTTAAGGCTCAATCCAGCGAGATTTGATGGCCGACCAGCCAGTTCCGGTCGAGCTCCCATTTCACTTCCGCCACGCCGGGCTGCGCCAGCACGATCTGGCGCGCTTCGGTCTGCACCTTGGCCAGCGCCTTCTCGGCCGCGACGAAATCCGGGTTATCCGCCGACTTGCCGGAAAGCGACGGGTCGATCGCCCGAATCATGCGATAGACCGGCATCGCCGACGAGCGCGGCGTGCTCATCACCGCCACGGGGCCCTCCATGTCCACAACCCTGAACGGGTAAGGGTAGCTTTTCAGCGCCGGGCTGCCTTGTGCCTGGATCGCCTGATTCAGGGCATCCACCCTGGGGTCGCCGCGCAGCCCGAACCAATAGACCGCTGCGACCACCAGGGCGGCGGCCAGCCATTTCGCGCCTTTGCCGAGTTTCATGGTGTTACTCCTTGTGTAGGTGCGAATTTATTCGCACGTCTCGTTGAAATATGCGAATAAATTCGCACCTACAGGCTCAAAATTCCAGCGGATCGATATCCAGCGCCCAGCGCACGCTCCCGCCCAGCCCGGCCAGTGCCTTGTCCCACTCGCCGACGAAAGCCTGCAGCACGCCGCGGGAGGCCGCCTGAACCAGCAGATGCGCACGCTCCTTGCCGGCCAGGCGCGCCATCTGCGCCGGCACCGGGTCGAACAGGCTGACGTCGAAATCGGCGGGCGCGCCGGCGCGAGCTTGGCGCAGGAAGGCCAGCGCGGTGTCCATCTGGCCTGCTTCGGCGCGCAATAGAGCCTGGTGGCAATAGGGCGGGAACCCCGCCTGTTTGCGCTCGGCCAGCAGGCTCTGTGCGAAGCCGGCGTAATCGTGCCGGATCAGGGCCTGGAACAATGGATGAGTGGGAAACTGGGTCTGGATCAGCACCTTGCCGGGCAGCACGTCACGCCCGGCACGGCCGGAGACCTGCATCAGCTGCGCGAATAGCCGCTCGGAGGCGCGGAAATCGGCGCTGTACAGCGCGCCGTCGGCATTCACCACGCCCACCAGGGTGAGATTCTTGAAGTCGTGGCCTTTCGCCAGCAATTGGGTGCCGACGACGATGTCCACCTCGGCGGCGTGGATGCGCTCCAGCATCGCCGGCAGCGCATCCTTGCGCCGGGCGCTGTCGCGGTCCACGCGCAGGATGCGGGCGGCGGGAAACAGGCCGGCCAGGGTTTCCTCCAGCCGCTGCGTGCCTTGGCCGATGGGTGCCAGGTCGGCGTTGCCGCAATCCGGGCAGACCGGCGGGATGCGCGATTCGTGGCCGCAATGGTGGCAGCGCAGGCGCCGCTCGCGCAAATGCACCACCAGCCGGCTGGAGCAGCGGTGGCAAGTCGAAATCCAGCCGCACTGGCCGCAGCGCATCACCGGCGCGAAGCCGCGCCGGTTGATGAACACCAGGCTCTGCTCGCCGCGTTCGAGACCCGCGCGCAACGCCGCGACCAGCGGTTCGGACAGGCCGTCCGCGAGCCGCTCCCGGCCGGTGTCGATGCAGCGGATGGCCGGCAGGGCGGCCGCGGCCACCGCGCGGTCGGGCAGTTCGAGCAGCCGGTAGCGCTCGTTCAGGGCGTTGTAGTAGCTTTCCAGGGCAGGGGTGGCGGAGCCCAGGATCACCGGCACGCCGGCCTGCTTGCCGCGCGCGACGGCCATGTCGCGGGCGGAGTAGCGCAGGCCGTCCTGCTGCTTGAACGAGCCGTCGTGCTCCTCGTCGACGATGATCAGCGCGAGCCCCGGCAGCGGCGTGAACAGGGCGAGGCGGGTGCCCAGCACGATCCGGGCGCGGCCCGACTGCGCCAGGCGCCAGTTGCGCAGGCGTTCGCCGGCGGAGAGGCGGCTGTGCAGGCTGACCTGGGCGAGGTGCGGGAAGCGGGCGCGGAAACGCCCTTCCAGCTGAGGCGTGAGATTGATCTCGGGCACCAGCACCAGGGCCTGGCCGCCGTTCCGCAGGACCTGCTCGATCACGCGCAAATAAACCTCGGTCTTGCCGCTGCCGGTAATGCCGTGCAGCAGCCAGACCTGGAACTGACCCGCCTGGGACAGGATGGCGCTCACCGCCAGATCCTGCGCGGGGGTGAGGGGCGGGGCCGGGCTCGCCGTGGCGGCGATTGGGGCGAGATCGGCGGCGCCGCTTTCCTCCGCCCATCCGGATTCGATGAAGTCCTTCATCGCCGCCGGCGCGCGCGGCGACAGCGCCGAGATTTCGGCGCGGGCGAGCGTGCCGGAGGTTTTCAGCGCCTGAAGGAGCTTGCGCTTGACGGCCGCACGGGCGGGCAAATCGCCGGCTTCGAGCGCTTCCCCCGCCGCGGTCAGGCGATAGGCTTCCACCTTGGCGGGCGCGACAGCCTTGGCTTGGCGCAAGGCGACGGGCAGCGCATTGAGGATGACTTCGCCCAGGGGATGATGGTAGTAATCGGCGCAAAAGCGCAGCAGACGCAGGATTTCCCCGGCCAGGGGAACGTCGTCATAAACGCGCTGGACCGGCTTGATGCGTTCGGGGGGGAGGTCGGAGCGTTCGGCGATTTCGGCGACCACGCCGACCATTTTGCGGCGGCCGAAGGAAACCAGGACGCGGGAGCCGGGAGGGACATCGCCCGCCTCGCCGGCGGCGTAGTCGAACAGGGTGTCGAGCGGGATATCCAGAGCGACACGAAGAATCTTCATGCCCATCCCGCCGTTCCGCGCCTGATTTTTCAGTGGTACGGCTTGCTCAGCTCGTGCACCGCATCGACCATGGCGGCGGCGTTTTCCGGCTGGGCGAACTGCGAAATGCCGTGGCCGAGGTTGAACACGTGGCCGCTGCCCTTGCCGTAGCTGGCGAGCACTTTGGCGACTTCGCCGCGGATGGTGTCGGGGTTGCTGAACAGCACGGCCGGATCGAGGTTGCCCTGCAAGGCCACCTTGTCGCCGACGCGGGCGCGCGCCTGGCCGATGTCGATGGTCCAGTCCAGACCGACGGCGCTACAGCCGATGGCGGCGATGTTTTCCAGCCACAGGCCGCCGCCCTTGGTGAAGACGATGCTGGGGATGGCCGCGCCGTTGTGCTCGCGGATCAGGCCGCTGACGATCTGCTCCATGTAGGGCAGGGAGAATTCGTGGTAGGCAGCGTGGGACAGCGCTCCGCCCCAGCTGTCGAAAATCATCACCGCCTGGGCGCCGGCTTCGATCTGCGCGTTGAGGTAGGCGGTCACGGCGCGGGCGTTGACGTCGAGGATGTGGTGCAGCAGCGCCGGCCGCTGGTAGAGCATGGTCTTGACCAGGGCGAAATCCGAGCTGCTGCCGCCTTCGACCATGTAGCAGGCGAGGGTGAACGGGCTGCCGGCGAACCCGATCAGCGGCACTTCGTTGTTGAGCGACTTGCGGATCTGGGCGACGGCATCGACCACGTAGCGCAGATGGACGTTGGGGTCGGGCACGATCAGGTCGCGGATCTCCCATTCGTCGCGCAGCGGCCGCTCGAACTTCGGCCCCTCGCCGGTGCTGAAGTACAGCCCCAGGCCCATCGCGTCGGGAATGGTGAGGATGTCGGAAAACAGGATGGCGGCGTCGAGCGGAAAGCGCGCCAGCGGTTGCAGCGTCACCTCGGTGGCGAGGTCCGGATTCTTGCACAAACTGAGAAAATCGCCCGCCCGCGCCCGCGTCTGGTTGTATTCCGGCAGGTAGCGGCCGGCCTGGCGCATCATCCACACCGGCGTGTATTCGGTCGGCTGGCGCAGCAGCGCGCGCAGGAAAGTGTCGTTTTTCAGTTTGTGCATGTCGGTTTCGGCCAGCGGTTAGGTTGAGCCAGTAATCAGTCAAGATGAAATGGCAGGATGCATGAGCTGTTGTGGGTACGGTTTCAGCCGTCTATGTCAGGCTTAAGCCTGACCCACAGATCCTGCGAATCAAGTTGGCCGACTACTAGCGGGGTAAGTCGGACGAGCCCATCAGGTATTCATCGACGGCGCGCGCGGCCTGGCGCCCTTCGCGGATGGCCCACACCACCAGCGACTGGCCGCGGCGCATGTCGCCGGCGGCGAACACTTTGTCCACGCTGGTCCGGTAGCAGCCGGCGCCTTCGGTCGCGGCCCTGGCGTTGCCGCGCGCGTCGGTTTCCACGCCGAAGGCTTGCAGCACCTGCTGCACCGGGCTGACGAAGCCCATCGCCAGCAGCACCAGGTCGGCCTTGATTTCGAATTCGCTGCCCGGAATCTCGACCAGCTTGCCTTCCTTGAATTCCGCCCGCACGGCGCGCAGCTTCTCGATCTTGCCGCCCGAACCGACGAATTCCTTGGTCAGCACCGACCAGTCGCGCGTGCAGCCTTCTTCCTGAGAGCTGGACGTGCGCAGCTTGAGCGGCCAGTCGGGCCAGGTCAGCGCTTTGTTTTCCTGCTCCGTCGGGCGCGGCATCACTTCGATTTGCGTCACCGAGGCCGCGCCGTGGCGGTTGGAGGTGCCGACGCAGTCGGAGCCGGTATCGCCGCCGCCGATCACCACCACGTGCTTGCCGGTGGCCTTGATTTGGCCGGGCAGCGCGTCGCCGGCCACGGTCTTGTTCTGCTGGATGAGGAACTCCATGGCGAAATGCACGCCGCCCAGCTCGCGCCCCGGCACCGGGAGGTCGCGCGGCTGCTCGGCGCCGCCGGTCAGGACCACCGCGTCGAATCCTTCCATCAGCTGCCGCGCCGGCACATCGGCGCCGACATGCTGATTGACGCGGAATTCCACGCCTTCGGTGCGCATCTGCTCCATGCGGCGCTCGATCAGTGACTTGTCCAGCTTGAAATCGGGGATGCCGTAGCGCAGCAGGCCGCCGACGCGGTCGTGCTTCTCGAACACCACCACCGCGTGCCCGGCGCGCGCCAGCTGCTGCGCGCAGGCGAGGCCGGCGGGGCCGGAGCCGACGACGGCGACTATCTTGCCGGTTTTGCTCGGCGCCGGATGCGGCGCGACCCAGCCCTGCTCCCAGCCGTGGTCGATGATCGCGTGTTCGATCGATTTGATGCCCACCGCGTCGTTGTTGATGTTCAGCGTGCACGCAGCTTCGCACGGCGCCGGGCAGATCCGCCCGGTGAATTCGGGGAAGTTGTTGGTCGAATGCAGCACGTCCAGCGCCTGCCGCCATTGTCCGCGGTAGACCAGGTCGTTCCAGTCGGGGATGATGTTGTTGACCGGGCAGCCGCTGCTGCAGAACGGGATGCCGCAATCCATGCAGCGCGCGCCCTGGACGGCGGCCTGTTCGTCGGTCAGGTGCAGCACGAACTCTCGGTAATTTTTCAGGCGTTCCGCGACCGGCAAGCTTTCCTCGCTCAGGCGGCGGAATTCCATGAATCCGGTGGGCTTGCCCATTTACGCAACCTCCTTTTGCTGTGCCGGTTTCGCGGCAATTTCCTGCAGCGCGCGGCGGTATTCGGTCGGCATCACCTTGACGAATTTCGGCAGGTATTTGGCCCAGTTGTCGAGAATCAGCTTGGCGCGTGCGCTGCCGGTGTAATGCAGATGCTTCTCGATGTTGGCGCGCAGCGCGCGTTCGTCGGCCCAGCCGAGATGGTTCAGGTGCACGCGGCCATGCGCTTCGACCTCGCCGGTTTCGCTGGCGGCGGATTCCTCGGGAACCGGCTCCAGCTGCACCATCGCCAGGTTGCAGCGCTGTTCGAAGCCGTCGTCCTCGTCGAGCACGTAGGCGACGCCGCCGGACATGCCCGCGGCGAAGTTGCGCCCGGTCTGGCCCAGCACGATCACCATGCCGCCCGTCATGTATTCGCAGCCGTGGTCGCCGACGCCCTCGACCACCGCGGTCGCGCCGGAATTGCGCACGGCGAAGCGCTCGCCGGCGACGCCGCGGAAGTAGCATTCGCCGCTGGTGGCGCCGTAAAGCACGGTGTTGCCGACGATGATGTTGTCTTCCGCCACGATCGGGCAATCCGCCGGCGGCTGCACCACGATGCGCCCGCCGCACAGGCCCTTGCCGACGTAGTCGTTGCCTTCGCCGGTGAGCTCGAAAGTGATGCCGTGGGCGAGGAAGGCGCCGAAGCTCTGCCCGGCCGTGCCGGTCAGCCGGACCGTGATGGTGTCGTGCGGCAAGCCGGCATGGCCATAGCGCTTCGCCACTTCATGCGACAGCATGGTGCCGACGGTGCGGTTGACGTTGCGGATGGCGCTGGCGATCAGCACCGGCTGGCCGGCTTCCAGCGCGTTTTTGGCCTGGGCGACGAGCTGGTGGTCCAGCGCCTTGTCGAGGCCATGATCCTGCGCTTCGGCGTGGAGGCGCGCCACGCTGGCCGGCATGTCGGGCTGATGGAAGATCCTGCTGAAATCGAGGCCCCTGGCTTTCCAGTGGGCGATGCCCTGCCGCATGTCGAGCAGGTCGCTGCGGCCGATCAGGTCGTCGAACTTGCGGATGCCCATCTGCGCCATGAGCTCGCGCACTTCCTCGGCGACGAAGAAGAAATAGTTCACCACATGCTCAGGCTGGCCGGTGAATTTCTTGCGCAGCGCGGGATCCTGCGTCGCCACGCCGACCGGGCAGGTGTTGAGGTGGCATTTGCGCATCATGATGCAGCCTTCGACCACCAGCGGCGCGGTGGAGAAGCCGA